>NZ_JAKRFV010000001.1:0-344652 GCF_022347945.1 Pseudoalteromonas sp. MM17-2 | reverse complement strand
TAAGAGACGCCCACACCTGGCTCTAAAATACAAAACGCCCGATGAAGTACATCAGGCGTTTTAATCAAAATAAGTGTCAACTTATTTCAGGACTAGTCAGGTACAAGCGCCTTAGTCGTTGACTGTCTGTGCTTGATGCTCATCTTGGTGTGCAGCGTGTGCCACCTTGGTGTCAGTGGACACTGTCTTCGGCGTTGCTGCATCGGCATAAGCATGGCCTACCGGTGCAACCGAACCAGGCTTCAATGTGCTGCTTTGTAGCGTCATACGCGCTTCGCTTGGCATGGCTTTCGGCACTTCAGAAGCAGCCACCAATGCTACCGCTTGTGGTTGTGTCGCAGGCGCACTGGCATGACCTAAAGTTTTGCTTGCAGCGGGTGTTACCGCTCGCTGCGGCTCAGGTGCAGGCTTTGCTGAAGGCTCAGCTGAAGGCTCAGCTGAAGGCTCAGCCGTTTCTTGCTCAACTACGGCTGCGGGTGCGGGTTCAGCTGACGGCTTATCTTCTGGCTCTGATGGTGCTTCAGGTTCGCTCTGAGGCTGTTTCGCTTCGTTAGACGCGGATGCTTCAGCGACTTCAGCCTCAGGCTGCTGCGCAGGTTCTCCAGATTCTACCTCAGCAACGCTTTGCTCAGGCTGTCCCTCGGCTGCTGGCTCATCAGTATCAATGATTTGCTCAGCGGCGGGAGCGGTCTCTTCTTGCACGGCCGCGACCGGAGCTGCTTCAGCTTCTATAGCCGGGGCCTGCTCAGCGGTCTCTTGCGTACCGTTAGTTGGCGCTGTCTCTGCTGCTGCGTTGTCAGTGGCTGCAGTCGTTTTTGTATCGTCGTTCACTTGCTCTGGTGTGTCATCGCTTGGTTGTTGCGACTGCTCAGCCATGGCTTGATCTGCGACGGGTACAAATGCCGGTGAATCACTGTCACCTTCTTGCTTATCACGACGGCGGCGTTGACCCGCAGCGCGTAAGTGACGTGGTGAGCGGCGAGTACGGGTACGACCCTCTTTTTCACCTTCACCTTGCTCATTGCTCTGCGCTTGTTCGTCAATGGTTTGCGGTGCTTCGTCAAGCGATGCTTTCTTTGCAGCCACATCATTGTGCTTGTCCGCAGTATTTTGCTGCTTTTGCTCTTTACCTTGTGTTGGCTTGGTTGGCTTATCCGCCTTCTCAAGTGCCTTTTCTGGCTGAGCTACAGCTGCTTGCTGCTCAGGGTTTTCAACAGCAGCTGGCTTTTCTTCGCTTGCAGTGTTGTTCTGAGTGTTTTCTACACGTACTTTTTTACGCAGGTTGCGACGTTGGCGACGCTGCTTTGGCTTCGCTTGTTGTTGCTCGTCGCTTTGCGCGTCTTTGGCAGTGTTCGCAATATCTTTGCTTTCTTGCTCGTTGGTGGTGTTGTTGTCGTTGCGGTTATCGCGACGACGGTTTTGACCGCCACGACGACGCTTATTGCGATTACCACCGCGTTCGCCACCGCGCTCGTTTCGATTATTGCTTTCTTCAGCCTTATCTTTATCTTGCTCAGCAACCTCGGCGTTTTGCGTGCGCGGACCTTTTGGCTTATTGCGCGATTGATTATTACGACGACGCTGATTATTGCGACGACGATCACCACCGCCACGACGCTCGTTATTGCTCTGTTGTTTACGTTGCTTATCTTGCTCTGGCTGCTCTTGCTCATCACTAAACAAGCTCTTCAACCATTGCCCGATACGGCTTAGTAAACCTGGCTCTTCTGTGGCTTTGGGTTGCGCTTTAGGGGCGCTCACTGGCGCCGGGTCCTTCGGCATAACTACACCCTTAAGCACAGGCTCTTCGCGCTTCGGTGCGACAGGTGCGCGTGAGTACTCGACTGCTTCCGCCTCAGGCTCAGCAATCTGCTCGTAGCTAGCCGCTTCTAAGGTTTCATCTTTACGCAAACGCACTACTTCATAGTGAGGTGTTTCCATGTGTTGGTTTGGAATGATCACTACATCACAGTTATGACGTTTTTCGATTCGTTGTACGCTGCGGCGTTTTTCATTTAACAGGTAAGCACCGACGGCAACAGGGACCTGGGCATTCACTTGCGAGGTGTTGTCTTTGATCGCTTCTTCTTCAATCAAGCGCAAAATTGAAAGGGCAATGGATTCGTTTGAGCGAATTGTGCCTTGGCCGCTACAGCGTGGGCAGGTGCCCTGGCTCGCTTCACCAAGAGAAGGGCGCAAACGTTGACGCGACATTTCCAACAGGCCAAAACGAGAAATCTTACCGATTTGCACGCGGGCACGGTCTTGGCGTGCAGCGTCTTTTAAGCGGTTTTCTACTTCACGTTGGTGACGTGGAGGAGTCATATCGATAAAGTCGATTACGATCAGGCCACCAAGATCACGCAGGCGCAATTGACGGGCGATTTCATCGGCCGCTTCTAAGTTGGTGTTCAAGGCCGTTTCTTCGATATCACTGCCTTTGGTTGCCTTTGACGAGTTGATATCAATAGACGTCAGGGCTTCAGTTGGGTCAATAACGATTGAACCACCTGATGGTAAGCGTACTTCACGCTGGAACGCTGACTCAATTTGGCTTTCGATTTGGTAATGAGTGAACAAAGGCACATCGTTTTGATACAACTTTACTCGGCTCATGAAGTCAGGGCGGAAGCGCTCAATATGCGCTTTGGCTTCTTCGAATACTTTTGGCTTATCAATTAGGATTTCACCAATATCACGGCGTAAGTAATCACGAATAGCGCGGAAAATCACGTTGCTTTCTTGGTGAATCAAGAAAGGGGCTTTATCGCTATCGGCTGCTTCTTTGATTGCTTGCCAGTGAACCAGCAGGGCCTTAAGGTCATAGTCAAGCTCTTCGAATGATTTACCAACACCAGCGGTGCGGACAATCAACCCCATGCCTTTAGGCAAATCTAAGCGGCTAAGTGCGTCTTTTAATTCGGCACGCTCTTCACCTTCAATGCGACGAGAAATACCGCCGGCGCGAGGGTTATTCGGCATCAGTACAAGGTAGCTACCAGCAACACTAATAAAGGTAGTCAGAGCCGCGCCTTTTTGACCCCGTTCTTCCTTATCAACCTGAACAATGACTTCTTGACCTTCTTTGATCACGTCTTTGATGTTTGGGCGACCGTTGAAGGTATAACCGCTAGGGAAGTAAGTACGAGCGATTTCTTTTAGAGGTAAGAAACCGTGGCGTTCGGCGCCATAATCAACAAAAGCGGCTTCAAGTGAAGGTTCGATGCGGGTAATTTTACCCTTGTAAATATTGGCTTTTTTTTGTTCGTGTCCAGGGCTTTCGATATCTAAATCATACAGGCGCTGGCCATCAACCAGTGCAACGCGCATTTCTTCTTGCTGCGTCGCATTGATTAGCATACGTTTCATATTGTTACTCTTAAATTCTGTGCATAGTGCCCGACCACTTAGGTCTTTCGGCGCTCTTATTTTTGTCTTCGGTGCAGTCTCACGACTGGGCTTTTAACGCAAAAGCTTAACGTTCTAGTTTCACCTTGTGTTGCAACTGGCGATAAAAATAGCGGCCAATAGGGCCTTATTTGCCACGCTCAATGCGTGGACTTTACGCAGTGCAGTTTATCTTCAACAAGATGACTGTGTCGTTTTTACCGATACACCTTCACGGTGGTCGATAGCATTATGTTCATTGTCTACATTAGTGGTATTTGCCCTAAGCATGTGCTTAATCAAAGCAAAAACCCATCGTTTTATTGTTCGTTTCCGCTTGCCCTTTTGGGCGCTTGCCACTTGCGGTCGCAGCCAGCGAAGCAATCTATTACGCGCATTGCTTGCTACTGCCGTCACGTGGGTTCTGGGTGATAAAAGCTGTGGAAATACGAGCTCGAATCTGTATGATCGCTTTCCCAGAATGTGTTTCACGCAAGTTTGGCCTAAGCCAATGGCAACGTAAACAACTACCGCTTAACGGTGGTTTTACGTGCTTGGATTATCCCATTAAAACCGCTGCGTTAGCAACTAAATTATGACTCAAATCAGTGATTAGGCAATGAAAGACTCCATAGGCACTCAGGTAAGCTTTGTAACAGTCGATGAAGACTACAGCGGACAGCGCATCGACAACTTTTTGATTACCAAACTAAAAGGGGTGCCCAAAAGCGCGGTATACCGTATTTTGCGCAAAGGCGAAGTGCGGGTGAACAAAAAGCGGGTGAAGCCGGTGTATAAGCTGCAAAGCGGCGATACTGTGCGCATTCCGCCGATAAAAATTGCCGAGCGTCCAGAGCAGCAGGTACCTACTAATCTTGATAAAGTGAGCAAGCTCGAAGACGCTATTTTATTCGAAGATAAGTACCTTATTGTCATCAATAAACCCGCAGGTATGGCGGTGCATGGTGGCAGCGGCTTAAGTTTTGGCTTGATTGAGGCGTTACGAGCGCTGCGGCCGCAGGAGAAGAGCCTGGAATTAGTGCACCGCTTAGACCGTGACACCTCCGGGTGTTTATTGATTGCTAAAAAACGCGCGGTGTTAAAAGGCTTGCATGAGCAACTGCGAGAAAAGACCATGGAGAAAAACTATTGGGCGCTGGTTGCCGGACAATGGGATGCTAAGGTGCGCAATGTGACTGAGCCGCTCAATAAAAACACTCTGCAATCCGGTGAGCGAGTGGTGCGGGTTGACCATGAACGGGGTAAAGCGTCCCATACTCGTTTTCGCGTGCTCGAGCGTTTTGAACAGTGCTCCTTAGTTCAGGCATCGCCAGTGACCGGACGGACCCACCAAATCCGCGTGCACACCCAGTGCAAAGGCCACCCGATTGCCTGTGATGATAAATATGGCGAGCAAGTATTTGATACCGCGATGCGCGAATCGGGCCTGAACCGCTTGTTCTTGCACGCTCGCGAGCTGCGTTTTATTCATCCTAAAACGGAAACCACCTTGGCACTTGAAGCACCGTTAGACAAGGCATTAACGCATTGTTTGGAGAAGTTACGTCGTGCTTAATAGCAAAGAGCTTATTATTTTTGATTGGGACGGCACGGTGATGGACTCGGTAGGCAAAATTGTTGCCACCCTGCAAGGCGCTGCGCGTCATTTTAGCGTGCCAGAACCCACCGATGAGGCGGCCAAGAATATTATCGGGTTGAGCTTAGAAACCGCGATTGCCACGTTATTTCCCGAGCACAGTCAACTCCACACCGACCTGGTGGCGCGCTACAAACATCACTATGTGTATGAAGATAATGCGCCAACGCCACTTTTTGCTGAGGTTGAAACGACCCTTGCAGCGCTTAAGAGCCAGGGTTATCGGCTGGCGGTGGCGACGGGTAAAAGCCGCAAGGGTTTAGACCGCTTACTCGCTGAGTCTCAGTTGACTGATTATTTTGAGTATACGCGCACCAGTTGTGAGGCTCATTCAAAACCACACCCCGATATGCTCGAGCAAATTTTAACAATGTGTGATGTCAGTGCTGATAAAGCACTGATGATTGGGGATACGCAAATTGATATGCAGCTGGCGGCCAATGCTAAGGTCGATGCCGTGGGAGTCACCTTCGGGGTGCATAATGCCGCGCAGTTGCAACAGTTTTCCCCCGTTGCAACCGTCGATCATTTCAGCGAGTTGCGTACGTTATTAAAGCGCTAGCGGGTCAATTTGCCAATTCAGTAGCATGGTGTTGAGTTGCAACAGCGGCAGCCCTATCAGGCTATTAGCGTCATTCCCCTGCATGCGAGCAAATAAACAAACCCCTAAGCCTTCGCTTTTAAAGCTGCCTGCACAATTAAGCGGTTGCTCTTTAGCAATATAATTGGCAATTTGCTGCTCGCTTAGGGTGCGAAACTGCACCGTAAAAGGTTCGACAACTACTTGGGTCTTATCCGTTTCTAAATCAAGCAATGCCAGCGAAGTTAAAAAGGTGACTTCATCGCCACTAAAGCGCGCCAGTTGTTGCTGAGCTCGAGCAACCGTATGCGGTTTTCCTAAAATGTCGCCTTGATGCACAGCGACCTGATCAGAGCCTATTACGATGCCTTTGTTATAGTGTTGGTGCGCGGCATTAGCTTTGGCGAGGGCGAGGCGACGTACTAATACTTCTGGGGCTTCATTGTGTTCAGGTGTTTCGTCAATATCTGGGGAAAAATGAGTGAATTCAGGGATAATTTTTTTTAATAATTGCTGCCGAAATGGCGAACTAGAGGCTAAGATAAAAGCTAATTTCATGGCCCGATCATCGATTTGTTAAACATCGGCCTTAGAATACGGCGCAATCGGGCGAAAAACAAAAGGAAAGTCGAATTTTATTTTGACTCTACTAGCAACTATCTATATGATGCAGCCCCTATGCAAAAGGTGAAGATTCCCGTCACCCTTGACCCGGGCAGGGCCGCAACACGCAAGTTAGAATATGACGGCGTGGTTCGGCTTGAAGAACTTTCTCGATTCGAGCAAGTTGTGCTGGACTCAAGTGGTGAGATAGCGGTACATGTTCATTGCAAACATGACGAGCAAGGTTTAACGGTGCTGTCGGGGTCGATTAAGACCACGGTGACACTAACCTGTCAGCGTTGCAATGAAGAGTTTAGGTTGGATTTGGATCAACACTTTGCTTATACGCCAGTTGGCATAGGTGCAGAGTCTGGTGATCTTCCGGATTACTATGATGTCGTGGAGCTAGATGAGAACGGCGAAGTCAACCTTCGGAAATTAGTGGAAGATGAGTTGATATTGGCTATTCCTATCGTGCCTATGCATGACGAAGCATCTTGTCGATACTCTGAAGAAGCGAAAAGCTTTGGAGAGATCGAGGCAGAAGATGAAAAACCAAATCCATTTGAAATTTTGAAACAACTTAAGAAAGATTCTTAGGAGAAGGCTAATGGCGGTACAAAAAAGCAAAAAGTCTCGTGCAAGACGTGGTATGCGTCGTTCACACGATGCGATCAGTGGTCCAGCTCTAACAGTTGATAAAGTGACTGGTGAAACTCACCGTCGTCACCACGTCACTGCAGACGGCTACTACAAAGGCGTTAAAGTAGTTTCTAAGTAAGAGATTGCTTTATGCAACGCAGTCTAACCATTGCGTTAGATATGATGGGGGGCGATTACGGCCCCCGTTCATCTATCCCCGCCGCAGTTGAAGCGGTTCATCTACATCCAACACTTACCCTGATCCTCTGCGGTAATGAGCAGTTATTACAAGAGCAACTTTCTCAGCTCGATGCACTGCAACATCCACGATTAAAAATTCAGCACTGCACGCAAATTGTCACCAATGCTGACGAGCCAGCTTCTGCGCTGCGTAACAAAAAAGACGCATCGATGCGTATTGCCCTAGATTTAGTCAAGCAAGGTAAAGCGCAGGCTTGTGTTAGTTCTGGGAATACCGGCGCATTATTTGCTATGGCCCATTATGTGCTGAAAATGCTGCCTGGTATTAAACGCCCAGCGCTGATCTCATCGGTGCCCACTGAGACCAAAAAACCGGTTTATTTACTTGATTTAGGCGCTAACGTTCACTGTGACGCCCATACTTTGTATCAATTTGGCATTATGGGATCGGTGGTTGCTCGCGAGTCACAAGATATCGAACACCCCCGTGTGAGCTTGCTTAATATCGGTTCGGAAGATATTAAAGGTCATGAAGGCATTAAAGAAGCGGCGCAGATGATGCAAAAGAACCCCGCGCTTAATTACACTGGTTACAGCGAGGGCAGTGATATTTTTAGCGGCAAGTCAGATGTGATCGTGTGTGAGGGCTTTGTCGGTAACGTGGCGCTCAAGACCTGCGAAGGCATCGCTAAATTGATTATGCACAAGATGACGCGTGCATTGAAAAAGCATTTGCTTTATCGCGGTTTGGCGCTAATTCTTATGCCTGTCATAAAAAAAATATATAAAAAGGTGAACCCCGACCAGTATAACGGTGCATCTTTGGTAGGATTGCGCGGTATAGTGGTTAAAAGTCACGGAAATGCCTCAGCGAGTGCATTTCTTGCGGCAATTAATGAGGCTGTAAGGGAAGTGCAACGACAGTTGCCAGAGAAGATACAAACGGCCTTTGCAGAGCATGAACCCATGCAAGACGCGAGTTAAGCGCTGCGCCAACCTCCCTCCTCATTAACTGCCTGCCAATATTCGCGAACATCGCTAAAACAAACGAAAAGAGCAGCATATGTCTGAAAAAATCGCAATTTTATTTCCAGGTCAAGGCTCCCAGAGCGTTGGTATGTTAACCGAGCTATTGGCTGAGTCGAGCACTGTGCAAGAGACCTTCCGTGAAGCGTCTGATGCCCTTGGCTATGATTTGGCTGACTTGGTACTTAATGGTCCACAAGACAAGCTAAATGAAACCCATCGTACGCAACCAGCACTCCTGTGTGCATCAGTGGCCATTTTCCGCCATTGGCAACAGCAAACAGATCAAGGTCACGAGTTGGTGCTTGCTGGGCACAGTCTAGGCGAGTATTCAGCACTGGTATGTGCTGGGGTATTGAGCCTGGCCGATGGCGTGAAACTTGTAGAAAAGCGTGGCCAATATATGCAGCAGGCGGTTCCTGCTGGCGTCGGCTCAATGGCTGCGATTATTGGTTTAGATGATGATGCAATCGCCAAAGCGTGTGCCCAGAGCGCGCAAGATCAAGTGGTTGCACCGGTGAATTATAATTCACCAGGCCAAGTGGTGATTGCCGGTAACAAAGAAGCCGTAGAGCGCGCCAGTGAAGCCTGTAAAGAGGCCGGAGCGAAACGTGCATTACCACTTGCTGTGAGTGTGCCATCACACTGTGAGTTGATGAAGCCAGCGGCAGAGCAATTAAAGGCTGATTTAGATGCGTTGGCGTTGCAAGCACCTAAATACAGTGTCATTAACAATGTTGATGTCAGTGCCGAGCAAGACATTGAAGCAATCAAAGATGCCTTGGTCCGCCAACTGTATTCGCCTGTACGTTGGACTGAAACCATGCAAGCTATTGCAAAGCAGGGTGTGACACAAGCGTATGAATTTGGCCCAGGTAAAGTACTTACAGGGCTGGTGAAACGAATTGATAAATCAGTTGCATGCAGTGCAGTGAATGACATCGCCAGTATTGATGCAGCGAAATAAAAGAGAACAATGATGGCAAATTTATTTTCCTTAGAAGGCAAAGTTGTATTAGTAACGGGCGCCAGCCGAGGTATCGGTAAAGCGGTCGCTGAATTACTCGTAGAGCAGGGCGCCACGGTTGCCGGCACCGCGACCAGCGACAACGGTGCAGAGAAAATTTCTGCATACTTAGGTGAAAACGGTAAAGGCTACAAGCTAAATGTCACGGACAGTGACTCTATTGCTGACACGTTAGCGGCCATTAAAGCTGATTTCGGCGATCTTGATGTGCTTGTTAATAATGCCGGTATCACCCGCGATAACCTCTTAATGCGCATGAAAGACGATGAGTGGCAGGACATTATCGATACCAACTTGTCGGCTATTTATCGTTTATCGAAAGCGGTGTTGCGGCCAATGATGAAGAAAAAGTCAGGGCGTATTATTAACATCGGCTCGGTTGTTGGCACCATGGGTAATGCTGGGCAAGCAAACTATGCCGCTGCCAAAGCGGGTGTTATCGGTTTTTCAAAGTCTTTAGCCCGTGAAGTGGCTTCGCGAGGTATTACTGTAAACGTTGTGGCTCCAGGTTTTATTCAAACAGATATGACTGATGAGCTGACTGATGAGCAAAAAGCGGCTACGCTTGCCAATGTACCGGCAGGACGTTTGGGACACCCGTCTGAGATTGCCGCTGCGGTTTGTTATTTAGCCTCTGATGCGGGCGCATACGTTTCTGGTGAAACTTTGCATGTAAATGGCGCAATGTACATGGTGTAAAGGCTAAAACAGCCGTAAAAAGGTCGCAAAAACTCGGCTCAAAACGTTGAAGTTTTTGTGATCTTGCTTTAAACATACTTGAAATCGCTGTGAAAATGGGCGATAAAAGGGCAACTTTTGAATCTTAGAGGTTTGACCAGCCAAAAAACTCTGGGCAAATCCTTGAATCAGACAAATATGCTGCGTAAACTACGCCGCAATCTGAAAAATAACGCAATAGCGTTTAAATAAAGGAAAGAAGAATGAGCGACATCCAAGAACGCGTAAAGAAAATCATCGTTGAGCAGCTAGGTGTTAAAGAAGAAGAAGTAAAGCTTGAAGCGTCTTTCGTTGACGATCTAGGTGCGGACTCTCTTGATACTGTTGAGCTAGTAATGGCGCTAGAAGAAGAATTCGATACTGAGATCCCAGACGAAGAAGCTGAGAAGATCACTACAGTTCAAGCAGCTATCGATTACGTTACAGCTCACGCTGAGTAATCAACGCATTTCTATTTAAGGGCAGCATTCAGCTGCCCTTAGTCTATCTGAGACTCCCATCACATATTCCCTTTTGGAGGACACCGTGGCTAAACGTCGAGTCGTAGTGACTGGCTTAGGTATGCTAACGCCGCTGGGTAACGATGTAGCGTCTACCTGGCAAGGTTTATTAAATGGACAAAGTGGCATAGGCCCTATCACCCATTTTGATACAACAGATTTTGGCACCAAGTTCGCCGGTTTAATTAAAGATTTTGATGCCACTGATTACATGGCAAAAAAAGATACCAAGAAAATGGATTTATTTATCCAATATGGTATCGCTGCAGGCCTTCAGGCGTTGGACGATTCTGGCTTAGAAATCACCGAACAAAATGCTGATCGCGTTGGTGTAGCTGTAGGTTCTGGTATTGGTGGCTTGTCTCTGATTGAAGAAAACCACGAAAAGCTTCTAAATGTAGGCCCACGTAAACTGTCGCCTTTTTATGTGCCATCGACCATTATTAATATGATCTCTGGCCATCTTTCTATTATGAAAGGTCTGCGTGGACCGAATATCTCCATTGTTACTGCCTGTACGACCGGTTTGCACAATATTGGTCATGCCGCTCGTATGATTGCCTATGGCGATGCCGATGCCATGCTTGCCGGTGGTGCTGAAAAAGCATCTACGCCAATGGGTATGGGCGGCTTTAGCGCCGCACGAGCGCTCTCCACTCGCAACGACGACCCGCAAGCGGCGTCACGTCCGTGGGATAAAGACCGCGATGGTTTTGTACTCTCTGATGGTGCAGGTGTGATTGTGCTCGAAGAGTATGAGCATGCTAAAGCGCGAGGCGCTAATATTTATGCTGAGCTCGTCGGTTTTGGTATGAGCGGCGACGCTTTCCATATGACTTCGCCGCCAGCGGATGGTGCTGGCGCCGGTTTATCAATGGCCAATGCTATAAAAGATGCAGCCGTGAACCCAGATCAAGTGGGTTATATCAATGCGCACGGAACGTCGACTCCTGCAGGTGATAAGGCAGAGACCCAAGCCGTGAAAAACGTCTTTGGTGATGCCGTCAATAAAGTCATGGTCGGCTCTTCGAAATCGATGATGGGCCACCTTCTAGGTGCGGCGGGTTCTGTTGAATCAATCATCACTATCCTATCGCTGCGCGACCAGCAGGTGTCACCGACCATTAATTTGGATAACCCGGACGATGGCTGTGATCTAGATTACATTGCCCATACTGCGCGAGATGCAAAACTTGATTATGCACTGTGTAACTCGTTTGGCTTTGGTGGTACTAACGGTTCATTGTTATTCAAAAAAGTATAAAGTGAATCCCTAGTTACGGCGTAGACCGCACTAGGGCGATACTGGTACTATAAGCTCGGTTATGACCGAGCTTTTTTATATGGATAAAACAATAATAAACGGCCAAGTGGCCACTTCTTTAAGTATCAATGATCGTGGGTTGAATTATGGTGATGGTTTTTTTACCACCGCTAAAGTCAGCCATCGTGAGGTTGAACTGTGGCCTTTGCATATTGCTCGATTGCAACAGTGTGCAACTCGCTTAGGTTTCCCTGAATTAGACATAGCTGCGCTCGAAGTAGACGTAGATGCTTTAATAGCAATGGCCCCAAGCGATGACTATGTTCTTAAAATAGTGTACACACGTGGCAGTGGCGGGCGTGGTTATGCTCCTCCAACAGATGCCCACATCCAGCGTATTGTGCGATTAATGCCGTACCCCACTCAGTATCAAACATTGGCAGAGACCGGCTTGAGCTTGTCGATTGCGCAGACCCGTTTAGCACAGCAACCGCTGTTAGCAGGGTTGAAAACGCTTAATCGTTTGGAGCAAGTATTGGTGAAGCAAGAAGCCGCAAAAGCACCCAGTGATGATATGCTAGTACTTGATACAACCGATAATGTTATTGAGACTTCCAGCGCTAATTTGTTGCTGTATCAACAAGGCCAGTGGTTTACCCCAAAACTTGACCAAGCGGGAGTAAAAGGGGTGTATTTAACGCATTTAAGTCAACATTTAGCTGTGCGCGAGCAACGTGTAAACTTGGCCACACTCTTCAGTGTGGATGCCTTGTATTGTTGTAACAGTTTGATGGGAGTGATCCCCATAAAGCGCTTGGCACATCACGACTACAATGTAGATATTAGTAAAAGCGTGCTCACCAACGCACTGAATAATAAGGGATTGGGTTAATGTTACGGGTGGTCATATCGGTGTTGTTGTTAGCCATTGTTGCGACGGCAACGGGTTACTATCAAATTAAACAAGCTATGGTGGCACCACTGCATTTACCTGAATCTCAGTTGGTGGAGGTACACAGTGGCACCGGGTTCAATCAACTGTGCCGCCAGTGGCAGCAAAAGCAATGGCTTGATAGCTGCTGGCGATTCCAAGTATTAGCCAAGCTTGACCCCACGTTAACTGATCTTAAAGCCGGACTTTATCAGCTCAATCCGGGCACTGCACTTGCCGCATTTAGACAAATTAGCCAAGGCAAAGAGCACCAGTTTAGCTTCACCATTATTGAAGGCGATAACCTGCGCCAGGTGCTGAGTCGACTTCAGCGCGCTCCCTATATAGAAAAGCCGTTGCATTGGGGCGACAAATTTCTTGGAAAGCCGCTGGATGAGCAGCTGGAAGGGCGCTTTTTTCCCGATACATATCATTATCATGGCGGAGACCATGCCGTGCAGGTGCTGACTCGCGCCCATCGTAAAATGGAAATTGAATTAGACCAAGCATGGCAGCAACGTAGTAGCAGTTCGCCACTCAATAGTGCTGATGAGGCATTAATTTTAGCCTCAATTATAGAGAAAGAAACCGGTGTCGCAGGGGAGCGAGCGTTAATTGCATCGGTGTTTGTTAACCGTCTTAACAAAGGTATGCGCTTGCAGACTGATCCTACGGTTATCTATGGTATTGGCCCTGAATTCGATGGCAATATTACCCGCGCTCATCTACGTGAAAAAACGCCATATAATACCTATCGTATTGATGGCTTGCCGCCTACGCCCATTGCCATGCCGTCAAAAGCGGCCTTAGTGGCTGCGGTGCAACCGCAACAATCAGACTATTATTATTTTGTCGCCAAGGGCGATGGTAGTCATCAGTTTTCAAAACGGCTTGAAGATCATAACCGAGCCGTACGTCAGTATCAGTTAAAGAGTCGAAATGACAGCTAAGTTTATTGTAATTGAAGGCCTTGAGGGGTCGGGAAAGTCGACGGCAATGAAAATTTGCGCCGACACCTTGTCGCGCGCCAACATTGACTATATTACTACCCGCGAGCCCGGTGGCACGCCCGTGGCTGAGCAGCTGCGCACTATTGTTAAACATGCAGAGAAAGAATCCATTAGTACGCAAACCGAGTTACTATTGATGTACGCTGCACGCTCGCAGCTATTGGAAAATGTGATTCGCCCGGCGCTTGCCAGTGGCCAATGGGTGCTTGGCGATCGTCACGATTTATCATCACAGGCTTATCAAGGTGGCGGTCGACAAATTTCTTATGAAGTGATGAACTTCCTTAGCCAGTATGTACTGGCCGGTACCCGCCCCGATCTTACTGTGTATTTAGATATCGAACCTGCTTTAGGTCTGGCTCGTGCTCGAGGCCGAGGTGAGTTAGATCGCATCGAGCGTGAAGACTTAAGTTTTTTTGAGCGCACACGCGCTCGCTATCTTGAACTTGCTGAACAGGATGAACGTATTGTTGTTATTGATGCCTCTCAAGCAATTGAAAAAGTGCATCAGGATATTGAGCAAACGCTCTGTGAGTTTATAGCGAGACGATAATGTACCCATGGTTAAGTACTATTGGGCAACAGTATGCCCGCCAGTTTGCGCAAGGGCGTTTGCACCACGCACATTTACTCTACGGTCCACAGGGCGTTGGTAAAAGGGCACTTGCTGAGTATTTAAGTGAGGCGCTGTTATGCCACCATAATGAGGGTATGCACCCCTGTGGACAATGCAAAAGCTGTCAGCTCAACCAAGCAGGCACACACCCAGATAGCTTAGTGTTGAGCGATGAGGGGGCCTCTATCGGGGTCGACAGTGTGCGCGCCATTAGTGATTTTGTCCATCACAGTGCGCAGCAAGGGGGAGCTAAATGTATCATTGTCCCTGAGGCTCAACGCATGACGGTGGCGGCCAGTAATGCTTTGTTAAAAACCTTGGAAGAGCCTAACGCGCACTGTTACCTGTGGCTATTAAGTTCAGACAGTGCCACGTTGCCGGCAACGATTCTAAGCCGCTGTGCTAAGCAACACGTATATGTGGATGATGAGCATGCAGTGCAGCAGTGGCTAACTCACCATGCGGCGATGGCAATGGCAAGCGCCTTTGCAAAGCACTTTATCTCGCAACCTTTGTTACTAAAGCACTGGCAAGATAATGATGAGCTAGAGCAAATTCAAACCTTGTATCAGGCAGTTAGCCAGCTACAAAATGGCACAGATGGGCACAAGTTAGTTGATATTTTGACGCAAAACTCACAATATATTGCTATCTTTAGGCTGTTTGTCAGCCAATTTTTATTGCAACAGTCTCAAAAAGGGGCCAGTTTTGCGTCGCTGCAACGTTGTGAACAGCAATTGCAACGCTTTAGTGAAACGTTAACACAGACCTCAGGACTGAATATTACTTTGGCGGTGTCGCAGTTGCTGCGCACCCTAAGACGAGAATTCCAATAATAAAGGAGCCAATGTGCAAGAGCTACTTGTAGAATTAGACGATTTGGATGAGTTGTATCGTTGTTATATGCCTTATATAAAAAGTGGCGGCTTGTTCGTGCGTACCAACATGAATTACGAAATGGGCCAATCGCTGGCGCTACGCGTTACCTTGCCAGACTCGCTCGAAGACGATGTGGTCACCGGGAAAGTCGTATGGGTGACGCCGATTGGCGCGCAGAGCTCTAACCCCCCGGGTATCGGCATCGGTTTTATCGACGATAAGACGCATGTGCGCGACAAGATCGAAAAAATGCTCGGCACTATGTTAAACTCCGGCAATCCAACGTACACCATGTAAGGCCTAAGGCCTTATATCAACCAAGCAGTATTTCATGATTGTAGATTCGCATTGCCACCTCGATAAACTTGACTTTGATAAGCTAGACACCGACTTAGACGGTGTTTTACAACAGGCGCGAGAGCGTGATGTTGAACACTTTTTGTGTGTTAACGTGACCTTGGATAAATTTCCACAAATGCTTGAGACGATCGCTCCTTACAGCGATGTCTCGGCATCTTGTGGGGTGCATCCATTGGACCAAAAAGACGCGCTCAATATTGACCAGCTCCGACAATTGGCTGCCAGTGATAAGGTTGTTGCCGTTGGTGAAACCGGTCTTGATTATTATTACAGTGCTGAAACCAAGCCAGTACAACTAGAGAGTTTTGTCGGCCATATTGATGTCGCCAACGAGTTGGATAAACCGCTTATTATTCACACCCGAGATGCGCGCGAGGACACCATTAACCTCATGCGCGAACACCATGCTGAACGCTGTGGTGGCGTGTTGCATTGCTTCACTGAAGATTATGACATGGCAAAAAAGGCCATGGATCTGGGCTTTTATATCTCTATCTCCGGAATTGTGACATTTCGCAACGCTGAGCAGTTACGTGATGTCGTTAAGCAAATTCCGCTCGACAGGTTACTGATTGAGACCGACTCGCCTTATTTGGCACCGGTGCCGCATCGTGGGAAAACCAATCAGCCAGCTTATGTGCAGGATGTCGCCTATTTTATTGCTGAGCTTAAAGGCATAAGTTATAAAGAGCTAGCTACGGCCACTACCGACAACTTTTATCGCTTGTTCAACCGTATTCCTCGGCGTTAATTAGGGTAGGGCCGGCGCAATGACATCGTTACCAGTGTTGCTTTTAGGCCCTGTAGTGCGCCGCGCTGAGAAACAGCAAATCCGCATCCAGCTAGCGACTTCTCAGGCGTTAGAGCCAGTGTTTAAGCTTCATCAGTACCCCAGTGAGCAACACACCGAAACACTGCGCCTGGGAGAGCATTTATACCTCCATAACTGCACCCTTACGCCAGTGAATGGCGCATTTAGTACCGAGATATCCATATCCTATGAGCTGTATTTTGGCTCCGAAGCCCATGACTTGGGTGACTATTGCTACGCTGATGCAACACTGCCAAGTCTATTGATCCCGGAGCAACTGCGCTCTGTGCTTCATGGCTCCTGCCGCAACCCTCATCACTACAGTGAAGATGCCCTCGTGCAGGGCGATAAGCTAATGCAGCAAAGTCATAGTAATGCCGAGAAAAGACCGCAGCTGTTGCTCCTTAGCGGCGATCAAATTTATGCTGACGACGTGGCTGGGCCGATGCTTCTGGCTATCCACCAGCTGATTGAGCGTCTCGGCATTTATCGCGAGGGTGAGCAGCTGATAGCGCTCAGCCAACAAGTACAAGATGACTTGTATAACCGTGCTTGTAAATTGCCCCATACGCCATGGCAAAAGCGCTCGAAGTGGCAATTAGGCTATTGGTTGCGCCGCGACGAGCCGCACTTTAGTAGTGTGAAAAGTGCCAACCACTTGGTGCATTTTGAAGAATTCATAGCGCTTTACCTATTGAGTTTGGGAGCACCGTGTTGGCAACTAATCGACACCGAGCAACTCCAACTCAGTGACAGTCACCCCCATTACCAAAGCTTCCAACAAGAGCGCACCCACGTGCTTGATTTTGCTGCCTCGCAGCCTTATGCAGCACGGCTAATTGCTCATGTGTCGAGTTTGATGATTTTTGACGACCATGATGTGACTGATGATTGGAACCTTACCGCAAATTGGGAGCAAGCGGTGTATACCCACCCGGCTAGCCGTGCGATTATCGGCAACGCCATGCTCAGCTATGCGTTGTTTCAAGGTTGGGGAAACTGCGCCAGTGACACACCATGGCCGTTCTTTGAGGCATTGAAAAAAGCCCGAGGGGATGGCTTTTGGCATTTAGCGCCACTGTATAAGCCATTATTAAACTACGACTATTGGCACTATGAATTACCAACTAGCCCTAAGGTTGTGGTACTTGACACGCGTACCCACCGCTGGCGTAACGAACAAGATTTTAATGAGCCTTCAGGGCTATTAGATTGGCAGCGACTACTGGAGTTGGAGAATAGTCTTCAGGGCTCGGAGCAAGTATTACTGGTATCGCCTGCGCCGGTATTTGGGGTTAAGTCCATTGAGGCTATTCAAGCGGTGTTTACTCTGTGTAACCAGCCACTGATGGTGGATTGTGAAAACTGGATGGCACATGAGGGATCAGCTAAAAAACTGCTGAATATTTTCCGCCGTTTGGATACGCCCCAGGAAACCATTATTCTCTCTGGCGACGTTCATTATTCGTTTTGTTTTTCGGTGCGGGCGCGTTTCTCCGAACGAGAAAACCGCATTTGGCAACTAACCGCCAGCGGCATTAAAAACGAATTTCCACGAAAGCTTATCAACGTGCTCGACAAGCTTGATTCGATTTTGTACTCACCACGAAGCCCACTAAATTTATTTACTAAACGTTGGCAAATGAAAGTTGATAAACACGACACCACCTCTGGGCCACAAAAGCATTTGGTCAGTCATGCAGCTATTAGCCTAGTGGAGCTAGAGCACGGCAAATTGTGTCGTTACCGACTGTTACACAGTGACGACAGTGTCACAGAATATGAGCTTGATTAGCCCTTAGCCACGCTGTAGGCACTGAATAATGCTTTGCGCCAAAACCAAGCTGGTTTGCGGTAAGGTGCTGAGAGAGTTTGCTAGCGGTTTATAGTTTTCGTCGCTGCTATTACAGGTATCTAGAAGTGTGAGCTTGGGCGCTGCAGCAGAATAGCTGCGCTGCTGTAAAAATGCGTAACTGTCTGAGTCTTTGTTGTATTTGGGCGCCACTTGCGCATGCATCTGTGCATCAATACTGCGCTCAACCAAAATTGGAGGGATCACACCGATAAGACCAAATAGACCAAATGCGTACACTGTGTTTATTATTTTATCCTTCATCGCTGTTTTCCTCTGTGTTTGTAAAGTTTTCGCGGATATTGAAATTTTTATCAATAAATGTCGCTAAATAGCGACATTTTGCGCCTTTACACGGTTAAGTATCAAAAACAATGCCAACTTAGCTCAACGTGTTCTAATCGCGCAGATAATGGTGGTAAAGCTCCTGTTGGGGAGCTGGATAAAAGGGCGAGTAAAAGCTAGATTCACTGGTGAAAGGCCAGCAAAGTGCAATTTAAGAATGAAGTGCCGACCGTGTTTAACGCTGTGGTAGTGCTCTGGGTTAGCATACTGGGTTGCAGTAATTCTGATTGAATACTTGAAGCCTTGCTGAGCAAGTTTTTCAGCGACTATATGGCATAAATGGTTGAGTTAGTGATGAGTGTAATATTCTGTGTGGCTCAAAAAATGAGCGCTAGCGTTGATTTTTAGAGGTCAAGTTGCTAGTTTGCTAAAGCTGCAACTTTATTACAAGGGAAGTAATGAAAACCATCGTCTGTTTTATTATTACACTCATATCTAGCGCCGCAGCTTGCGAGGAAATCAAGTCAGAAGATTGGTTACTCTGGCATTCTCTAGAAACACATTTACCTTTTTCCTCTTCATTAGCTATTTATCCGCCTGTTATTCTTGATTCTGACAATGGGGTATTAAGAGGGTCAATTGCCACCCCCTATGCACTCAGTGGTGATGCCAACAGAATAATAGATAAGTTTCTCATAGTCGTTACTGATGCAGCAGGCAGTAATCACTTTCTGGAACCTAAATTAGAGTCAGTGGGGTTTGTTAACGAAAGCGGCATCAGTATGTCTTCTCTCACATCTCGCTCGTTCCACAACGGCAAGGTCTTCGTGCAGCTATACAAACACAATTCACCAGAGAACCGTAAAGAGCTAAGAGCGCTTAAAAGTGAGAATGTGCAGGAAACACAGTGTGTGCACAGTACATTAGAAAAAATGAACGTGCCACAGCCTAAAGCAGGTCAGTTTTGGGGCGTGAAAGCTTCTACATTAACTGGTCAGAATGTCAAAGAGATAGTTGCTGCATCAGCATTTACCATAGTGCAACTTTATAGCCCTTACTGCGCTTTCTGTAGAAAGGCGATTCAATCAAACAACCTATTAAATGATTCGAAACGCTTCAGTATAGTAGGCATGGCGGGAGTAAGCAGTGTTGATGAATTTAAACAGCACTTAAGTGACAATGATGTGCAATACCCTTTTATTGCTTATGAGGGCGAGTGCACTGAATCAGCACTTTTAAGAGCCGCTGGGCAACGGGGGTTTCCAACCTATTTAATTTTGGATTCAACACAAAAAGTGCACGACATATTTATAGGAACTTCTGCGCTTGAAGCGTGGCTTGAAACACAAGCACTTTAAGCAGACTTCACGGCTATATGAGTGGACGCGATGGGTATAGCGGATTTCAAACTAGCGTAAATATTATAGTGGTCCACAATCACGCAGACCATGGAGGCCGCTTTTAAATACGAGTTAAGAAGGCAACGCACTAGGCCCCTCGCGTTAGCTACTTTATTCAATCAAGTGGTATTTTACTTAAACTAGAAAAGGGAATAAAAATGAAATTACTTAAAACACTCGCACTGGTAAGCCTTGTGGCATCAGGTGTTGCTTCTGCCAATGAAATGGAAGTGTCCGCTCAGCAAAAATTAATCTCTAAAAACAGCAAAGTGCAAACATACATTGGTGATGTACGCATTACATTCGCTGACGATGATCAACCAGAGACTAAGGCACAAGTGATGCGCTTTGAAAATGGTGACACAGTGATGGAGGGAGATGTGACAATGGTGCTCAATAATGCTGTGGCGTCAGCAGATAAAGTAACTTACATATCGTCAAAGAATGGTTTGATTGCAAAAGCAGATAAAGTGACGTTTAACTTTAAGTGATTGGCAACGCTTTGACTAAAATGTACGCAGGCTCGCAGCAGTAGCGCGAGCGATAAGGCAATATAATTATCTGAGCTAGCTGAGGATATGATCATACCTGTCTAAGTTCAGATTGGACGCCTTGTTAACCTGAAGTCCAACCATAAGTTATGGGGCCTTACGATTACTGCGTACATAGTCGGCGACCTCGCTAACAGTGCCTACCCAAAAGCCATTGTCGGGGTCGTTAATATACGCGAGCAGTTGCTCCAACGCTTGTGTATCGACGGTATAAGGGCCCCGTTGGCCAATATTGTGGCCTGCTAAGATAATCCAGCTGTTATTGTCGCGATAGCGCTCCAGTAATTCTTTGATTTGCGCAAAACGCAGACCATCAATACGTATACCAGTGAGTTGGGCAAAGTCGGTAAAATTGGGATTGTTGGCAGTTTCATCATTCCAAGTGCGGCCGGTATCAAACAGGGTCGCTACCAAGGGCACATAGCTTTGTGTGTCTTTACCCCGGCCAACAAAAGTATGACCACAGGGATAGGCAAACGCGCGAGGGGTCACACCTAAATGTTTCTTAAAATAGTGGTTAGCCTCTTTAATGTCGTTTTCTAACCAAGCTAGGGTGGTCTGCTCTAGAGACAGGCCTTTTTTACGCAGCCATTCAAAGTTACCAGAGCATAAATGGTGGCTTGTGTGATTGCCTAATTCATGGCCATTGTTAATCGCCGCTTGCCACTGCGCTAAGCGCTCAGCAATGGACTCAGGTTGGGCATAGAAAGTCGCTTTTACTTGGTATTTGTCTAAAATGGCCATGCCCACATCAACTTGAGAGTGGCGACCATCATCAAAACTTAGACTGATGGCATTGAGCTTCCCATTGGGGTAGCTAAATCCGCTATAAAGACCGTTTGGTTGATCTTGGGCCTTTGCTTTTGCGTCACTCATTCCCAGCGCAGCACTCAGCATAGCAGTTACCAACAAAACTTTTCGCACAACCATAATAACTCACTCCCCATCAGAACCTTATGCCACTATATTAAGGGAGTGTGGGTGCGGCTAGAGGAAAAGGGTAAAAGCAAAAAATTTCATGTTCGTAGTGTCTTATTACGGGAACAGGCGCACCGTGTGATTGCTCAAGCAAGGAGTAGATTGCCAAAAGCGGCTAGACGTACCCCATCAACCGAAGGTTGAGTGAAATTGGTTTAACTTTCAATGTTTTAAAGTATTAAAGTCGGCTTTCAAAAAAGTGTGAGACGAAAAAATGCCCAGGACGAATCCGCATTGTCCTGGGCCCAGGGGAATGGCTCATGATGAGCCGTGCGCTAACTAATAAACTTTACACATTCATACGGGAGAAGCGAAAGTTCTTATAATTGTAGTTAACGCCGGGCGAAAATGGAAATAAAAACCTAGTATTAAATTACTATAAAAAACAACTTATTAACTAAACTCTGTAAATAATTGTAAAAAACTGGCTAGTGTTTCTTAACCGTTTATTACCAAGTTATACCCAAGTTATTAACTGCCCATCCATCACTAAATCACGAGCCAGTGCATTCTTAATTTTCTGCTCTTGCCATTTACCTAAGCCTACGGGCGCGCCATTGAGTGTCAGGATCACTTCACCTTTGTGCTTGCTCGGCTCATCTAAACGGATATCCTGACCGTGAAAGTACTGCTGAGCTTGCTGCGAGTTCAAGGCCATGGTATTGCGCGTTGCATAGTGGCCTAAGCAGGTTGCGAACTCATGCTCTAGCCGCACCCCATTTCTATGGGTGGTGCCTATCTGAATACCAATGCGCGAGTATTTGATGGCTGTAAATAATTGCTCATCGTCGATGTCGGGGAACAACCATACTTCCTTATCGCGTTGCATAAGTCGGCCAGCTAATTTATCCATGGCAAATTGTTGCTGCACATATTGCTGCAGTTGCTGTTGGGCCTTTTTCTCCATTGCCGTAAAAGGGAAGCGACCTTTTTTGGTTTTCGGCGTACAGCTACTTTGACTGCCCAATTTTTTAAAGCGGGCGATAAAGAAACCTTCACTATCAAAAAGCTGTGGCCACACATGTAAATAGCCTTGCTCAGTGCAGGCTTTGTCGGCATCAGGGAACAGCCCATGCAAGGGTTCAATCTCGATAAGCCCTGGAAATTGAGCGAGCAAATACTCGCATACCGCATGATTTTCTACCGGGGTGAGTGTGCAGGTAGAATAAACTAATGTACCGCCGGGTTTTAAAGCATGAAATGCGCTTCTGATCAGCGTTTTTTGTACGTCGCTAATATCAATATTGGATTGCAGTGACCAGTTCTTTAATGCGTCAGGGTCTTTGCGCACGGTGCCTTCACCGGAACATGGTGCATCGAGCAAAATGGCATCATAGCTTTCCTGCATATAATCACCAAAAACGGCACCATCAAAGTGTGATAAGCCCACATTGCGAGCGCCCACTCGTTTGAGTGTGGCACTGAGTGCTTTTAGCCGCGATGATGACAGTTCGTTGGCCACCAGCAAGCCTTGGTTATCTAATAGCGCCACTAGTTGCGAGGTTTTACTGCCTGGTGCCGCCGCCATATCGAGCACCGTTTCAGCCTCTTCAAGGGCATCGGCTAGGGCCATCGGCGGCAACATGGAGCTGGCCTCTTGCACATAAATACAGCCACTTAAGTGAATGTCGGTGCGGCCAATGGGCAATGCCTGTTCTTCCTCTTGCGGGCGAGTGAGCCAAAATCCCTCAGGGCACCATGGAATAGCAGTAATGTGCCACTGTTTGTCGGCGCAATAATCGCGAAATGCCGCCACCGACATTTTTAATGTATTCACCCGTACCGCGCGTTTCAGCGGGCGTTGGCAGGCAGCAACGAAGTCTTGTAATTGCAAGTGTTCGGGGAGGTAGGACGCAACGTCGTCCAAAAAGGCATCGGGAATATAAGTATGCTTATCCATCGCGATTTTAACTACAGCGGCTGTGACGGTGAGCTATAGTTTATCGCATCCGCTTTGGCATTGCTTTGCTTTTTAAGCTGTCGACACTTTTATGTAATAAAGCGAGTTTACAGTGTGCACAACGCTATAAACTGTGTTTATGTCGACAATTAAAGGTAAGGGTTATTGACAATTACCGGCATCGATCCCATAGTACAGGCCTAGATTGTCGACAATTTCGAGAAAAGCCGTGAGCGAACAGCTGCATTCACATCAACCTATTACCACTGCTGCCGATCAAGTGTTTGTTGATCTGCGCCGCGCTATTGTCGAGGGCGATATTGAGCAGGGCTCAAAAATATCCGAGCCCGAGCTGGCCAAACGCTTTGGGGTGTCACGTGCCACGCTGCGCGATGCCCTTAATCGCCTAGAGGCCTGTAATCTAGTCGAGCGCAAAGCCAACGTCGGTTGTCGCGTGGTGGCGCTCACGCCGGAGCGGTTAATTGAAGTCTATCAGGTACGCGCTGCACTCGAGGGGCTAGCCTGTCGACTTGCTGCCGAGAATATGGCTGATGAAGAAATCGCCTCGCTGAAAGGCTTATTGAATAAGCACCTTAATGAGCAGCGTGTTAAAGAAGGCGAATCCTATTACCAAGAAGCGGGTGACTTGGATTTCCATTATCGCATTATTAAAGGCTCTAAAAACGAGCATTTATTCAACTTGTTATACAACGACCTATATCAGTTGATTCGCATGTATCGGGTGCAAATGGGAATGACAGGGCCGAGGGTATCCAAAGCCTTCGACGAACACCTTGCCATTATTAATGCCATTGACAATCGCGATGGCGAGCTTGCTGAGTTGCTGATGAAACGTCATATCAGCTACTCCATGAATAATATTGAAAATAAGTTTAACGCGGCCCGCTCAGGGTAACCGCGCATCTAACAGGAGAACCCCATGTCCGCAGGAAAGAAATTTAGACAAGCATTGGCGGCAAACAAGCCGTTGCAAGTAGTGGGCACCATTAATGCTTACTGCGCCATTATGGCCAAACAACTGGGTCATCAGGCAATTTACCTCTCAGGTGGTGGCGTAGCCAACGCCTCTTATGGGTTGCCCGATTTGGGCATGACCTCATTGAACGACGTAATTGCCGATGTGCAACGTATTACTTCGGCCTGTGACTTACCTCTGTTGGTCGATATCGATACCGGTTGGGGTGGCGCATTCAATATCGCTAAAACCATTCGTGATATGGAAAAAGCCGGGGCCGCAGCGGTGCATATGGAAGATCAGGTGGCGCAAAAGCGTTGTGGTCACCGCCCGAATAAAGAAATTGTCTCAGTTGATGAGATGGTTGATCGCATTAAAGCCGCCGTCGATGCGCGCACCGACCCTGACTTTTTCATTATGGCGCGCACCGACTCGTTTGCTCAAGAAGGTCTAGAGGCCGCCATTGAACGGGCAAAAGCCTACGTAGCCGCCGGTGCCGATGGCATATTTGCAGAAGCGGTGCAAACCGAGGAGCACTATCGCGCCTTTGCTGAGGCCCTTGATGTGCCGATTCTCGCCAATATTACCGAGTTTGGTAAAACCGAGCTTTGGAATCGTAAAGAGCTAGGCGAGTGGGGCGTGGATATGGTGCTTTACCCGCTGTCGGCGTTCCGTGCCATGAATAAAGCGGCGGAGAATGTGTATAAATCAATTCTTGAAAATGGCGACCAAAAAGCGGTGCTAGATGAGATGCAAACACGCATGGATCTGTACGATTATTTGGGCTATCACGAATACGAGAAAAAGCTCGACGCCTTGTTTGCCGAAGGCAAAAACAAGTAACGCATTGACAGTTTCAACAGGAAAAAATTCAGGAGCAAGAAAATGGTAGATAAAGCATTAGGTGGCGCAGGCTTGCGCGGACAAGTGGCCGGCGAAACGGCGTTGTGTACAGTAGGTAAAAGTGGCTCAGGGCTGACCTATCGTGGTTACGATATCAGTGAGCTGGCTGACAAGGTGCAATTTGAAGAGGTAGCGTATTTATTATCGCGCGGCGAGTTACCTAACCAAGGCCAGCTGGTTGAATACAAAGCCAAACTAAAATCGCTACGGGGCCTACCGCAAGCACTGAAAAGCGTGTTAGAGACCATCCCTAAAGATGCACACCCAATGGACGTGATGCGTACCGGCTGTTCGATGCTTGGTAACCTAGAAACCGAAACTGATTTTGCCAATGCCGATGATGCTATTGACCGCATGGTGGCTATTTTTCCAAGCATTATCTGTTATTGGTATCGCTTTACCCATGACGGTGTGCGTATTGACGTAGAAACCGGTGATGACACTGTGGGGGCGCACTTCTTACATCTGTTACATGACAAAGCGCCATCACAACTGTTTGCCGACGTAATGAATGTGTCGTTGATCCTGTATGCTGAGCATGAATTTAACGCCTCAACCTTTACCGCTCGTGTGTGTGCTTCAACCTTGTCAGACATTCATTCATGCGTAACCGGCGCCATTGGCTCATTGCGTGGCCCACTGCATGGCGGTGCCAATGAAGCGGCGATGGATATGATTGAAGGCTTTAAAGACGCCGAACATGCCGAGCAAGAGTTAATGGGCATGCTGGCACGAAAAGACAAAATCATGGGCTTTGGCCACGCCATTTATCGTGAGAGTGACCCACGCAATGTGATCATTAAGAAATACTCAGAGCGCTTGGCGAAAGAGGTGGGCGATGATGTGCTTTACCCCGTGTCGGTGCGCTGTGAAGAAGTAATGTGGCGCGAGAAAAAGCTGTTCTGTAATGCCGATTTCTTCCATGCCTCGGCGTATCACTTTATGGGCATCCCCACGAAGCTATTCACGCCTATTTTCGTGATGAGTCGCGTTACTGGCTGGACTGCTCATGTTAAAGAGCAACGTGCCAATAACCGTATTATCCGTCCAAGCGCCGAATACACTGGCCCGGATTCTCGTCCCGTGCCCGCGATGAGCGAGCGCTAAACACCGTTTCTTTATGGCAGCCCTTGGGCTGCCTTTTTCTGCAATGTAGAGCGAATTATGAATTCTTTATACCGTAAGCCGCTGCCCAACTCGGATCTGATTTACTACGATACCCAAGAGGCGGTGGATACCATTGAACCGGGGGCTTATGCCAAGCTCCCTTACACCTCTAAAGTTCTGGCTGAGAACCTTGTGCGTCGCTGCGAACCAGCGCAGTTAACAGCGAGCTTAGAGCAACTTATTTACCGTAAACGCGATTTGGATTTTCCTTGGTACCCAGCTCGGGTAGTGTGTCACGATATTTTGGGGCAAACCGCGCTGGTGGATTTAGCCGGTTTGCGTGATGCTATCGCCGCGAAAGGCGGCGATCCGGCCAAGGTCAACCCTGTGGTGCCAACCCAGCTGATCGTTGACCATTCACTGGCGGTGGAACATGCAGGGTTTGAAGAGGATGCCTTTGAGAAAAACCGCGCCATTGAAGACCGCCGCAACGAAGATCGCTTCCACTTTATTAACTGGACCAAAACAGCGTTCAAGAATGTCGATGTGATCCCACCGGGCAACGGCATTATGCACCAGATTAATCTGGAAAAGATGTCGCCGGTGATCCAAGCCCGTGATGGGGTTGCCTTTCCAGATACCCTAGTGGGCACCGATAGCCATACCCCGCATGTGGACGCGCTAGGCGTTATTGCCGTGGGCGTTGGCGGCCTAGAAGCCGAAAGCGTGATGCTCGGGCGAGCTTCTTATATGCGCTTGCCTGATATTGTTGGTGTGGAGCTAACCGGTAAGCCCCAACCGGGCATTACCGCAACCGACATTGTTCTGGCGCTAACCGAGTTTTTACGTCAGCAGCGTGTTGTTTCAAGCTACTTAGAGTTTTTCGGCGAGGGTGCAAGCCACCTTACCTTAGGCGATCGCGCCACCATTTCCAATATGACACCTGAATATGGTGCCACTGCGGCCATGTTCTATATCGATGAGCAAACCATTGATTACCTCAAGCTCACTGGTCGCGATGACGAGCAGGTACAGTTAGTTGAGCAGTACGCGAAACATACAGGCTTGTGGGCAGATGCGATGACCCAAGCTCAGTATGAGCGGGTATTGCGTTTTGATTTAAGTGCCGTGGGTCGCAACTTAGCTGGGCCATCAAACCCTCATGCTCGCCTTGCGACCGCCGATTTGCAAGCACGAGGCATTGCCAAAGAAATTGAGCAACAGCCTGGGCTAATGCCCGATGGAGCGGTGATCATTGCCGCCATCACCAGTTGTACCAATACCTCAAACCCACGCAATGTGATAGCCGCAGGGTTGTTGGCGCGTAATGCCAATAAACACGGTTTAATGCGTAAGCCTTGGGTGAAAACCTCACTGGCGCCGGGCTCAAAAGCGGTAAAACTCTATCTTGAAGAAGCCAATCTACTACCTGAGTTGGAGCAGTTAGGTTTTGGTGTGGTCGGTTTTGCCTGTACATCCTGTAACGGTATGAGTGGCGCACTCGACCCGCAAATTCAAAAAGAAGTGGTGGAGCGAGATCTATACGCCACTGCGGTGCTCTCAGGGAATCGTAACTTTGATGGTCGTATCCACCCCTACGCTAAGCAAGCGTTTTTAGCATCACCGCCTTTGGTGGTCGCCTACGCCATTGCTGGTACCATTCGCTTTGATATTGAAAAGGATGTCCTAGGTCATGATAGCGATGGCAATGCCATTACCTTAAAAGACCTATGGCCAAGCGATGAAGAAATCGATGCGGTGATTGCCAAGAGCGTCAAGCCGGAGCATTTCCGTCAGGTCTATGAGCCGATGTTCGATTTAAGTGTCGACTATGGCGAGAAAAACGACCCGCTCTATCAGTGGCGAGAAAAAAGCACCTACATTCGTCGTCCGCCCTACTGGGAAGGCGCGTTGGCAGCAGAGCGTACACTAACGGATCTGCGCCCTTTAGCGGTATTAGGGGATAATATCACCACCGATCACCTGTCGCCATCAAACGCCATCCTCGCCAGCAGTGCAGCAGGGGAATATTTAGCGTCGATGGGGGTACCCGAGGAAGACTTTAACTCTTATGCCACGCACCGTGGTGACCACCTAACCGCTCAGCGGGCGACCTTTGCTAACCCAAGACTGCGCAATGAAATGGCCGTGGTAGACGGGGAAGTGCAAGAGGGCTCACTGACGCGTTTAGAGCCGCAAGGCGAAGTCATGCGTATGTGGGAAGCAATAGAAACCTACATGCAGCGCAAGCAACCACTGATTATCGTTGCTGGTGCTGATTATGGTCAGGGCTCATCACGAGACTGGGCCGCCAAGGGTGTACGCTTAGCGGGTGTCGAAGTGATCTTAGCCGAGGGCTTTGAGCGCATTCACCGCACCAACCTGATTGGCATGGGCGTGTTGCCGCTGGAATTCAGTGCTGGTGAAAATCGCAAGACCTTGGCCCTCAATGGCAGCGAAACCTACAGTGTAGTGGGTGAGCCCGCACCGGGAGCCAGTCTTAAAGTGCGCATTACCCGCGCCAATGGCGACGAGCTCACTATTACTAGCAAATGCCGTCTCGATACCCAGGAAGAGCTGTCGATTTACAGCGCCGGCGGGGTTTTGCAGCGCTTTGCCAAGGATTTCCTCGAGGCCACCACCTAGCAAAAATAGGTGGGCTGCGGCCCACCTTCACTGAGGTAGATAAATGTTACAACAAATAAAAATACCGGCCACATACATGCGCGGCGGCACCAGCAAAGGGGTGTTTTTCGCTCTCGATGATTTACCTGAGCCAGCGCAACAACCCGGACCTTATCGTGATGCCTTGTTGCTGCGTGTTATCGGCAGTCCCGACCCCTATGGCAAACACACCGATGGCATGGGCGGGGCGACATCCAGCACCAGTAAAACGGTGATCCTCTCAAAAAGCACGCAAGCCGAGCACGATGTTGACTATTTGTTTGGTCAAGTGGCCATAGATAAAGCATTCATCGATTGGAGCGGTAACTGCGGCAATTTAACCGCAGCTGTGGGCGCGTTTGCCATCAATAATGGCTTAGTCGATAACCACCGAATTCCTGAAAACGGCATTGCCGAGGTGCGTATTTGGCAGGCCAATATTGAAAAAACCATTATTGCCCATGTACCCATGCAAGACGGGTTAGTGCAAGAGCTGGGTGATTTTGAGCTCGATGGCGTTACTTTTCCTGCCGCAGAGGTGAAAATTGATTTTATCTCGCCGGTGGGTGAAGGCGCAGTGCTACCAACGGGTAATGCAGTGGATAGCCTAGCGGTGCCGGGCGAAGGGGAGCTTAAAGCCAGCTTTATCAATGCTGGGATCCCCACTATTTTCGTTAATGCTGAGGCGTTGGGGTATCGTGGTAATGAATTGCAAGAGCATATTAATGGCGACCCTGAGGCGCTGGCTCGTTTTGAGCGTATCCGTGCCTATGGCGCCTTAAAAATGGGGCTCATCAAGAATATCGACGAAGCGCAAGCGCGTCAGCATACACCGAAAATTGCCATGGTCGCACCGCCGAGCGATTATACCGCTTCCAGCGGTAAAGCAATCAATGGCGATGACATTGATGTGCAAGTACGCGCTTTATCAATGGGTAAATTACACCATGCGATGATGGGCACCGCCGCCGTGGCCATTGCTACTGCCGCCGCGATTCCCGGCACCTTAGTGAATATTGCCGCCGGTGGGCAAGCGCGCAACGGCGTGACCTTCGGACACCCCTCAGGGACTTTGCAGGTGGGAGCGAAGGTGGCGATGCAATCCCAAGATTGTGACGTGCACAGCGTCAGCATGAGCCGCAGCGCGCGACGACTGATGGCAGGCTGGGTTTACGTTCCTGAACCGCAATCGTGACACTCAACGAAACCGAGCACCTTGAAGGTAGCTCGGTTTTTTTGTACCCAGAGCTGATCTCTGCTACCGTAACTGCCGTACTAAAAAACAGTCAATAAAGCTTTGCTATCAAGCGATTATGGCTAATTCTGTTGCTTTTTTGGGTTGTATTTAATAATCTGAATGATAGCTATTAACATTACGGAGAAAGGTATGTTTAAGTCTCTCACTGCCATTGCGGCTTTGTTCTTTTCGTCAATGACCTTTGCCAATTGCGAATTTACCATCGAAGGTAACGACGCAATGCAATTCAATAAAAAATCAATGGAAGTCCCTAAAAGCTGTGAAACAGTTAAAGTCACGCTTAAGCACACAGGTAAGATCCCTAAGAAATCAATGGGTCATAACTGGGTGCTAACCACTAAAGGTGACATGCAGGCTGTAGCCAGTGCCGGTATGGGCGCGGGCTTAGATAACAACTACCTGCCTGCAGGTGATGAGCGCATTATTGCTGCTACCGACATCATTGGCGGCGGCGAGCAAACCACGGTGGAATTTTCTACCAAAGATATGAGTGCTGACGGCGAGTATATGTTTTTCTGCTCGTTCCCGGGTCACTCAGCGTTAATGAAAGGCACTTTCAAGCTTATCTAACGCCAAACAAGCCGAGTGTCTGCTCGGCTTTTCTCTGTTCTCCCCGCCTTTACCTTTCGCGCTTGTTATTTTGTGCAATATAAGCGCTCGGCGCTTGCCCGTAGTACTGCTTAAAGCTGCGGCTGAAATGACTAATACTATTGAACCCACAGGCAAAGCACGTTTCGGTGACGGCTTTAGAGCGCTCTAGCATTAAACCTGCATGTTCTAAACGGCGCTTAAGAATGTAAGCATGGGGAGTCATGCCCAAATGGCGGCGAAACTCACTAAAAAATTTGCTGCGGCTCATACAGGCGAGGCGAGCAAGGGTATCCACATCGAGTTGGGCGGCAATATGCTGCTCAATGTGGCTCAATACTTGATGAAGGGCAGTTGCCTGCGGGTCGTGTAAAGCGCAGCGCAATAATGCGTGATGATCTTGTTCGCGCAGTAGCCGCACAATCAGCTCAGTGGTTGCCAGCTCAATCAGTAAGGCTCTATCGCTTTTATTCTCCATAAATGCCCCGGCCAAGCGCTGGTAGATGGCCTCGGTGGTGGTGCTATGGGTGAGCTGCAAGGTTGCAGGTTGCTGCTCATGATAGCTGCCCTGGGCGCTTAATGACATTTGCTCGGCTACATTGGCGATGCGCTCGGCGTCGACTTCAAGGGTCAGGCAACGAGTTGGACGCTCTAGGGTCGCTAATGGAAAGTCGATATGCACCTGCTCATCGGCGGCGATAACAAAGCTTTGCCCTGGGGTGAAATCCCGCGCCTGCTGTAAGCTTTGGTGATGCATTACCTTTTTACCCTCGACCATGGCACAAAACATCAACTCATCGGTGCGAAAGGGGACTTGTTCACAGCGCTCAAAGGTTTCATACATGCACAATTGAATACCAGGCGCATTCACGACACTGCGATGGTCAATAAGAGTGTGGACGCTGTCGAAAGCGCTGGGGTTGCCATATAACATGTTTAATTCCTTTGCTTTGTGCTTGCTCTAGCATGGCTAAAAAATGGACATTTAGTCAAGCGCTTTGGATGTAAAGACAACCGCTTCACGGGCAAAGTTGTGTAATTTTGTAGTGATGCAACGATAAGGACAATAACGATGATATACGCAAATCCTAATACTCCCGGTGCGGTAGTTGATTTTAAGCCGCAATATGAGAACTACATTGGTGGTCAATGGGTAAGCCCAGTGCAAGGCCGGTATTTTGATAACACTACACCGGTTACTGGGGAGGTTATTTGTAAAATCCCGCAATCGTGTGCAAAAGACATTGAACTGGCCCTGGATGCGGCGCACCAAGCACAACAAACATGGGGCAAAACATCAGTGACAGAGCGCAGCAACTTATTGCTGGCGATTGCTCAACGGGTGCAAGAGCACAGCGAGCAGCTGGCCGTTGCTGAAACCTGGGATAACGGTAAAGCAGTGCGCGAGACGCTGAATGCCGATATTCCCCTGGTGGCCGATCACTTTCGGTATTTCGCCGGCTGTATTCGCGCTCAAGAGGGCAGCATTGGTGATTTAGATGAGCACACCGTGGCCTATCATTTTTACGAGCCTTTAGGCGTGGTTGGGCAAATTATTCCCTGGAATTTTCCGTTGCTGATGGCGGCGTGGAAACTTGCACCGGCACTGGCGGCAGGGAACAGTGTGGTGCTCAAACCGGCGGAGCAAACCCCAGTATCCATTTTGAAATTTATCGAACTCATTGGCGATATTTTGCCTGCGGGGGTGCTTAATGTGGTCAATGGCTATGGTGCGGAAGCGGGTCAGGCATTGGCCAGCAGCACGCGCATTGCAAAAATTGCCTTTACTGGCTCGACCCCGGTGGGAGCGCATATTCTTAAGTGTGCCGCCGAGAATATCATTCCCTCCACAGTGGAATTAGGCGGTAAATCTCCCAATGTCTATTTTGCCGATGTATTGAATCAAAGTGATGAATTTATCGATAAGTGCGTTGAAGGCGCCGTGCTGGCCTTTTTCAATCAAGGGGAAGTGTGTACTTGTCCATCGCGGTTATTAGTACAAGAGAGTATGTACGACGAATTTATCGGCCGGGTAATTGCCCGCACCAAGCAAATTAAACGCGGTAATCCGCTCGATACCGACACTATGGTTGGCGCTCAAGCCTCCCAGCAGCAATTCGATAAAATCATGAGTTACTTTAGCATCGGCAAGGAAGAAGGTGCCGAAGTGCTTATCGGCGGTGACGCCGAACGCTTCGACAATGAGCTTAATAATGGTTTTTATATTCAGCCGACTTTACTCAAAGGGCATAATCAAATGCGGGTGTTCCGCGAGGAAATCTTTGGTCCTGTGGTCAGTGTCACTACCTTTAAGGACGAACAAGAAGCGATTGCCATTGCCAACGATACCGAGTTTGGGTTGGGCGCAGGGCTTTGGACGCGGGATATGAATCGTGCCTATCGGGTTGGTCGAGCCATTGAGGCGGGTCGGGTGTGGACCAATTGTTATCATCATTATCCTGCCCATGCCGCGTTTGGCGGTTATAAAAAATCGGGCGTTGGCCGCGAAACGCATAAGATGATGCTTGAGCACTATCAGCAAACCAAAAACCTACTGGTTAGCTACAGTGATGATGCCTTAGGGTTTTTCTAGCTCATCACTACACAGAACGTATTGTGATATCGCCATAGCAAGACAACAAAAAAGGGCAGGTAACCCCTGCCCATAACTGACTCATAGTGCGCTATCAGTGCACCTTATTTGGTTTTGAGCAACCATTCGCTTAGTAGCCTGACCCCGTAGCCGGTGCCGCCTACATTCACTTCACCGTCAGCCTTGCTCGCTAACGCATTACCGGCAATATCGAGGTGAACCCAGCGGGTGTCTCCAGCAAAGTGTTGTAAGAATGAAGCCGCCGTGGTTGCTCCCGGGCCTCCTGAGCCGATGTTTTGAATATCAGCAATGTCTGACTTTAACTTGTCTTTATAGCCTAAAGGTAAGCGCCATACTTGCTCGTTCACCGCTTTGCCTGCTGCCGTTAATTCGCTGACTAATTGCTCGTCATCAGAGAAAATTGCGCTATAGCGATTGCCTACGGCGCGTACTTTTGAGCCAGTGAGTGTGGCTACATCCACCATAATCTGCGGCTTAAACTGGCTGCGCGCATACCACATGGCATCGCTGAGCACTAACCGGCCCTCGGCATCGGTATTGAGTACCTCGACACTTAAGCCTTCAGCGGTGCGCAGGATGTCTCCCGGCGCTATGGCGGTTTCAGACACCATGTTGGCGGCCATGCCCATTACGGCAACGACATTAACATCGGCTTTGCTCAGCGCCATGGCTTTCACGGTACCTAGCACCGCCGCAGCACCGGCCATGTCGGATTTCATCCGCGCGATTGAAGCGCCGGTTTTAATACTATAGCCGCCCGAATCAAAGGTAATGCCTTTACCAACCAGAGCAATGGGTGCGTCATCGCTGCCTTGATAATGTGCAACCACCAGTCGAGCACCGTCCTTGCTACCTCGGCCTACGCCTTCCAACGCCCCCATGCCGAGGGCTTTAATCTGCTCAGGCCCCAATACCTCGACTTTAACACCGACCTCGCGTAGTTGCTGCGCTGCTTGTGCAAACTCTACAGGCGTTAAGGCGCTCGGCACCTCGGAGGTGAGGTCGCGGGCTAAAAATACACCTTGCTCGATATGACTTAAGGCTTGATATGCCTGCTCGGCGCGCGCTTGATCAGCGACATCAAAGTGATAGCTTAGCGTCGTTTTTGCTGCATCGCTTTGTTTATAAGTGTCGAAGCTGTGGTCGCGCAGGTTAACGCCATGGGCAAATTGAGCCGCTAACTCGGTATTAGATAACTGCCCATTGATAGTGGCAAAATCGATGTTTGCCGTCGTCACCTTCATGCCCTCAAGCAGACCATGCACGTTGCCACCGAGTTTGGCTGTACGCGCTGTATCAAGCTCGTCTTGCGTCCCAAGGCCGACGACAACGACGCGTTCATAGTTTGAGTCTACAGGGGCTAGAAGCTGTACATGCTTATTATACTCGCCGTTAAACTGGGCGGTGTTAAGTGCTTTTTGTAATTGTTGTTGCGCTTGTGGTGATAACACTGAGGTATTGAGCGCTTGGTCTTGCTCTTGTAGCAACACCAACGTGCCGTTACTTGCTAATTCGTTTTGGAATTGAATATTGGCTCCATGGCTGCTGGCTGCAACCATGGCTAACGACAATGCACTGAGTTTAAGGTACGACATAGACTTTCCCTTTAATACGTTAAATCGCTGCCTTTTTACCTTATTTCAGTGCATTTGATAACAGTTTGTCGTTCAATCGCGGGTTTCTGCCGACTAACGCCCTGATTGTGAGCGGCGCTCATGCTTCTTGCGCTGCAACCAGCGTCGGCGCGCGAAACGGCGCATGTTAGCAATTTGGTCGGTTTCATCCAAAATAGCTTGGCCAATAATGGTTTCTATGATGTCTTCTAAAGTGATTAAACCTTGCCATGAGCCGTATTCATCATACACCAAGCACATATGTTGCTGCTCTTCAATTAACTGGCTTAACAGGTGTTCCACACTGATGTTATTGGCAACCACTTTAGCCTTGCGCGCCAGTTCGATAGCGTATTCTTTGTCGCCGGTGGCAATTAAATCACTTTTAAACAACACCCCATGTGGGACTTCATCGTCATCAAGCAGTGGGAAGCGAGAAAACTGGCTCTTGATCACTTTCTCACGCACCTCGCTAAGATGGGCATCGGGTTTGAGCGTTTCACATACAATGCGCGGCGTCATAATATCGCGCACCTTGATGGTATGAAGGTCTAGAATGTTGGCGATAGCGCGGTGCTCACTGTCATCAATACTGTTTATCTCTGCTCCCAGTGATGCCAAGGCTTTTAACTCGACGCGCAAATCTTCCTCAGTGGCGCTGCCGCCAAGCAGTCGAGTGATTCTGTCTGATATCCAAATAAATGGTTTGAGTACACATATTAGAAAGTTGAGCAATGGAGGCATGGCCACCGCAATTTGCGGCCAGAATCGTGCACCGAGGGTTTTCGGGATGATCTCCGAGAGCAATAAAATAAGAATGGTCATCACCGCTGAGGCAATGCCTAAGTAACCATTCCCAAACACCACGGTGACTTGCGCACCGACACCTGCGGCGCCGACGGTGTGGGCCACCGTGTTTAAGGTAAGAATGGCAGCTAAAGGTTGGTCGATGCGATCTTTTAAGCGCTTGAGTTGCGTGTAGCGCTGTGGGTGTTCAAGCTTTTGCTTGGCGATAAAGCTGGGGGTAATGGATAGCAATGCTGCTTCAAGAACAGAACAAATAAACGACACGGCGATAGATAGCACCGCGAAAGCGATAAGTAATATCATGGTTGCTCTGGGCAATCCTTCTTAGTTAGTTGAAAAATGCTATACGCAAAGCATGTATATTGAGGTCAAAAACAATAGATCAAGCGCGACCTTATGACAATATAGCAATCAAAATAACGCGGGCTAAAACGTATGTTCAGCCCGCGTTTGGGATTAGCCTGCCAGCTTGGCTTGGGTGCTGTGAATAACCCAATATGCCCCGGTTATTACTGCAAGTGTGGGCAGCGCTAATTTGGCAAAATGAACTATCAGCGGCTGCTCAAGGTGTGTGAATACGCTTAGCAAACCATACAATGTGATGAGCATTGCCAAGGCCAGGGCATTGCGTAAACCTTGGCTTTTAGTCATGTAGGTCACCAACATCCCCGTCAATATGCATGCGCTAGCGCCAATGGCTAAGGTCAATGCAGTTAAGCTCATATCTTGGCTTGCTAATCTTTGCGCCTGAGCCATATCCGCTCCTTCGGGCAGCCAAACTTGGATTGCTACGGCACTGGCGATTGCGGTAATCAGCAGATAAGCTAAAAAAGCCAGTATTACAGATTTTATTACTAATTTATCGTTGAACATGGTGCTCTCCTTTTTGTTAGTTGAATCAGTTAGCAAGGAGTGCAGGGCATGAACTTATAAGTCGAATTTAAATACCTGTTTGCGCCAACCGCGATAACAAATAACCGCGATAGATACTAATAAAGAGACAGCAACGGTATCTTTAAGTAGTGTCATGGTCTGTTGGTCAATGCTGCCACTTTGAAAAGCGGAGTATATCCCCCAAAAACCAAAACAATTTGCCGCAATCACTGCCAGTAGCCCAATCAAGTATTTTACTCGCAGGTGTTGCGGTGCAGGTAAAGGTTGAGAAGGTATAGGCTGTGATGGTGGCACAGGTGCTTCGGTATTGCGCGTTGTCGATTGCGCAGCCAGTAATTGCTGGCAATCTAAATCAAAAGCGGCAGCAATGCTTTTAATGGACTCCCCTGAGGCCACGCCTTTGGCTTCTATTCTTTGCACCGTGCGTAAGCTCAATCCGGCTATCTCGGCAAGCTGCTCTTGTGATAGGCAACGTTTATCTCGTTGGTTTTTAATTTCTGTAGTATTGACGTTCATTTTCATTGTTGTGGTCTCCTTGCTAACTGAGCCTTTAAATTAGCAAGTGACCCGCTCCTACTGTACGTTAGCGATGTGTTATCTACCCGACACTTTTACGACACTCAAGCGCCAGCGCCTGTTATTAGTGGCTTTAACAAGCCTTGCATGCAATTTAAACAAATGCAACTTGGCGGTAAACATACGGGTTGCTCGATCGTTTTTTCGGCTTTTTTCGTACTAAGTCACAGTTTTAGGATCACAATCAACACGCAAATGAGTAAAGATAAAGCAGTGCCCACTTCCAAGTTCTCCCGAGCCTTACGGTTTGGTTCATTGGCTGGGAGAGTAGCCAGCAATGTTGCCTATGGCGGCTTAAAATCCATGGTCACAGGGCAAAATAAAAGCACTAAAGAGTTAGTGTTAAACAGTAAAAATATTGAGCAATTGGCGCATTTGCGTGGTGCGGCGATGAAACTCGGTCAGTTATTGTCGATGGATGCCGGCGAGCTATTAAGCCCAGAGCTCAGTGCACTGTTGTCGCGGTTGCGTAATAAAGCCACACCCATGCCACATAAGCAGCTGACCCGAACCCTGAAGCAGCAATGGGGAGCTCATTGGCTAGACGGTTTGGCTAATTTTGAGCTGCGTCCTTTCGCTGCGGCATCCATCGGCCAGGTACACCGTGCATACACTGATAGCGGCACAAAGTTAGCCGTGAAAGTGCAATACCCTGGGGTCGCCAAAAGCATTGAAAGCGATGTGGATAATGTCGTGAGGCTGCTTAAGCTCACTGGTTTACTGCCAAAAGGGTTGGACATTGACGAGCTTATTGCCGAGGCGAAAGCTCAGCTGCTTAATGAAGCGGACTACACCCTAGAGGCGCATTACATGAACCAGTACCAAGAAAAGCTGGGGCCAAGTTCACACTTTGTGGTGCCAAAAGCGCAGAGCGAGCTGTGCACTGCGCAGATTTTAGCCATGGAATTCGTTGAAGGCGAGGCCATTGAGCAGGCGCTTACCTGTACGCAAGAAGAGCGCAATCGTTTAGTGATGCATTTACTTACCCTGTTTATTCATGAGCTTTTTGATTTTCGTTTAATGCAAACCGACCCCAACTTTGCTAATTACTTGTATCAGCGCGACACCAGCCGTATTGTACTGCTCGATTTTGGTGCAACCCGCGCCATTAGTGAGCCCATTAGTCGGGGATATTGGCAGCTTATTCAGGGCGCCATAACAGGCGATCGCGGTATCATGGCGCAAGCGGCCCGTGATATCGGTTATTTTAGTGATAATGTGGATAAAGCCTATGAGCATACCGTGCTCGATATTTTTGCTTTGGCCTGTGAACCGCTAACGGCAGGTGGTGAGTATGACTTTGCCAGCAGTGCTTTGCCTGCGAGAATCAAACAAAAAGGCTTGGCGATGAGCAGTCGCGAACTGCAATGGCATAGCCCTCCGGTGGATGCGCTGTTTATTCACCGCAAACTCGCTGGGCTATTCTTAATTGCAGCTAAGTTGCAGGCGAGGGTCAATGTTAGCGATATTTTGGCTAACTTCAATGGTAAGACATGGTAGGCTTTAGCTGCAAATTTTGCTGTAATAGGGTCAAGGGAATGACATTATTGCAAGGAAAAAGCATGGGCTTTAAAGTAAACCATTACGCAGCAAAAACGATCAATCGTACCTTTAGTACCGATTGGGAAACACTTATCATTGAGTTGATTATTGGCGGCATCTGCGCCGTGTTGGCGGTCGTTGGCTATCAAGCAAATTTACTACTGGTGTTTGGCCCTGCAGGGCTCATTAGCGCCATTTGCTTTTTGGGTATTACCTATAACCTATACCAGTATTGGCAGGATAAGCGCCACTCGGCGAAAGGTGATTAGAGAGGCCCTAGGTTCAAGGTAATTCGAAGTTAGACTGCCCCATGATGAGCGAGTAGGTTTTCCAGAGCAAAAGTAACCATGAGCGATAAGCCTAGCAAAAGAGCATTGGTCGTTGCTCGAACCAACCAGGGGGCGGCTGTATAGGAGAGCCTCTTGGGGGTTGATACTAATGCCAGTGCACCCATCAAGCCAAACCATGGAGTGAAAAACACAACTAGCTGCCATTTGATCAGGGAGACCGCTAAATCATGCAGCGCACCACTGAACAAAAACGTAATCCACACAGCCAACGCCTTAGGTAAGTAGATATTAAGAGGGCGCATAATATAACGCGACAAGTAATAGCCCCAGATGGGGTTCCAGTAATGCCAAAAGGTCGCGAACGAGCCTGCTCCAAAGGCGCGATAAAGCATATTCCTAAATGAGTGCGTTGCTCCCATGGGCACGCCATTTGTTCTTTTTACATATTGACGAAGTGACAGCATAAAGGCCTTTATCATAGATATGATGAACATAGCCACGTACCAAGCGGGCTTGTGTGAACTAACGTTAGCTCACAACTGACTAGATCAAACTTACCATCACTGCTGCTATGTGCCAATTTTAACTATTGTTTTATAAAGTTTTACGAGTTCGGCTATATACCGCTATCTCCAGCTCAATACACATACCAACAAAGAGTCTGTTAGCCCTTAGACTAAGTAAAAACTGGTGAACAGATACTGGGATTAAGCGGTTTATATTGTTTCTGGGCCCAGTATCCCATAAGGAATTTAGAATAACTGGCTGGTGGATGGTGTATCGATAGGGAGCGAAATAGAGCCTTAGAATACGAAGACAAGCTCGAACTGGAGGAAACACCAAAAATTATTTACTACTGAATTTGTAACAGAAGAATGGTTGGCATAGCAGTATTTGAACCTGCGACCCCTACGAAAGGTGATATAACATTGCCCCTGCTATCGTCTACTATTTTCTTAATAGTTTCATTGATGGGGATGATCACATGAGATGCTGCGCTTTTATGTGCTTTTTTGCGATGTATCGCTAGTTCACCGCATATCAGCACAGTATCATCTTGCTTAGGGTTGCCATACCAAATGCAGCCAAAATGACCTGTAGTAGTGTGATTACCAAGAGATACTGACGGTATAAGCACCAAGCGACTTTGACGTAATCACACTTATTGAAATAAATAGATCTCAATCCTTTTATTGATTGAGGAAATTTTTATAAATAATATAAAACGATGAGCTTTCGTCATATGCTTCGAGTAAGTAATCCAGTTCAACCTTTTGTTCATCATGAAGCATTTCAAAAGCCCGATAGTCAATATCATTGTAACTCTGAGGCTTTCCGTCTTTGTCTACCCTAAAGCGTTTTTTGAGTAAGATCGCTTTGTATATGGCCAGCGAGACCCGTGGGTTCTCAATATGAAAAAGCAACTTGATTAATACCTTATGTAGCTCTCGGTCCTGTCCATCAAGATTCCTGTCGCTAGAAAATCGGTCAGGAATTAAGATCTCTATCACCTCTAGAGCAGTACGCTCATTATCGAAAAATGACATGAGCCTATCTCGATCCTTAGAAACAATCAGGAAAAGTGCTCTAACCTCGTTTTGTATGTGGAGCTGTATGTCCTTTTTCTTTAAGCGATTGAAAAGAGCGTATAAGTATAAGACCGATATATTAAAAGCCCATCTTACGTGTTTCTTTAAGCTAGGGTTTACTGTAGTGATATAGGTCGAGATCAGAAGCAATGCTTCTGCCTTAAAGCTTTCCCCACTGTAGCTTTCCCAAGTATCATGAGTCATATTTCTTAACGAATTTGACTTACTCTGAACAGCTAAAAGAACTTTGGGCCAAAAGGTTTGATTAAAGAAACTACGCTTTGATAGTTGAACTTTCCTCGTAAAGTCTATGAACTGAGAATTACCCACCATTCGATCTATAAAAGAATGTTTTTGGTGGTCATATTGACTATTTTGGAAATCTAGCATTTGTGAGAATAGTTCTTGGTCTTTAAAGTCAACTCTTTGCAGATAACCTGGATCCAGATAAATTCTCCAATAGTCTTTGATGCCACAATTGGATATAGATTGCATTCTTAAAGGTAGCCCAGCCACCGATTGACCCCATGTAGGAAAAATATAACTTATTACTTTTTCTAGTTTATTTTTGTCTAATCCACATTCTTTTAAATCTAGTTCCTTCCATGCGATATGAAGGTTTGAATGTGTTTCTTCATTAAAGTTTATAAATGTTTCGATGTTGTCTTTTATAAAGCTATACACAGTAGGTGTGCTGACCCCCAGAATGCTTAGGATGAGCAAGTCATCATAATTTATTTCACCCTTTAATTCATGCCACCTTGCCCTCATAGCTCTTTCTATATCAGCATACTCTCTAGGGGAAGAAATAAACGATGATATATATTTAAGAATGTTATCAGGCAAAGTTATAATCTGTTGATCATCAATATATATGGCTTGATGTGAAAGAGCCCATGACGTATTGTTAGCTTCATAAAAGTATGTGACTTTTGGACTCCTAAGCTCCGAGCTCAAACGTCTTAGCTGACCTTCGAAATTTAAACTTGGTAGTTCTAGTCTGAAATCTGTAACTCGAGAGATAATTTCATGAGCTTTTTCACCATAGCCGATAGTAAATATGAAGCTCATATTTTTCAAAGACTTTAAGCTATCAAGGAGCGGTGCCAATGAGTTTACAGCAGCGGCAACATCGTTGTTTCGGTCCATGTCCTCTATGAATATGCAAATTTTATATCTACATTCTTCTAATAAATTGTCTAACTTGTTGAGTTGGACTTCAGGAGAGGTTGAGTTGTTCAAAAAGTGAGCTATAAACTTTGTGGAATGGTGGACTTCTCTAAAGGCATGAAGATATTTGTCAGGTAGATTTTGGATGCTTGAAGTTTCAATGTATTTACTTAGCGTAGAGATAGTTTCTTGAAGTAGTAAACCTTGAATGTTGGGAGTACTGTCAGCCTTTCCCCAAGCATCGAAAGTAACACAAACCCAACTTAGAGAGTTGGAGTTGCTTCTTTTCTCAAGCTTTTCCTTCAGCAAATTAAGCGTACTTGTTTTTCCTGTCCCAAAGGCGCCGATTAGTGCTATCCTCCCAAATCCTCTGCCAGAACTACTATGTTTAGTCATTTTATCGGCAATATTTTCTGCAATGGATACTCGTTCATATCTATCATCAAGCATCGTTAATATTGGTGCTTCAGTTATTGAGTCGATATTCCTGCAGTGCTTGCTTTGATAGTGTTTATACGATGGGTATAGAAATAGAGCTTTTATATATCCGAAAAGCCACAGGACGCGGTCATTCAAGTTACTTATACTTATACCCATATAGAGAAGGGCAAGCACCAACGCTGAGTTAGTGGCCGTTTCATGCCAGTCAGTCCTATGCACGCTGTACCTAATAATATATATGATAATTATCAGAAGAACCGAAACTCTAACGACAGACCAACCTTTTTGGCTTATTATTTTTAAACTAGTTAAGTCAACATCAAAGTAATATGAGCCCGTGGACGTGAGCATTTGCCCTATGATAGCTCCGGCGAGGACTACTAATGCATTCTGAGCGAGGTATGGGAGTTGGCTAAAGTAGAGTAGGTAATCTCCATATAGCTCAGTAGCCTTGTCTACCGAGCCAAGAAGTATAAAAAGTATCAGTGGTATTGTAGTGCAAAGAGTAATACTTACTAGCTGGCGCATTGAAGGCTTTGGGATAATCATTTTCTTATATGTTTTTCTATTTTTTTAGCGGATAAGATAGGAAAAACTTGAGAGATTACAAAAATCCCAGACGCCACGAATATAGTTCCAGCAATCATGCTGGTAAATAGCCCTAAAATTTTTGGTACACCAGAAACCCAAGAGAAAGCCAATAATAGAGCGCCTGAGAGCATTAGAAAGCTACCAGCTATAGCGTTATACCAAAAGAAGAGTTTATCAAAAATGGTTAGGCAAACCTTTAATTTCCCATCCTCGACTTCTAAGTGTCCATTAGCTTTGACAAACTGCCCAAAAGTGATCTCTCCGCGCGAATTATTGTAGGCATCTAGAACAAGGTCTCTTTTAAATTTGTCCATGCGCACACCGTGAATGCGGTAGAAATATTCTATTGAGACTTCATCATGTAAATGTGGCTTTAGATTGTCCGGGAGCGCATCATCAGCTACTGCTTCTTTCAAAAAAAGTAGTCGTTTTGTTTTATGTCTCTCAAGAATAGATGAGACTTTCTCTAAGTTAACAACTATGGACAAAACAAGTACTGTAGAAGCCAGCCAGTATTGACCGGTTGATAAATAGCTTAACACCTTGTCGATCACGGCATATCCTTATTTGAGCTAGTTCTTTAAAGTAGTTATTAGCAAAGCATCTCAAAATAGCAAACCCGGAGCAAACTTTATCGACCATCAACTATATTTATATAAGCACTAAATCAGTGACTTAGAGGCTGTAGCCATCTGGGCAGTATACTTGTTTCCTATCAGTATTGAAGTGTAGGCTGAGATTTTAACTCGATATTCATCTTAAACCTTTTACGAGAACTGCAGAGGGAACTGAAGATGTCTCTTTTAAAAACATCCAAAAGGGATAATATTTTACTCAATGAATCGACGGGTAGAATATCAAAGTTAACGTCTGCAGCTGATGGTCTTCGAGCTTCAGATATAGAGTGGACAAATAACACTTAGCTGTCCACTCATAAGCTATCTCATCTTGAAATCTAAACACTGTATGGATTTATAGTTCAATAATGGGTTGGACAAGGATTGGTCAAAAAGTGCCTGGACCGGGTTTTCCTTACCTATTAGACAGCTTAGTAACAATAGAGAAATTTAGAATAGTGGGTTGGTGGTTTTGTTAAAGTCAGGGAGCCAGGTAGTACTTAAAATGTGACAACAAATTCGGATTGGAGCATAACTCCAAAAATTATTTTACTACTGAATTATTACCGAGTTTTGAGCGATATAAGTTCAAAATAGGATAAGCTATTGATTAGGGGGAGAAGAATGGTCGGCATAGCAGGATTTGAACCTGCGACCCCTGACACCCCATGACAGTGCGCTACCAGGCTGCGCTATATGCCGACTTGGATTGCAATAGTACGGAAATATTTTGTAAATGCAAGCGTCGGTTGTTTCGTTTGCTTATAAAATATTCATATTCGCCGATTTAATTACAAAAAAGAAAAAAGCGCTAATTTTCAGCGCTTTTGTTGAGTTATTTTGGTGTCTCAGGGGCTACTTGGTCAGCCAGTTACTGATTTGTGTTTTCATAATATCCCGTAGGATCGGCTGCGCTTCAGCATTAGGATGAATGTTATCGTTTTGCATTAATTCACCGTTGGTCGCCACTTGCTCTACAAAGAAGGGCATCAAGGTCACTTGCTTTTCCTTGGCCACATCAACAAAGCTTTGCTCGAACAACTCGGTATAACGGCGGCCATAATTGGGTGGAATACGAATTTGCATTAACGCCACCTCAGCACCGGCCTCTCGGCTTTTATCTATTAGTGCATGCAGGTTGGCTTTCATTTTAGTGACGGGAAAACCACGTAAGCCGTCGTTGCCGCCAAGCTCAATGAGCACATGGGTTGGGGTGTGCTCTTTAAGAATCGCATCAAGGCGGCGCAGGGCTCCCCCTGTGGTTTCACCGCTTATACTGGCATTAATCAGGGTAGTGGGCGTATTTTGTTGTTCGTACGTATCTTGTAACAATTGCACCCAGCCTTGGTGTTGTTTTAACCCGTAGGCTGCGCTTAAGCTGTCACCTAGGACAAGTATCTGATTGTCAGCCCAAGCGAATAATGGTTTAGTGACAAACAGTAAGACGATAAAAACACGTAGGATTGAAGCACTCATATGTCAGCGTTATCTCAATTAAATATTATTCAAGTCAAAGAATTAACTAAGTCCGTTAATACGCTTGACGGCGATTTAACGATCCTCAGCGACATTACCTTTAATGTCAAGCCGGGCGAGTCGGTGGCCATTGTTGGCGCCTCGGGCTCGGGCAAGTCCACATTGTTGAGCTTGTTAGCAGGGCTTGATGTAGCAAGCTCGGGAAGCATTACCTTAGATGGTGATGTCTTGGAGCAACTGGACGAAGAAGGGCGCGCGGCCTTGCGTGCTCAAAAAGTCGGATTTGTATTCCAATCCTTTATGCTGGTGCAAAGCCTCAGTGCACTTGAGAATGTGATGCTGCCAGCTGAGCTTGCTAACCAAAATGATGCTAAAGAGCAGGCGCTGGCGCTGTTGGAGAAGGTCGGTTTGAGTCATCGCGTTGAGCATTACCCTTCGCAGCTCTCGGGTGGTGAGCAGCAGCGCGTTGCTATCGCCCGTGCCTTTATTGGCACGCCGCAAATTCTGTTTGCTGATGAGCCTTCGGCAAACTTAGACAGTAAAAACGGTAAAATGATTGAAGAGCTGTTGTTTGAGCTTAACCAACAGCAAGGCACCACGCTGGTGCTGGTTACACACGATGAAGCATTGGCACAGCGATGCGACCGTATTTTGCACATCGAAGGCGGCAGTCTAACCGAATTGAGTGAGCCGAAGGAGCAGGTCAATGTGGGCTAAATTGGCATTTAGACTGTTTTTGAGAGAGCTGCGCCGAGGCGAGCTCACGGTGATATGTGCAGCCATTGCGTTGGCAGTGATGACGGTGTTGACCTTGTCCTCGGTAACTGACCGTATTGGTCAAGCCATTTTGCAAAAATCCAACGCTTTTATCGCCGCCGATAGAGCGCTGGCCAGTAACCATGCGTTGCCAGATGAATACCGCCAGCAAGCACAGAAAATGGGCTTGAAAACGGCGCAGCTCACGTTTTTCGATACCATGCTCTTTGCCAATGACCGCATGCAACTGGCGGCAATAAAAGCAGCGTCATCGGCCTATCCTCTCAAGGGGGAGCTACTCATTAAAAGCGATTTTGATGCCCAAGAGCAAGTGGCCGAGGGCGGCCCTAAAGAGGGCAACGTTTGGCTCAATGAAACGGTGATGTATTCATTGGACCTGCAAGTGGGCGATGAGGTTGAGTTAGGTGCTGCCACCTTTACCGTTAGCCATATTTTGAGCGAAGAGCCGGATGCGCCGTTCAATATTTTCTCTGGCAGTCGCCGGGTGCTGCTTAATGAAGCTGATATCGCCAAAACTGAGGTGATCCAACCGGGGAGTCGGGTGTTCTACCGTCAACTCTATGCTGGCGATGGTGTCGACGTCGAAGCGTTTTATCAATGGCTAAAACCTCAACTGGCCGAGAACCAACGCTGGTATGGGGTGAAAGACAGGCAGTCGCCCATAGCTAATTCGCTAGAGCGATCGGAACGCTTTTTACTGTTAGCAGGCCTGTTGGGAATTATTCTCGCGGCAGTGGCCATTGCGGTATCAGCAAAGCGTTATTGCGAGCGCCAATACGACCCAGTGGCAATGATGAAAACCCTAGGCGGGGCTCGCGCACAAATACGCGCTATTTATTTGCTGCACTTGTCACTGGTGTGTGGTTTTTCACTGCTTATTGGCCTTGCTGTAGGGTATTCGCTGCAGCACGTGGCCGCCGACTACATGGCTAAAAGCATGGATATTAGCCTTCCGCCTGCGTCGCTACGCCCATGGTTAAGTGCGGTATTCATCGGGGTTGTGTGTGCGGTGATGTTCTCCATTAAGCCACTGCTGGATTTATTTGATATTCCGCCGTTACGGGTATTGCGTCGAAACCTTGGTGACAGGTTGGTGGTGAGCAAAATCCACCTCGCGCTCTCGGCGTTAACGGTTTTTGGGTTAATGTGGTTATTCAGCGGTAAGATCAAAATTACCCTAATCTTATTCGCCTCATCGGCCCTTGTGGTGGTGGTGCTGTTTGTCGCCTCAAAAGTGATTTTTGGCACAGGGCGAAAGCTCGGCCTCAGCCCCGGTAACAGTTGGTCTTTAGCGCTGGCTTCAATTCAAAAGCGGGCTAATGCCAATGCCGTGCAATTAATCAGCTTTGCGCTGGCGATTAAGCTTTTACTGTTTCTCATTGTGCTTAAAAATGACATGATCAATGACTGGCAATCGCAATTACCAGCGGATGCGCCTAATGCGTTTCTTGTTAATATTAGCGAGCAAGAAAAACAGCCCGTTGCCGATTATCTCGCGGCTAATAGCATTGAGGTGTCGCGCTTTTATCCGACCATTCGTGGGCGCGTCAATGCCGTCAATGGCGAAAAAGTCGCGCGAGAAGTGTCATTAGAGGATAACGAGAAAAAAGATGAAGAAGCACGCTCTGGCGTGGGCCGTGAGCTGAACTTGACGTGGGTTCGCGATATGCCAAGCCATAACACCCTAACCAAAGGGCAGTGGTTTACAGAGCAAAGCCAAGGAGAAGTCTCCATTGAGCAGTCAATGGCTGAGCGGTTGGAGATTCAACTGGGCGATACCATTACCTTTTTAATCGGTTCGCAAAGCTTTGATGCCGAGGTTACCAGCTTTCGCGAGGTGAATTGGTCCACCCTAAAACCAAACTTCTTTATGATCCTAAGCCCAGACTTGCTCGCTGAATTTCCGGCAACCTATATTGCGGCAGCACGTATTGATGACGGTGAAAATAAAGCCTTTACTCAGCTATTGCGGCAGTATCCCACCATTACGGCTATCGATGTCGACAACTTTGTCGAACAAATTCGCTCAACCATCGAGCAGGTGTCGTTAGCCATTGGGTTTGTGCTGGCAATCGTGGTGGCCTGTGGTGCCTTGGTATTAATTTCGCAAGTCCAGGCGAGCTTGGGTGAGCGGATGCAAGAGGTCGTTATTTTACGCACCTTGGGAGCGCGCGGAAAGTTGATCCGAGGAGCCACCTTGTTTGAATTCTTACTACTGGGGTTGATAGCCGGCGTAGTTGCCGCCTTAGTGAGCGATGTGGCGTTATTCGTTGTGCAGCGGCAGTTATTTGAGCTACCTGGAAAGTTTCACCCTGATATATGGTTCATCGGGCCCGTAGCGGGTGCTTTGTTTGTGGCACTGTTGGGATACACTATGATAGCGCGAACACTCAACAAGAACACCAGTGGTTTGCTACGCAAACTGATGTAGACAAAAAGGCCGCTTTAACAAGCGGCCTTTTTAATTGCGGTTAAGGAGTTGAGCCAGGGCAGGTTTGAGTTCGGGGTGGCGAAAGCGAAAGCCCTCGTCTATCAGCCGCTGGGGTTGAACATTTTGCCCATAGAGCAATAAATCGGCCATTTCTCCCATCATCAGCCGCAATGCAAAGGCCGGCATGCGCACGATGGCAGGGCGGCGCAGTACTTCAGCGAGCGTTTTAGAGAATTCCTCATTATTGACGGGCTTAGGCGCGGTGGCGTTGATGGCGCCGCTAATATGATCGTATTTTATTAGGTACATAATTAGCTGCACCATGTCATCAAGGTGGATCCAAGACATGTATTGTTGGCCATCTCCTATGGGCCCACCGAGGCCAAAGCGAAATGCGGGGAGCATTTTTCCTAAGGCACCGCCATGGGCGCTTAGCACAATACCGGTACGCAGCAAGCACACACGGGTTTGTGCTTTGCTTGCGGCTGCCTCCCAGTCGCGACAAAGCTGATGGCTAAATTCATCATAGCAGTGGCTGAAGTCTTCGGTGATCTCCACATCTCCTTGGCGGCCGTAATAGCCAATGGCACTGCCCGATATTAGCGCCTTCGGTTTGTTGCCTGCGGCATTTATCTTCGCCACGATAGCGTCGGTGGTATTGAGTCGGGAGTCGTAGATACGCTTTTTTTGTTGATCGCTCCAACGCTTATTAACGATGGGCTCACCGGCGAGATTGATCACGATATCGACATTATTAAAATCAACCTCATCCAAATTCTGGATGGCTTCAATACGATGACCCAACTTTATGTACGCCCGTGAGGGAGAGCGAGTGAGTACCGTAACCCTATGGTGGTTAAGTAAATGCTTGTATAGTTCGCTACCTATGAGCCCTGTGGCTCCGGTGATCAAGATATGCATGGGTGCCATCGTGTTGCTAATTCACTTTGTTTCTAGTTTAGTTCAAATACTACGAAACTGGCGAATTTAAGATCATTTCCTATGGCCAATCAATGGTTTATTTTCAATCGTATCTCACCTAAACTAGCATCACTTGTCTGCTTTAAGGAAACGAACTGTGCCCAGCTTCACTGGAGCGAGTAAAAGCCTCCTAGTTATGGCCGCCTTGGTGGTGGTTTTGGCAGGGGTTAAAACCGCAAGCGCCTTGGTGGTGCCCTTTATTCTATCGGTATTCATTGCCATCATCTGCAACCCTTTGATTGATACTTTAGGTCGCTACCGAATTCCCAAAGGCGTGGCGGTGAGTATTGTTATATTGCTGGTGGTCGCCGTCCTTTTGAGTATTGGCGGCTTGGTAGGGCAGTCGGTGAATGATTTCTCGCAAAACCTGCCGCAGTATAAAGAGCAATTAAAGAAAGAGTTTGTGTGGGCGGTGAACACGTTAGCGCAATACAATATTTTCCTAAATAAAGAGCAACTGATCTCAATGTTTGACCCTGGGAAAATGATTGATGTAGCCACCAACATGTTAACTGGGCTAGGCGGGGTGATGGCTAACCTGTTTTTAATCATCATTACCGTGGTGTTTATGTTATTTGAAGGACCCAGTATTAGTCGCAAAATTCATTTAGCGTTAGATGATCCAGATATGAAAATGGCGCAAATAGACCGTTTTCTTGAGTCCATTAACTCCTATTTGGCGATTAAAACCTTAGTTAGCTTAGCGACAGGCTTTTTAGCGACCATGTTATTGTGGGCGCTGGACGTCGACTACTTTATTTTGTGGGGCGTGGTTGCCTTTATGTTTAACTACATTCCCAATATCGGCTCTATTATCGCCGCTGTGCCGCCGGTATTGTTGGCTTTGATCACGCAAAACCCATTGACTGCGGCTTTTGTGGGCATGGGATACTTAGTCATCAATGCGGTGATGGGCAACGTGGTCGAGCCTAAATTCATGGGTCGGGGATTAGGCTTGTCGACCCTAGTCGTGTTTTTATCGTTAATCTTTTGGGGCTGGTTATTGGGCACGGTGGGGATGCTGCTGTCTGTGCCTTTGACTATGGTGGTGAAAATAGCCCTAGAAGAGAGCGAAGAAGGGCGCTGGCTTGCCACCTTACTTGGCGCCGACGTAGACGACGCTAAGCAAAGTGACCAAGGTTAATCCAGTGGTACGCGATAACTGTCGATGCGCTGCTCAATAAGCCGCAACTCACAATGCTTATACGCCATCGCCGCAGCCGCAGCGTCGGGCATCACACGCAGATAACGCCACCGGCAGCTGTCTTCAAGGTAGCTGTCAAAGCTCTGCTGCGAGCGTAAATAAATATCCAATGGCTGAGTGATCCCCGATTGCTTAGCGAAGTTTTCGAGCTGCAGCTGGCGCTTATTCTGCCACGCAGTCAAATCTCGGCGCAAAAGCTCTAACTGGCGGTCAAGACATTGGATATAGTCACGACGACTATCGGGTGTTTCGCCTACCGGCGCGCATTGCGCAGTTTCATTGGCATCAACCGTATTGAACAAGCAGGCGCCGAGGCCAATGGTTAACACAAAAAAGTGACGTTTCATAATGACGTTAGGTTATCTCTTGGTAATCAAACTCAAGCATAAAGCGAGCGCCGCCCAAGGGGCTGTCGTCAATGCTTAAAATACCATGATAGCCGTTTACGAGATCAGCGACAATGGCCATACCCACACCGTGCCCGCTTTCATAGCTATCAAGGCGGGTACCACGTTGCAACAGCAACTCACGCTTCTCCTCAGGCACGCCAGGACCGTCGTCTTCAATCATCAGTTTAAGACGCTTCTTACGTTGCTCGACCTTTAAACTCACCTGCGAGACACAGGCTTTACAGGCGTTATCAATGAGGTTGCCAAGCAGTTCCATTAAATCGGTTTTATCGCCCAAGAAAAAGTGTTTGTCGCTCACATCGACACTGAATTCGATGTCTTTATCACGATACACTTTACTCATGGCATTGAAGATAGAATCCGCTACCGGCTTAATATGCGTCTGTTTTTTCCATGTATCGGACGCACCCGTGGCAGCGCGCTTTAATTGGTGTTCGATCATCACATTGATGCGGTCCAACTGCTCTTGGGCATCGTCATCGCTGGCCATAGGGCTTGACTTAAGTACAGCCAAGGGGGTTTTTAGGGCGTGGGCAAGGTCACTTAAAGACGCGCGATAACGCTCTTTTTGCCGCTGTTGCGATTCCAACAGTAGGTTCAAATCGGCTTTTATATTTTGCAGCTCAACAGGGTAGTTGCCTTTGATACGCGTGCCTTCGCCGGATTCAATGGCTTTTATCTCTTTATCTAAGCGATGTAATGGACGAGAGTTCCAGATAAAGCCGATGATCATCAACACGGTGATCACCACACCCATAATTAACATCCAGTTTATTGATGTCTCCTTAAACCCTTCCATCAGCCTTAATAAACCATCGTTACTTTTAACCACAATGAAGCGGGCTTCAATGGTTTGGTCGAGATTCGCGAGGATCCCAGTGAGTGACAGTTGCCAGTATTTGCGACCATTGACGGTCACGAGGCGAAAATCCGCTTTACCGGTTTCGGTGATCACTAAATCCGGCTTGTAATCAATATTTAAGGCGGACTCACTTTGCCAGACTCGCTCGTTGCCATTATAAATCATGGCATAGGTGTCTGATGTGACGCGGTTCAGCTCGGGGGCAAGAATACTGCGTGGCATTTCTACACCGCGCTCACTGTATTCAACTTCAGATATTAATGAGTATAAATGCGCTTCCAGGGTTTTTTCAGTGGCCTCCACTAATGAGGCACGATACGCGTTGCCAATCGAAGCAAATAAAATAGGCATGGCTACGATCAACAAAAAGACAAGGATAAATCCTTGTCTTATTTTCAGTGAAACTTGATTTCCTACCACTGGGTGCGCAGCCTGTATCCTCGCCCACGTAGGGTCTCAACGGGGTTCAGGGTGCCTTCTGGGTCCAGTTTCTTGCGCAGACGCAGAACAAATACTTCTATCACGTTAGAGTCGAGATCAAAGTCTTGGTCGTAAATGTGTTCGGTCAATTCCGATTTAGAAATCACTTTTTGTGGATTCACCATCAGATATTCCAGCACTTTATATTCGTAAGCGGTCAGATTGAGCTCGCGCTCTTCTACCCATACCTGCTGCGAGCGCGTATGAATACGGATTGGGCCGTTTTCAATTTCAGGGTTCGCCTGACCCGCACTGCGACGAATTAATGCGTTACAACGAGCGATTAACTCTTCCACATGAAAGGGCTTGGTAAGGTAATCGTCGGCACCGGCATCGAGGCCTTCGACCTTGTCCTGCCAGCGATCGCGCGCAGTCAAAATTAAGATAGGGATATCGACGCCATTTTTACGGGCTTGTCTGATAAGCTCAATACCATCAATTTTTGGTAAGCCTAAATCAACCACCGCCATATCCAGTGGGTATTCACAAATATGGAAAAGGCCCGCTTCTCCATCATTGCACAAATCAACGCTGTAGCGCTCTTTTTCTAGGGCACTACGCAGGTTATCTGCCAAATGTAAGTCGTCTTCAATTACTAGTATGCGCATTAGTTATTTTCCTTCTCTACCTGCCCGGTGCGTTTTGAGACGCTGACGTCAACCACACGGCCCTTGGGCTTTAATATACGAACAACAAACTTTTCCCTTTGTTCAGATATCTTTAACACTTTACCGTTTTCGGCTTCTTTGGCAATTGCCACTGCCTGCTTTTTATCAATGTCTTTGGGGGGCGTTGAGCCTGCCTGGGCCACTGACGTGGCTAAAACAAAAGCAGTAAATATAGCGGCTATATATTTAAGCATGGTTCAAAGAACTCCCAATTGATCTTTCGTTGCGCAACATACACTGCACTTGCAGCGGCAATGTCGCAAGCATACAAAAAACCAATTAACCTTTACTGAATTACGCTGGAAGCACCTTTTTGAAGGGCTTGACTACTGAGTTTTCATATACACCAGCGGCGATATAGGGGTCATCAGCGGCCCATTCCCGTGCATCTTCCAAGGATGCAAATTCAGCCACGACTAATGAGCCCGTAAAGCCTGCTCCACCCGGGTCGTTACTGTCCGTCGCAGGAAGTGGTCCTGCAATGTGTAATCGCCCTTGGTGCTGTAACTCTTGCAAGCGTGCAAGATGCGCTGGACGCGCCTTAAGACGCTGCTCGAGCGAATTTTCCACATCGGTGGAATAAATCATGTACAACATAATAATAACCAAGTACTTGGTATCGATTACATTTATGATAGCCAGCAATGATAGGCGTTGTAAATTAATATCGTTGTTTAAATGGGACCGCGCCCACCAGCAGTCGTTAAAGCTTGAAAAGCTTTGTTTAACACTGGTAGAGTCGGGTTAAAACAATAACAAGGTTTTTCTATGAGCGAAAAACGTGAACATTTTAGCTCTCGCTTGGGCTTTATTCTTGCTGCTGCAGGCTCTGCGGTAGGTATTGGCAACCTCGTTGGGTTTCCTGTTTCCGCCACCAAAAACGGCGGTGGTGCCTTTCTTTTAGTTTATGCACTGTTTGTTGCGTTTATTTGTTTGCCGGTCATGATGGCGGAAATGGCCATGGGCCGAAAAGCGCAAAAAGACCCTTATGGTGCGTACAAAACACTGTCGGATAATTCACCGCGCTGGCGCGGTGCAGGAATTCTTGCGGTACTGACGCCGTTTATGATTGCGGTGTTTTACATGGTTATTACGGTGTGGATTTTCGGTTATCTGGCACAAACAGCCATGGGCAACCTTGATGCGCTTGCCGACCCCGGTAACTTTGGCCGCTTCATTAATGAGTACAGTATTTTTGGCTACATGGTGGTGGTCGCCATTGTGGTTAACTTAATCCTCGTCGGTGGCGTTAAAGAGGGCATTGAAAAGGCTGCGAAGTTCTTAATGCCAGCCCTTTTTGTGCTGCTCATAGGTTTGGTTGCCTATGTATTGACCTTGGATAATGCCATGGCGGGTGTGCGCTATTATGTGGTCCCGGATTTCTCAAAAATGAACGCCAGCGTACTCAATGGTGCCTTATCACAAGCGTTTTTCTCGCTGTCGTTAGGGATGGGGATTTTGATGACCTACGCGTCCTACATCTCGAAAAAGGATGATATTGTTAGTGGCGCAAAGATGGTCGCCATCACCGATTCACTGGTGGCTTTTACCGCCGGCTTAATGGTGTTGCCAGCCATTTTTAGCTTTAATCCGGATACTGATCCAAGCCAACTCTCAGAGTCGTCGGTGTCGATGATATTTGTTTATTTACCGAAGATTCTTTTGGCACTGCAAACCGATATTGGTTATATGGGCGCGTCTATGGTGGCGTTTGTATTTTTCTTGTTGGTGTTTTTCGCTGCCATTACGTCGTTGGTGTCGATTGTCGAGGTGCCCACTGCAACGCTTATTGAGGAAAAGGGCTACAGCCGCAAAAAAGCACTGTTAGTTTTAGCTGGCGCTATCGGCTTACTCACCATTGGCTGTACCGTATCATTTGGCATGGTCGATTGGTTGACTCAGTTCACCCACTACGGTGGTGATGATAAGAGCTTCTTTGATGTGGTTTATGACGTGTTTTATGACACCATTCTACCTCTCAACGGCTTGATGGTGTGTTTGTTTGTTATGTATCGTTGGAAGAAGGCGCGTTTGAATGATGAACTTTCGCAAGGCTGCGCTAGTTACGAAGGCAGCTTTATGCAAAAGTACGTGAATTTCTCACTATCAACCTTTATCCCAGCGATTTTGCTGCTGATTTTCATCAATACTGTGGCAACAAAGTTTTTCGCCATGAGTATCTTCGGCTTTTAATTTGCCGGTCGGGGGCTAGCCTAAATAGCCCCCGAATCTAAATAACTGCCAAGCCCCAGAGTAAACATCCACAACCCCCACAAACTATGTTCCAGTACACACACAAGTGTGGAGCGTGAGTGCGCATAGGTATAAGAAAACAATAGCCCACCGCAAAATGATAATACTATCGCAACCCAATTCCCATAAACCATGTGTGCCAAGGAAAATACGCTAGCACTTAACCAAATACGCCAAGTTTTGCTAGGAATGATGGGCTTATAGCGGTGAAAGAAATAGGTGCGAAAAATCAGCTCTTGTGGCAACACAGACAGCAATGGATATAACACCAGTAGCATTAACCAGCTCAATGGTGATTGCAGCGGGTAGCTAAACCAGTTTTCCTGGTTGAGAATGCCATAGAGCACACCCGAGAATAATGCTCCGGTGAGAAAAAACGTGGCAATGCGCTTACGCACTGCTGAGAACTGCCCCATGGATGTGATGCGAAAGCGTTTAAAGTGGGGATCGGTAAGCAGAATAAAACAGCATACGGCGGTCAGGGTGATCAACGCCGGGATCAGCCAGTTATGCAAATACTCGCGCATCAGCAAGCCGGCAACCGGCAATAGGATAAAAATACAGAACAGTTCTAGCCAGCGATACTGCGCGTTATTCAATGTTTCAGCCCATTGCTACACTCAATATGTACTCAGTGTAGCAGGGCTGTACGACAGCTTTATGACTCTTCTTCAGGAAAGTAAGGGTAAAGACGCATAATCGTGGCAATAATAGCCACAAAGGTGATGCCGATAAGGCCGAACACCTTGAAGTTTACCCAAAAGTCGAGCGAGAAATTGTAGGCAACATAAATGTTGAGCACTGCAATAACAGCAAATAAAATAACCCAGAAAATGTTTAACTGCTCCCAAATCCGCTCTGGTACCGCAATCTCTTGACCTTGCTCACCGCCTTGTTTCTCTTCTACTGACTTGAGCAACCCAGTGAGTGCCTTTTGCACTAGGTTCTTTTTGAAAAACAGCCGTGCGGCTAATAACACCACCGCTAACAGCGCATAAATGAAAGTGGCCTTCCATTGGATAAAATGCTCATCTCGAAACAGAATGGTCATGGTTCCTAACACCAGGGCGATAGCGAAAAACACCCAATGACGCTTAGCAATATGGCCCTCTTTGAAATAGCCATAAGCAAGCTGCAGGGCACTGGTGCCGATTAATACGCCCGTCGCCCAGTAGATATCAACGAGTTTATAAACAGCGAAAAATAAAATTAGCGGAATGTATTCAATTAAAGTACTCATTCACGACGTCCATTACATTAGGTAGCAGCCGTTTTACCAGTATCTGAGAGCAAGCTCAAGCATCAGTGCGACATTGACATTTTCATTGTCGCCTTTTAGGCTGCGCGGCTTTGAGTTTTCAGTAGGTAGCACCGTGAACAAAAAGCAACTAATTGACGCCATGCATGGGCGCAGTGGATTAACTAAGCAACAATCTGCGGCAGCGTTATCATCGCTCATTGATGCGATAACGCGGTCTTTACACGAAGGAGATGCGGTATTTATACCTAAGTTTGGTAACTTTTCGCTTAGCTATCACCCGGCGAAACGCGGTCGTAACCCGCAAACAGGAGAGGAAATAGAAATAGCAGGGCAAAATAAAGTGGCCTTTAAATGCGCCAAGGCATTAAAAGACCACATACAGCCAGGCTAACTCTTGGTCGCTTCTTTCATGGCGATAGTAAACACTTTCAGCTCTTCGCACATGGCCTCAGGATGGTCCAAGTTGGCGGCAATAATTTTTACCACGGCGGAGCCACTGATAGCCCCCGCAGCACCACTGCTCAGGGCTTGGCTCACATCATCCGGGGTGCTGATACCAAAGCCAAGCAACGCGGGTGCAGCATGATATTCTTTTAGCTTGGCAATCATCGAATCTGCCGGCATCTGTGCTTTGGTTTCAGTGCCCGTGACGCCTGCTCGGGAGAGCAAGTAGGTGTAACCGCGCCCGTAAGAGGCGCATTGTCGAAGGGTGTCGTCATCGGCATTGGGGGTGGCGATAAAAATCGGCTCAATGGCGGTTTCAGTGGCCGCTTGACGGAACATTTTCGACTCATGTAAGGGCACATCAGCAACCAAGATTGAGTCTACCCCAGCGTCTTTCGCTTGTTGGTAAAACTGCTGCGGTCCTCGGGCTAAAACCAAGTTAGAATACAGTAGTAAACCAATTGGAATATCTGCGTTATAGGCGCGAATTTCGCGAATGATATCAAAGCAATCATCAGTGCTAATGTTCGCCTCTAAGGCGCGAATATTCGCAGCCTGGATCACCGGGCCATCGGCAATTGGGTCGGAGTAGGGGATGCCCAACTCTAATGCGTCGGCACCGCCATCAATCAGGCTTTTAATGATGGCAATACTTTGCGCTTTACCCGGATCGCCCAAGGTCACAAACGGCACAAACGCGCCTTCGTTGTGTTCGGCGAGATTGGCAAAGGTGGTGGCATAACGACTCATGATATATCTCCTTTAGCAGCAAGCACTTGATGCACATGGGCCAAGTCTTTGTCACCTCGGCCGCTGAGGTTTACAACAATAATACACTCTTCGCTTTGTTGCTCTGCGTACTGCAGGGCATAGGCCAGTGCATGGCTCGACTCAAGTGCTGGTATAATGCCCTCATGGCGTGCCAGCGCTTTAAATGCATCGAGCGCTTCATCATCGGTGATACCCACATATTGGGCGCGGCCGCTTTCATGCAGATGCGCGTGCTGAGGCCCCACTGCGGGGTAGTCTAAGCCTGCCGATACTGAGTAAGACTCTTCAATTTGGCCTTGTTCGGTTTGCATGATGTAGGTATAGGCGCCATGTAAAATTCCTTTGCTACCACGACATAAGGTCGCGCCATGTTCACCGCTATCAAGGCCCTTACCTGCTGGTTCAACGCCGATCAGTTTGACACTCGGCTCATCAATGAAATCGGTAAACATGCCAATGGCGTTAGAGCCGCCGCCGACACAAGCGATGACCGCATCGGGTAAACGCCCTTCGGTTTCGAGAACTTGTTGCTTCGCTTCCTCACCAATCATTTTTTGGAACTCGCGTACTACCGTTGGGAAAGGGTGGGGTCCGGCAGCGGTGCCGAGCAGGTAGTGTGCCGTTTTATAATTCGCTGACCAGTCGCGCAGCGCTTCGTTCACGGCATCTTTCAAGGTACCAGAGCCGGCGGTAACGGGTATCACTTCAGCGCCCATCAAGCGCATACGAAATACATTAGGCTGCTGGCGCTCGACGTCTTTAGCGCCCATATAAATGCGGCACTTTAAACCCAACAGCGCGCAGGCTAAAGCCGTAGCCACACCGTGCTGACCAGCGCCGGTCTCGGCGATGACTTCCTCTTTGCCCATGCGTTTGGTAAGCAAGGCCTGGCCCAACACTTGGTTGGTTTTATGTGCGCCACCGTGAAGTAAATCCTCACGCTTGAGGTACAGTTTGACCTTGGGATTTTTTACCAAGTTACGCGTTAACGTTAAGGGTGTCGGACGGCCGGCATATTCATTGAGCAAAGAGCGAAACTCCTTCTCAAAAAGCGGGTCGTGTTGTGATTTATTAAACTCGGCCTCTAGCTGTTTAAGCGCCGGCACCAAAAGCTCCGGCACAAACATGCCGCCAAAATCGCCAAAATAGGCTGAATTACTCATAACCACCTCAATAATTCCGAATTGCCGCAAAGGCAGCATTAATTTTCTGTGTACATTTTTTACCGGGTGCGCTTTCTACGCCGGAATTAATATCCAACCCGGTTGCGTTGTGTGCTAAAGCGTCAGCAATATTGCCAGGGGTTAAGCCGCCTGCCAGCATGAAAGGGGACTCAGCCTGCGCCAGCAGTTGCCAGTTAAATTGCTCCCCGGTGCCACCTTTCGCTTGTTTGCTATACGTGTCATAGAGAATACGGTCGACGCCCGCGAGCGCTTTAGGCAGCTGTGTAGCCACCGCTTGTGCTTTCCAAATTTGGCACGATAACGGCAGCGCCTGGCGTAATGACTGAATATAATGCTCATCCTCCACACCATGCAGCTGCACGGCGGCCAGTTTTAATCGCGTGGCATAGTCGCTGACTTGCGCAATCGGCGCGTCAACGAAAACCCCTACGTAATGCAGCGGCGCACTATCAACAATGGCCTTAGCGCAAACAATGTCAACATAGCGGGGTGAGCCTGGGTAGAAAATTAGGCCACCATAATAGGCACCAGCTTGGTATACCGCTTGTGCATCCTGTGAGCGCGTTAGGCCACAGACTTTATGCTCGCCAAAAATTAAGGCGCGACAAGCGCTTTCAATATCTGCCTGGGCCATAATAGAACTGCCAACCAGAAACCCGTCACACAAGGGGCTTAAGCGCTGCACGTCTTGATGGCTGTAAATGCCTGACTCAGAAATCACCACTTTATCACTGGGGATCAATTGGCGAAGTCGTTCAGTGGTCGCCAAATCGGTCGATAAGTCCCGTAAGTCACGGTTATTGATACCGATGATCTCGGCGTTCAACGCCAGCGCCCGAGTTACTTCCTGCTCATTGCTCACCTCAGTTAATACATCCATATTCAGTGACTTAGCCAGTTTGCTGAGCGCTCTATAAGTGTCGTCATCAAGCACAGAGAGCATTAGTAAAATGGCATCACCGCCGTGTAAGCGAGCTAAATAAACTTGATAAGGATCGATAAAAAAGTCTTTGCAAATCAGTGGCTGGCTGACTTTCTGCCGTACTTGGGTTAAGTAATCAAAATGGCCTTGAAAGTACTTTTCGTCGGTCAGCACACTAATACAGCTGGCGTACTTTTTATAGACGGCAGTGATTTCATCCAGGTTAAAGACATCGCGAATAAGCCCTTTTGAGGGCGATGCCTTTTTGCATTCCAGAATAAAGCTCGTTGGGCTCTGTTTCAGGGCACGATAAAAATCACGGTCGCTCGCAGTGATGTCGTCAATAAAGCTCGCTAACGGTTGCGTGCGTTGACGCTGCGCTACCTCATGGCGTTTATCGGCAACAATTTTTTCTAATACATTAGCCATGACTTACCTCAATGATGGTATCAAGCGTGCGTTGTGCTTGCTGGGATTGTAAAACGTCTTGAACCTGCGCGCTGGCCTCTTTGAAATTAGCCGCTTTATCGGTCAATACTAATAACGCTGCGACATTGATCACCACCGCACTGGTGTGCGCCGGCTCTCCTTGGCCGCTTAAAATCGCCCGCGTGGCATTGGCGTTGTAGTCTGGCCCTTGACCACTGAGTTGCGCAAGTGAATAGTTTGCAAGTCCGAAGTCACTGGGGTTTAAGGTGTACTCATGCAGTTGCCCTTGGTTGAGTTCAACCACTTGGGTCTCACCGTGTAAGGCGATTTCATCGGTGCCGGCACCATGGACGACCATCGCCCGTTTGCACCCTAAGGTTTGCAGGGTCTTTGCCATAGGTAAGCATAAGGCAGGGTCGTACACCCCGAGTAATTGATAATCCGGTGCTGCCGGGTTAGCAAGCGGTCCGAGAATATTAAATAGGGTTCGTGTTTTAAGGGTGGTACGCACCGCCATCGCGTGTTTGACCCCTTGGTGGTAAAGCGGAGCGAACAAAAACGCAAAGCCGGTTTGCTCAAGCATCGCGGCGGCTTGCTCTGGACTCATATTGATATTGATCCCCAGGCTTTGTAACAAATCAGACGACCCTGAATTACTCGATACACTGCGGTTACCATGTTTGACCATATTAATTCCACAGGCGGCGGCTACAAGCGCTGCCGTGGTGCTGATATTAATAGTGTTGGCACCATCACCACCGGTGCCACAGGCATCGACCAAGTGTTGCGCTGAGGTGTTAAAGGGCAGGGCATTGGCGCGCATGGCGGCGGCGGCCCCGGCAATCTCGTCGGCGCACTCACCCTTAATTTTCAGCGCGGTAAGCATGGCCGACAGAGTGATATCATCAATATCGCCGCGCATCACGCTATCGAACAGCTGCTGTGACTCTGCAAAGGTCAAGTCCTGCTGCTGATACAGCTTATTCATTACATCCATGAGTTACCCCTGTGCTGTTAAATATTCAAGGCTTTGCTGCAATAGTTGCGCGCCATGAGGAGTTAGAATCGACTCTGGGTGAAACTGATAGCCAAGCACCTTATCTTGATGCTGACACACAGCCATCGGCATGCCCTGATAATGCGCGATAATCGCTAATTGCTCGCTTACCTTGGTTGCCACTAAGGAATGGTAACGGGCCACCACAAGGTGTTCGCCAAAACCATTAAAAGCGGGGTGAGGCGTTAAGCTAATGGTGGATGATTTACCATGCACCGTCTGCTGGGCATGGCCAATTTCACCCCCATACGCCTGCGTTAATGCTTGTTGCCCGAGACAAATCCCGAGCATTGGGAAACGTCCCCGACACAGGTCAATGAGCGCCATCAAACACCCCGCGCTGTCGGGCGCACCGGGTCCGGGGGAAAGCACGAGCACCACTGGCTGTGTTTCTGCACACATGCGCTCGAATATGACCTCCGCCGCTACGGTATTGCGATACACCACCAGTTCCTGGCGCAACTGCGCAAATTCATCCACCAAGTTATAACTGAAAGAGTCTTCGTTATCTAAGAAGTAAATCTTATAATTCATGCGTTTGTTGCTCCTTGACTGGTGGCGATAGCGCGCAGTACGGCCCCGGCTTTAGCGCGGGTTTCATCGGCTTCACTTTGCGGGTCTGAGTCGTACACCACCCCAGCGCCGGCTTGCACGTGGGCCAGGCCATCTTTGACAAAAGCACTGCGGATAACAATGCAAGAGTCCATGGCTCCATCACCCGTGAGGTAGCCAACGGCACCGCCGTAGCTGCCTCGGCGTTTCTTTTCTACTTCACGAATTAAGCGTGCAGCGCTGACCTTGGGGGCGCCAACTAAAGTGCCCATATTCATACAGGCCGAGTAAGCGTGTAGTGCATCAAGGTCTTCTTTTAACTGTCCTACCACCCGCGAAACAAGGTGCATGACATGGGAGTATCTATCGACTTTGAGTAGCTCTTTAACGTGACGCGTGCCGGCCTGGCTGATACGAGCGACGTCGTTACGCGCTAAATCGACAAGCATGATGTGCTCGGCGCGCTCTTTGCCATCATTGCGCAAATCGAGCTCGATGCGCGAATCGAGGTCTAAATTTAAACGTCCATCGGCATGCTTACCACGCGGGCGCGTGCCCGCTATCGGATACACCTCAACTTGATTGCTCTGGGCGCAGTATTTTAAGGCCGATTCAGGCGAGGCGCCGAACAGCGTAAAATCTTGGTCGCGCAAATAGAACATATAGGGGCTGGGGTTTTGTGTTTTCAGCTGGGCATAGGCCGCTAATGGCTGTTGGCAAGGCAAGGTAAAGGTTCGTGATGGCACCACCTGAAAAATATCACCGTCGATAATATGTTGCTTTAGTTGGCTAACCTGCGCCTTGAAGTCTTCGTCACTGATATCGACACTGGCTTCTACAGGCTGCGCCGTTGCCTGTGGCGCCGGTAGTACCTCCACATCATCACAGAGGGTGTTTAAGCGTTCGACTTTTTGTCCTACCTCAAAGCAATTGGCGTGCACTTGCGGGCCATTAAACACGTTCCCGATAATTTCAGTGCTCTGTGCTTGGTGATCAACCACCACTAGGGTTTCAGCAAGGTAGAAAACATAGTCTGGGCAGCTGTTATCTTTTGCCTCGACGGCGGGCAGTTGCTCAACATTCGCGACCATGTCGTAGCCCATTACGCCGCCCAAGAAAATGGCAAATGGATTGTCAGAGTTGTTGCTGATGCGATTAATGCACTGACGTAGGGTATCAAAGGCGTTGGCCGCTTTGAGCTTGGCATGCTCGTCTAAATCTCCGGCCACGGGTGGGTAGCTGATTTGCAAGGTAGTGTTATCGAGCGTGGTGGTGCCGGCATCAATGTGGCGCTGCAAATAAGGCAGCAGTTGCGCGCCGTTATTTGATAGCGCAACGACACTGACCTCGCTGCCGTTACACTCTATGCGCAATGCGCTATCAACTAATACGATACTTTTTAAATTGGCTTTGGAGTCTATTTCTGCGGACTCCAGTAACAGGCTATTATCGGTATCGAGCTTGGCGAACAGGCTCAGCGCAGAGGGGATATAGTCTCGCCGCTGGCTAATGCTGGTCACCTGACCGGGCTCGGTCGAGATGTGGCTAAAAATCATAAAAAGTCCTCATTCCCAAAATGTATTGCCATCGGTTTTATTGCTGCTAGCAATGATGATGGCCTAAAAACAAAAAACCCGCATACTTCGAAAAGCTGCGGGTTGCAATTATGCTCAGCCGTAACAAGGCCCACCCGCTATCTCGAGTGCCACCACCAAATTACTGTTACGAACTGCGTTAAAATCATGTTACTTACCTTTGTTTAGATACAAAAAAACCCGCTTGCTGCGGGTTTTGTTAATCAGGCAGTACTCACTGCGCACGACTAATTCCACCCGCGATTACGAGTGCCACCACCATGTCATATGTGTGTTGTTAGCCTGTGACTGCATGAGCTTGATAATCCTAATTAATTAATGGCTGTTAGTTAAACCTAGCTGAGCATCAGTGTCAACCATTTTATAAATAAAAAGTTATTGCCGCGCTGCGGGGTGAAAAATGATAAGCTAATGGCATTATTGATAGCTGTTAAGAGGGCTGTGTGCTTAAGTACGATTTACATTGCCACAGTAATTTTTCCGACGGGACCTTAAGTGTTGATGAGTTGGTATCAAGAGCCGCCGACAAGGGGGTTGATGTGCTCGCGCTTACCGATCACGATACCATTGCTGGTATCGCTCCAGCGCGCGCCGCGATTGCTGCACAGGCGCTCGACCTAGAATTGGTCGCCGGAGTAGAAATATCCACGCGCTGGCACAGCTTTGAAATTCATATTGTTGGCTTGCAGGTTGACACTCAGGCTCCGGAACTGACAGCGTTATTGGCTGAACAGCAGCAAAAACGCAGTGAACGAGCGATAAAAATAGGTGAACGTCTGCAAAAGGCAGGGTTTGAAAACACCTATGAACAAGCCTGTGAGCTGGCCGCTGAGGCGCAGGTAACGCGTGCCCATTTTGCCCGGGTGTTAATGGCGCAAGGCGCAGCGAAGACCTTTCAAGGCATCTTCAAAAAATACCTCAGTCGCGGCAACACCGGGTATGTACCAAGTACGTGGTGTGACATGCACACCGCCATTAAGGCCATTGCCGCAGCGGGCGGGCAAAGTGTGCTCGCGCATCCGGCTCGATACAAAATGTCGAATAAGTGGCTGCGCAAGTTAGTAAACGAATTCGCCACGCTTGGTGGCGATGCAATGGAAGTGGCCCAAACCCAACAAGCGCCCTGTGAAAGGCAGTTTTTAGGGCAGCTTGCGCGTGAGCATAGGCTGTTGTGCTCGCAAGGTTCTGATTTCCATTTTCCTTTACCTTACATAGAATTAGGAAAGAACCTATACTTACCTAAAGACTGTGAAGGCGTATGGCAGCGTTGGCAGTAGTCGTTATCACAAAGCAAGGATAAACATGAGTCAATTTTTTCACATTCACCCGCAAAACCCGCAGCCACGGCTGATCCAACAAGCGGTGGATATTGTGCGCAAAGGCGGCGTAATGGTCTATCCCACTGATTCTGGGTATGCCATAGGGTGCCAACTAGGGGAAAAGGCCGCGCAAGAGCGGATCACCCGAATTCGGGGTATCGAAAAGCACCATAATTTTACTTTGATGTGTCGCGATTTATCAGAGCTTGCGACCTATGCGCGCGTTGATAACCAGATGTTTCGGTTGATCAAGAATAATACGCCAGGCCCTTATACCTTTATTTTCAAAGGCACTAAGGAAGTACCACGACGAGTATTAAACGATAAAAAGAAAACCATTGGTATTCGGGTCACCGATCATCCTATTAGTAAGGCGTTGCTTGAAGAGCTTGGCGCACCCTTAATGTCGTGTTCATTGATTTTGCCTGGCGCTGAATTCACCGAGTCTGACCCCGATGAAATTCGTGATCGTTTAGAGAAGCACGTCGATGTGATCATCCATGGTGGTTTTTTGAGTGAACAGGCCACGACTGTGGTGGATTTGTCCGATGACGCAGTGGAGATTTTGCGTGTCGGTTGTGGTGACCCCAGTCCCTTTAAATAATGACCCAAGATACTTTGGTAGAGCAGCAAAAGCTGCCGCTGGCCTTTATTCGCGGCGAGGCCGTGGTTGAAAAGCCAGAAGATTTATATATTCCACCGGATGCCCTAGAAGTCGTACTCGAGACTTTTGAAGGGCCTTTGGACTTGCTGCTTTATCTTATCAAAAAGCACAAACTCGATGTCCTCGAGCTGTCTATTTTTAGCATCACCGAGCAATATATGCGCTATGTGGAAATGATGCGTGAGTTTCAATTGGAGCTAGCCGGTGAGTATTTGGTGATGGCGGCGCTGTTGGCGCAGATAAAATCACGTTTACTGTTACCTGTGCACGAAGAGCTCGGTGAGGAAGAGGAAGACCCTCGTGCCGAGCTGGTCAGACGGTTGCAAGAATACGAGCAGTTTAAAAAGGCGGCGGAGCAGCTCGATGAATTGCCACGTATGGAGCGCGATATTTTTACCGCTCATGCGTTAGTTGAAGAAGCGGCTATGCCTGAACCTTTATTTCCCGAGGTAGCGCTGGAAGAATTAATGTTGGCACTCAGTGATGTTATGGCCCGAGCCAAAACCTTTGAGCATCATCATATCACTCCTGAGCAGTTATCGACCCGGGCACGCATGAGCGCTATTTTAGCGCAATTACAAAACCACTCCGGTTATGTTGATTTTGCCTTGCTATTTACCCCACAAGAAGGGCGCGCCGGTGTGGTGGTGACCTTTATAGCCATATTAGAGCTCACCAAAGAAGGGCTTATTCATTGCCAACAAGCTAATAGCGAAAGTGCCATACATGTGCGTTTAAAAGAGCATGCTGCAGCGTGATTTGCATTGCCTTATGGTGTAGCTCTGCCATAATAGCGCCCGCGATGGAGGTCTGAGCATGAGCACGCGACGCATTAGTGACGAGCAGCTTATAGAGTTGCTAGAGGCGGCAATTTTCGTTGCCCCTAAACCGCTGACAAAAAAACAACTCAAAGAAACTGTACTCAGTGATATTAATGTGTCTTCTAAGCGCGTTAATGAAGCTCTAGAGGCCATCAGCGCGCATTATCAAACCCGAGGGATCCGCTTAGTGCACGTTGGCTCAGGCTATCGCTTTCAAGCGTGCAGCAGCTTAAGCCCTTGGCTCAGCAAGCTATTCCAAGAACGCGCACCGAAATATTCAAGGGCGTTAATGGAAACCCTGTCACTGATAGCCTATCGTCAACCTATAACCCGAGGCGAAATAGAGCAAGTGCGCGGTGTGAATGTTGCTAGCAATATTATGAAAACATTGCAGGAGCGCGGTTGGGTGAAGGTGATTGGCCATAAGGAAGTCCCTGGTCGCCCCGCGTTATATGCGACGACGAATGAATTTTTAGATTATTTTTCGCTATCTGGCTTAGAGCAATTACCGCCGCTCCCTGAGCAGCAGCAAAGCCAGATAGACAAGTTATTACACGATCCTTCTGTGAGAGAACCATCTGAATGAGTGAAAAGTTACAAAAAGTCCTAGCCAGAGCCGGTGTTGGCTCCCGTCGCGAGATGGAAAAGTACATCGAGGCCAACCGCGTGAGTGTTGATGGCAAAGTGGCGCGCTTAGGCGATCGCGTTGAGCCCAACCAAACCATTCGTGTTGATGGCCACATTGTCAAAGTTGAAGAGCCACAAGAGCGAGTGTGTCGGGTATTAATGTACCATAAACCTGAAGGTGAGCTGTGCACTCGTAAAGACCCTGAAGGGCGTCGTACGGTATTTGACAGACTACCGCGAATTGAAGGCGACCGCTGGATTGCCATTGGTCGTTTAGATATTAACACCTCAGGGTTGCTGTTATTTACTAACGATGGAGAGCTCGCCAATAGGGTGATGCACCCTAGCTACGAAATTGAGCGTGAATACTCGGTGCGCGTATTTGGTGATGTAAGCAAAGAAGCAGTTCGCAACCTCACCAAAGGCGTGGAGCTCGATGATGGGCCGGCACGTTTTCACAGTGTTAAGCCTATGGGCGGTGAGGGGATCAATAAATGGTTTAACGTTACATTGAGCGAGGGACGCAACCGTGAGGTACGTCGTATGTGGCAATCTCAAGGGGTGGAAGTATCGCGCCTGATCCGCGTACGTTATGGCGAGCTGGAGCTCAATAAGCGCTTACCACAAGGTGGCTGGGAGGAACTTGAACTCAGTAAAGTGAATTACCTGCGTAAGACCGTTAAGTTAAAGCCTGAAACACAAACTAAGTTATCGGTTGACCCTATCAAGCGAAAAGACAAACGCGCTAAAGTGAACCGCATTAGAAAGGCTGTTAAAAAGCACAATCAGCGCGTGCAACAACAAAAGAAACGCCGTTAATTCAGATACAAAAAACGCCGCAATCAACGCGGCGTTTTTTACATCTATGATGTGCTAATTATTTCTTTTTAATTTGCGCATCCAACGACTGACCATTAACGTCACTAGAGTCATCACTCATTAAATAAAGGTACGTGGGCATCAAGTCTTCAGGCGTTGCTAGCTTGTCTTTGTCTTCTCCCGGGTAAGCACTGGCACGCATACTCGTGCGGGTCGCGCCTGGGTTAATACAATTGATGCGAATATTGGTTTTATCGACTTCTTTCGACCATGTCTGCATCATGCCTTCGGTGGCAAATTTAGAAATAGCATAAGCTCCCCAAAATTCGCGGCCTTCGCGGCCAACGCCCGACGACGTAAACACAACCGATGCATTGTTTGATTTCTTTAACACAGGAAACAACGCTTTGGTCAGCATTGCTTGCGCAGTGACATTGACCTTCATGATGTTCTCGAAAGTGGATGTACAGAAATGTTCCATTGGGCCTAATGCACCCAAGATACCAGCATTGTTTAATAAGCCATCAAGCTTACCAAACTGCTGATCAACAGTGGCGGCCAGGTCACGGTAATTTTGCTGCGTAGCGCCTTTTAAATCTAATGGAACAATCGCTGGTTGAGGGCCACCTGCAGCGACAATTTCATCATAAACTGCTTCGAGCTTTTTAGTTGTTTTACCTAATAAAATTACTGTAGCACCGTATTTAGCATAGGTTAATGCGGCAACCCGGCCGATGCCGTCGCCAGCCCCAGTAATTAATATGACTTTTTCATCTAATGCATTTGCACTTGCTTGGTAGTTTTGCATAAGCTGCACCTAGAGCATGATCTTTTTAAGAATTTTACCATACTCAAATAACAAGTAATCGATTTAATTACAAAATTAAGTGGCGAAAGGCATAGGTTTACGTTAAGTTAAACTGGTCTAATGTGTCATTAACATTTTGCTATCTTTAATACACACATAATAAGCAGATAACAATAAAAAAGGTTTGGAGCCAACAACATGAAAAAATTGCTACTTCCTCTCGCTGTAGCGTCTGCGCTCGCTGGCTGTGGTGGCGGAGAAACGCTCGAAGACGTTAAAAATGAAACACCTACGGTTGTTCCGCAATCCACAGTGGTGTTTGACCCCGGTGCCGGGGAAATCTCCGTACCCAATGATCTGCTTTTAAGCGGCACCACCGATGGCACCTTGAATATTCCTGGTGAAGGCGATGATTACACTAACCCCCAACTGGCGCTCGGTGCGTTAGATGGGTGGTCGACGCAAATGCCGTATGCCATTGATTTCGATTTTTCCCCTGGTGTAAGCCTTGATGCAACATCGGCTGCAACACCGGGTAATGTGCGTATTTTTGAAGTTGTGATGGGCGCCGACCAAAGCTCACAAACCTGCGCTCAAGTACCGGCAGGCATTGCCTGTGAATATGTTAAAGAACTTAACTTTGGCGTTGACTTTATCACCCAAGCCAGTGGCAACTCTTTGGCCGTGGTGCCACTTAAGCCATTTACGCAAGGGCGCTCGTACATTACGGTATTGACCAACGGCCTGACCGACTCAGCCGGTAACGCCATAGCCCCGTCATCGACCTATGCAAGCGTTAGCAGTGAAGACCCACTTGTTACTGAGCAGCAACTGAGTTTGCAAGCGGTGATCAATAGTTACGAAGACGTTATTGTCGGCGGCAGTGACCTAAGCAAAGACGACATTATTTACTCAGCAGCGATGACCATGCAAAGCGCAGGTGAAGTGCTCGGCACGATTAAAAGCTTGCTTGTTGCGTCGCTCACTCAAGATAGCCTACCAAAGCCTGAGATGATGATCCCACAACAGCCTGCGCTCACAGTAGGGCAGGTTTTTGCGGCTCAAGGCATGCAAGACATTAATCCTGCATTTAACGCAGTGAGCTATGAAAAAGGCAGCATTGTTCTTCCTTACTACTTAAAAAGCCCACAAGGCAAAGAGCTCAGTGATTTAAACAACACCTACTGGCAAGCAAACTGCGACAGCGCTGTAACCGTGCTTGGTTATAAAGAGCAGGCTGGCGAAGCATTCCCTGAGCAACCAGTGAGTGAAAATGATGCGATATGTGCCACTCTCAGCGGCGGTCAATTGCGTGATTTAAGCTTGGATGACAAACGTCACCTAACGAAATACAACACCATTCCGAAAGTGCAGAGCTATCGCAATATACCTGTACAGGTTACAAAACCGGCAGATTTAATGACCTTAAACGCTATCCGCAGTCAGCTTGGGCTTGATGCCATGAGCATGCCTGCAGCTGGCTGGCCAGTTGTTATCATGCAACATGGGATTACCAGTCGCAAAGAGGATATGCTGGCGTTGACTGCGGCGCTAAGTATTCAAGGTTTTGCCACCGTTGCTATTGACCACCCGGCTCACGGTGAGCGTGGAATCGATGTCGACAATGATGGCACTGACGATTTTAATGCGACCACAGGCTCTGTGCTTGCGTATATGAATTTGAATTCATTGCTGGTCGCGCGTGATAACTTACGCCAATCAGCTGCGGATTTACTGGGTTTGCGCCTAGGCCTTAATTTTGCCAACGACCCTATGCTCAACACGATGGATGTGGGCTTCGTCGGTCACTCCTTAGGTGCGGTTGTGGCCCCGGCTTTCTTATCTATGACGAATGCGGAGCTTGACCCTCAGGTTGATCCACTGTTTAAAGTGAACACTGTGGCACTTGGCAGTGGCGGCGGCGGTATCGCCAATTTCTTACTTGCTTCAGATTCATTTGGGCCATTTATCCAAGGTTCAGTCTTAGCTGGCGCAGGAACCGATGAGTCAGCAGCGTTTGGCGCATTCCTGCAAGAAGGCGCAGTCTCTAGCTGTGCACAATTTATTGATAACCAAGAGGCGTACGTTGGCTGTGGTTATCAAGCATTTTTAGCGCAGTTAACAGCTCAAGGTGACACTGCCAGCTTGGCTAATATTCAAGGGTTGTTAACGCAGTTTACCTACGCTGCACAAACATTGCTTGATGCCGGAGACCCAACCAACTACGCAATGCGTGTAAACGCACAGCAAGCCCCAGTTTACACTAGTGTGGTTGTTGGTGATGGCATGGAAAACAAGCCGGATACGGTGATCCCGCCTATGGTTGAGAGCAACCCCATTGCCGGCACTATTCCTCTTGCAATGATGATGGGCGCTGACAATGCAGCACAAACGCAGTTAGCAGATAGCCCACAAAGCTACCTTGTACGCTTTAGTAAAGGCCACCATGGTACCCTTTTGACGCCAGCTGCGAACCCGCAAGCAGGAGCAAGTGCAGCAGATAGCGCTGCAGCGAATGCTGAAATGCAACAGCAAGTAGCGACCTATCTGAAATCCAAAGGTACGATATTGCCTATCACTAATGAAGATGTGATAGCCCAGTAAGCACACTGGTTTCGACTATCAGCCGCGCAATTGCGCGGCTTTTTTGTGGCTAATGGCTGTGCTACATTGCCGTGCATCAAAAATGAAAGAGGGAATCTAGGTGGAGTATATTTATGAATACGGGTTATTTTTTGCAAAAACCCTGACTTTTTTAGTGGCAATCGTCATTATCATCGCAATGATTGCAGGAGCGGCAAATAAACCTAAAAGTAAAGAAGGATCACTTCAGGTTGACGATCTCTCAGCAAAGTTAAAACAGTTGAAAGATGACTTTTTAGCAAATACCCTGGATAAAAAAGCTTTAAAAGCGCTCAAGAAAGAACAGAAAAAGGCAGCTAAAAGTGACAGCGGTGACGCAGAGCAAGGGCGCCTATACGTGATTGATTTTGTTGGCTCCATGGATGCTCATGAAGTTGAGAGCCTACGTGAGGAAGTCACGGCGATTTTAACATTGGCCGATAAGCAAAAAGATAAGGTATTAGTGCGCTTGGAAAGCGGCGGAGGCGTTGTCCATGGGTATGGCTTAGCAGCGTCGCAACTAGCCCGTTTGAAAGCGGCGCACATACCACTGACCATCGCCATTGATAAAGTCGCCGCCAGTGGTGGATATATGATGGCATGTGTTGGCGATGAAATCATTGCTGCGCCTTTTGCTATTGTTGGCTCTATTGGTGTGGTTGCGCAAATACCAAACTTTAACAAGGTGCTGAAAAAGAACGATATTGATCTAGAGCTCATTACCGCAGGGCAGTATAAGCGGACCCTCACTTTGTTTGGTGAAAACACTGATGAAGGGCGAGAAAAGTTCCGCCAAGAAATTGAGCAAACGCATCAATTGTTCAAACACTTTGTCAGCGAGCATCGCCCTGAATTAGACTTAGGCGCCGTCGCTACCGGGGAGCACTGGTTTGCGATTGATGCCAAAGAAAAAGGGTTGGTGGATAGAATCACGACCAGCGATGATGAGCTACTGGCACTGAGTAAAGAGCGACAAGCTTACAAAGTGAGCTATAAGAAAAAACAAGGCTTGGCGGATAAAGTCGCGCATAGCTTAAGTCTCGCGGTAGAAAAAGCAGGTTTAAAGATATGGTCTAAGGGTCAGCGCCTGAGACCTTAATTTAGATATAAAAAAACCTCGCCACAACGGCGTAATGCCGATCAGTTAAGTACAAAATAGCTGGTTGAGCGATCCTCCAAGGATGTCAAAATCCGAGTGTTAATTTAACACTCGGATTTTTTATGTTTCTTAAACAAGCTCTAAACCAAGTCCATAACTTCTCAGCTGACCAACTTTCTGGTTTATCGGATCTTCTGTCGCCTGAACTCATTGAACAATGCCTCCAAGACTCCGGTATAGCAACGATTCGCAAGAGAAGATTGCCGATGGAAATGATGGTTTGGAGCGTATTAGGCATGTCTCTTTACCGCCATCTATCTATGGATAAAGTGGTTTCACAACTCGATATCCTCCTGCCAGGTAAGAAACCTTTCGTTGCACCAAGTGCCGTAATACAAGCGCGAAAGCGTTTGGGCTCAGATGTGATGAGAACTGTCTTCAACCAAACTCAACAATTATGGCAGAGTAAGACACCGCATCCGAACTGGCATGGTCTGACTCTTCACGCCGTTGACGGTGTGGTGTGGAGAACACCAGACACAAAAGATAATGACGAACACTTTGGTAGAACCGGTAACAAAACCACAATATCAGACTACCCTCAAGTGAGAATGGTCTGCCACATGGAGCTAACCAGTCATTTGCTCAATGGCGCCTCTTTCGACTCTGTATCTAAAAGTGAAGTAGACCTTACCGTCCCCCTAATAGATAACGGCCCATCGAATAGCTTGACCATTTTTGACCGAGGGTTTTATGCGCTAGGGCTACTCCATAAGTGGCAGGCAAGCGGTGAAGAAAAGCACTGGCTCATCCCTTTAAGAAAGGGAACTCAGTACACGGTGATAGCCAAGCTAGGTCGAGGCCAAGAGCTCGTTGAACTCAAGTTATCGCCGCAAGCACAAAAGAAGTGGGAAGACGCGCCTAAAACAATCCAAGCAAGGTTAATCACAAAGAGCATCATGGGAAAAGAAGTGCGTTTATTAACTTCTATGACAGATGCAATGAAATACCCGGGAGCAGATATAGCAGAGCTTTACAGTCATCGCTGGGAGATAGAACTAGGGTATCGTGAGATGAAGCAGTACATGTTTCAAAATCAATTAACATTAAGAAGTAAGACACCGGAGCTGGTGACGCAAGAGCTCTGGGGAATGCTGGTCGCTTATAATTTATTGAGGTTCTTGATGTGCCAGATGGCTTACAACCAAAAATCAGTCATGCCTTATCAAATCGGCTTTAAGCAAGCTTCACTTTTCCTAATCGGACAGCTTCAATTGTTACCTGCAGTAGCCCCGGGGCGAATTCCAGAGGTTATGAGCTATATCTTGGCCATGTCGGAAAGCTTTATCTTGCCGGAAAGGCGAGAACGAGGCTATCCGAGAGCAGTAAAAAAGAGGCCCTGTCGCTATGCGACAAGGCCTTCTAAAAAGCGTTAGCTAATGCTTAACTTACAAGCATTACGCCACAACGGCGAGGTTTTTTTATACAAGTAAGATTAGCTTCTTGCTTTGGGCTTATATTCTTCCAGTTCTTTAGCCGACTCGAGATCGTTAAAGACAGTCTCATCAAGCTGCCCTTCAGATTTGGCAACAACACAGGTAACCATACAATCACCGGTCACATTAACCGCTGTACGCGTCATATCTAACAATCTATCGACGCCGATAATAATCGCGATACCTTCGACGGGTAGCCCCACCTGATTCAGTACCATCGCCAGCATAATCAAGCCTACTCCTGGCACTCCAGCGGTTCCAACGGATGCCAATGTGGCGGTAAGAATAACCATTAGGTAATCTGAAATACTTAAATCGACACCAAACACTTGAGCGATAAACACGGTTGCACAGCCTTGCATAATGGCGGTGCCATCCATATTAATGGTGGCTCCCAGTGGCACAGTGAATGAGGCAACGGAGTTACTAGCACCGAGCTTTTTGGTCGCGGTCTCAAGTGTAATAGGCATGGTTGCACTGGAGCTTGAGGTGCTAAACGCAAACAAACAAGTGTGCTTCATTTGCGATAAAAAGGTGACAGGATTTAAGCCAGTCAGCACTTTTAATAGGATAGAGTAGTTAATTAACCCATGGATCAGCAGTGCTGCGACCACCACACCGAAATACTTCATCAGGCTCCAAATTAGCCCCAGCTCAATGGTCGTAAACAGTTTTGCCATCAAACAAAAGACCCCGTAAGGGGCAATGTTCATAAGCAAGGTAACCAATTTAAGAATGACATTATTGAGGTCCTCAAAAACGGCGCTTAGGCGCTGACCCGCTTCGCCACTGAGGGCCATAGCAATACCGAATAGTAGCGCAAAAACAATGACCTGCAACATGTTACCACTGGCCATAGCATCAATAGGGTTGGTGGGGAACATATTGATGATGACCTGAGCCAGCGTCGGCGCTTCTTTCGCATCAAAGGTTGCATCATTTGGCAAGGTGACGCCATCGCCTGGGCTTACTAAGAGCGCTAAGGTAATGGCGACGGTGATGGCAATGGCAGTGGTGCCCACATACATGGCGATGGACTTACCACCTAAACGACCTAAGGTTTTCGGATCACTGAGGCTACAAGTACCACAAACGAGGGACACAAATACCAGTGGCACCACCAACATTTTTAAGCTGGCAATGAAGATTTGCCCGCCAATATTGAATAAACCGTCAACAAAAAAGCCTTTAACAGGAAAGGCAAACAAGCCTAAATCAAGTAATAATTCGTCTTCACCGGCCAAAATCAACTTGAACAAAAAGCCGACAACAACACCTAGCGCCATACCAATCATAATACGCGTGGTGAGAGACATTGAACCTTTTTCAGACATAGGTATGATTCATCTTCGTTATTGTAATTCGTTATAGCCTATCAGCGAAAATCACTCAATGCAGCGAAAAACGACAACTTTTTTCAAAAAAGGAATGCGTAATTCACTCATCCTGGGTTAATATTAAGTAAATAATTTAAACAATAAAACGTTAGGGAGAAGTCAATGCGTTTTGTGCGATTGCTCAGTGCCTCTTTACTGAGTTTACTTCTAGTCGCCTGCGGTGGCGGCGGCAGTTTAGAAGAAGGTGGTGACACGGGGGGAGATGGTAGTTCTTCCGGTAGTTATTCCATTACCGTAACCGTGGTGGACAGTGAAGGCAATGAAATCACTGATGAGAATCCATTATCAAGAGATAATGCAGCCAAAGCAGTGGCAACACTCAGCGCAACTTCAGGTTCTGTTTCAGGTCAGCGTATAGAGTTCTCGCTAGATGATGAAATAGGTGAGCTTAAAGTTGTCAAAGTTGAAACCGATGAGGATGGAGTCGCTGAGACAGACGTCTTTGCTGGTCAGCAGAAAGGTGCAGGATTAATAATTGCTACATATGCTCCCGGAAACATATCAGCATCAGACAGTTTTACCACCCAAGGTGATGACGTTGTTGTGACCGAGGAAACCGCCGATGTTGACGTGTTATTGCTTGCTGGTTGTAACGCAGGCTGGGATGATGACCGTGATAACGTGATGCTTGACCCACGCGACCCAAATACCGGTTGTAATATCGTAAACAGCATTTCTTCTAATGAAGTGGGCGAAATTTACGTTGAAGTAACCAGCATTCAAAGTGGTGACGGCGTTGGCTCAGCAATCGTTAATGCTCAGACCTCGGTGGGTACGATATTACCATCGTCTGGTACTGCATTAACCGATTCTTTTGGTCGCGCACTATTGCGTTTACAGCCAGGCAACCAAGGGGGCGCAGGCACGATTACCGCCGAAGCATTGGGCGTAACTGACACTACTAACTTTGCCGTTGGCGCTGTAAATTTACAATTGACTGTTGATAACGGCTTGGCAATGGATAACAACAATAATGTTATTCCACTTAAAGCTGGTGGCAGTACGGTTATCGAAGTGCAGCTTCGTGATAATGAGGGTAACCTCTTCCAGAGCCCTACAGACGTCGAGTTTAGTTCCACCTGTGCCGCCAGTGGCCAATCAACCCTGGATGACAAAGTAAAGTCGCGCGCCGGTATTGCTACAGCAACGTATCGCGCGAACGGCTGTAACATTAACGACAATGTGACAGTGACAATAGAAACTGGTGGCAAGAATTATACTGCGTCCACAATTATTCCAGTTGAAGCGTCGCCTGTACAGTCTATTCAGTTTATGGATGTAAGTGAGCAATTTATTGCTCTTCCTCCGGGGGAGGGAGGTGTACCTACACAATCTGTGGTGCGCTTTAAACTTCTCGATGAAGACGGCAACCCAGTGGCTCAAGATCGTATTGATTTCCGTTTAAGCGATGGAGCTGGGAAAGCTATGCTCACTCAACTTACCGGAAATACCAGTAATAATGGTGAGGTACAAACCACGGTAACTTCTGGTGTGGTACCCGGTTCTTTGGTCGTGAAGGCTTGTTATGTGCCAAAAGCCGATGTTGCAGCGTTGCCTGAAGGTGATGATTTGACCTGTTGGGTGGATGAGTATGAAGCCTGCCAAGCAGTAGATGCGCCAAGCTCTTGCCCTGAAGGCGAACTTAACCTTATCCCGCTAAGTGAGCAAATCAGCTCGGTATCGAGTTTGCTTACTTTAAGCTCAGGCGTGACCGATCAAAACAGCTTCGATTTAAGCACTGATGTTATAAATTCCAACTCGCTTTATTACAACGGCGTTACTTCAAATCTAACGGTATTTTTTGGCGACCAGTTCAATCAGCTAAGTGGCGATGGTGTTGAAGCAACCGTATTAACCGAAGCCGGTGTTACTGGTGTTATTGATGGCACGCAGTTTAACCCCACCTTTAAGTGCCAAACCACCGATGCGGCCTGTACTATCCAATGGCGCAGCCAAGGCGATAGACCTTTTTGGGATTATAAATGGGGTAACCGTATTGGTGATATCGACGGCAATCCATCTACTACCGAGGGCATTAACCCAAAAACTGGCGAACAAAACTGTGACCCATATTTTGGTGCAGCTGCGCCTTGTATCAACGGTATGATACGCGCTAAAAACGATCCCAACGGTATTGTTATGGGTGGCCGTGTTACAGTAACAGCTGTAGCCAAAGGCCAAGAAAACTTCGTCGATGAAGAGTCAAGTGGTGGTGTCACCCGCCGTAATGGCCTGTTTGATATTGGTGAATATTATCAAGAGTATGACCTAACCGAGGCCTTTATTGACCATAACGAAAACGGTACATTCGATAAAGCTAACTGCGACCCTGCGCCTGGGCCTACAGACCCTTGTTCAGAGCTACTCTCGCGAGGCGGTCATAACGAAACTTGGCGTGATCTCGATAACGATGGTATTTTTGATGAAGCGGACGGCAAGTACAATGGCCTATTGTGTTCGCAAGAAGCTGAAGCGGCTGGTGAGTGTACCCGTGAACTAATCGAAGTACGTAGTAGTATCGAAATGGTGATGTCGGGTGATGAGCCTTATGTCCGCTTTACAGTGGATTCTGGCAACTGTACGACCGATCCTCAGCGTGTCTTAGAATCGACTAACGTAAGTGGTAAATGTGACATAGTATTAGTGAACGTAAGCACAGGAGATAACGGTGGGCTTGCATCACAAGCCATCGATATATACTACAGTGATGAATTTGGGAATCCTCTACCAGTGGGCACTGAAATAGAGTTAAGTGCTTCCAACGGGGTGTTAGATGTTTTAGAGCATACTTCTGTAGTTGGTAACTCTAATACAGACAAGCCAATGCACTCTAAAGTGCTGATTTCTCGTGAGCAAGAAGGCAACCAGATTTTTTCTGGAAGTTTGAACATTACATTTACAATACCTTCAGGTCAGGATGATGTTGACAATAAAGTTGTCGTAGCATCAATGAACGTCATTGATGACCAATAATAGCTCGTCTTATTAAAAAAAATGCCAACCACTCGGTTGGCATTTTCGTTTTCAGCCCCTAAACCACCTAGTTCATTCGGTGGTTATCATCAATTTAGGCTTGGCCTGAAAAAGCTACCCATGTTAGTTGCTCTTTTGATTTTTAGCGAAGTCAAAGGACAAGAAACATGAGTAGATACAACAAAGCATCGCATGTGTATTGGCGATGTCAATATCATATAGTTTGGACCCCAAAATACCGTTTTAGAATTCTGAAGAACAAGGTGGGTAAAGATGTCTATCACTGTATTCACGTTTACAGTGAGCAACTTGGTTGTAAAGTGGTAGAGCTCAATGTGCAGTTAGACTATGTTCATTTGGTTATCAAGGTCCCACCAGAGTTATCGATATTGAGCCTGATGGGAGCACTCAAAGGTAAAATAGCACTAAAGCTATTTAGTAAATATCCTTACTTGAGAAAAATAAGATGTGGGGCAACTATTTTTGGCAACGAGGATACTTTGTCGATACGGTTGGAATAAATGAAGAGGTAATAAGGCGTTACGTCAGGCATCAAGAGAAAGAAGAGACGCAAGAGCAAGCCTAATTAACACTGCAGTAAACAACGCCCCCTTTGAGAGGGCATTTACAAAGCCACCTTCTTCAGAAGGTGGATTCTTTACTTTTATTCCTATATATTGCCCGGCGTTAGCCTGTGCACCGGTGATTAATCACCATAACGAACAAAATCACAGCAACAGCTGGTCAAAAAATCGCTGATTAGATAAAAGTTTAGCGTCAAAGCTTGTAACAATAGGTGTTTGTAGATATACCTATATTTATTCGTGCCCACGAACAAGGGCAATCATTATAAAAAGAGATAGGTCAACTTAGGCTATTATGGGCAAATCGCTAGTCATTGTAGAGTCTCCTGCAAAAGCAAAAACAATTAATAAATACCTAGGCAAGGACTATGTTGTTAAGTCCAGCGTAGGTCACGTACGCGACCTTCCCACCTCTGGGTCAGGTAAGGCGAAGGCGCCTGCGGCAAAATCCCCCGCCGAAGTGCGCAAAATGGCCCCTGAGGAAAAAGCCGCCTATAAAAAGAAGCGTGACTATCAAAACCTAGTTGCACGCATGGGTATTGACCCAGAAAAAGGTTGGGAGCCTCACTATGAGGTGTTACCCGGCAAAGAAAAAGTTGTTCAAGAATTAAAAAAACTCGCCGAAACGGCAGATGAAATTTATCTCGCAACGGATTTGGATAGAGAAGGGGAAGCCATTGCATGGCACCTTGAAGAGATTATCGGCGGTGATAAGTCGAAGTACAAACGGGTGGTTTTTAACGAAATCACCAAAAATGCTATTCAACAGGCCTTTTCTACACCGGGCGAGCTGAATACCGATATGGTACAGGCTCAGCAAGCGCGACGCTTCCTAGACCGTGTTGTTGGCTTTATGGTCTCGCCTTTGTTGTGGCAAAAAGTGGCGCGCGGGTTATCTGCTGGGCGCGTGCAGTCTGTTGCCGTTCGTCTTCTTGTGGAACGCGAGCGCGAAATCAAGGCCTTTATCCCGCAAGAGTTTTGGGATATTCATGCCGATGTACAAGCCAAAGCCGATGCGTTACGTCTTCTGGTGACCAAAGAGCAAGGTAAAGCCTTTAAACCGGTTAATAAAGATCAGGCAGACTCTGCTGTGGCGCAGCTGCAATCGGCTCAGTACCAAGTTACCGACGTTGAAGAAAAACCGAGTAAAAGCCGCCCAAGTGCGCCTTTTATCACCTCTACCATGCAACAAGCGGCCAGTACGCGCTTAGGGTATGGCGTTAAAAAGACCATGATGCTAGCGCAGCGTCTTTACGAAGCCGGTTATATTACCTATATGCGTACTGACTCGACTAACTTGTCACAAGACGCTATCGCCATGTGTCGCGGCTATGTGGCCGATAATTTTGGCGACAATTACCTGCCGGAAAAAGCTAATATTTACAGCGCAAAAGGCAACGCACAAGAAGCGCACGAAGCAATCCGGCCGTCAGATGTGAACGTTCTTTCAGGGCATGTTGAGGGTGTTGATGCTGACGCGAAGAAACTGTATGAGCTTATTTGGCGTCAATTTGTTGCCTGCCAGATGGTGCCAGCGCAATACGATTTAACCACAGTGACGGTCACAGCGGGTGAGTTTGAGCTTAAAGCCAAAGGCCGTGTATTACGTTTTGATGGTTGGACGCGAGTGCAACCTGCTGTGCGCAAGAAAAGCGATGAAGAGCAAGCGCTGCCACCATTGAGTGTCGGTGACGAATTAAGCTTAGATAAGCTGGACCCACAACAGCACTTTACCAAGCCGCCAGCGCGATACAGTGAAGCAAGCTTGGTTAAAGAGCTTGAGAAGCGCGGTATCGGTCGACCCTCAACCTATGCTTCGATCATCGGCACTATTCAGGACAGAGGCTATGTGCGGGTGGAAAACCGTCGTTTCTTCGCTGAAAAAATGGGTGAAATCGTCACCGATCGCCTTGTTGAGAACTTTACCGAGCTGTTGAACTACGACTTTACCGCCAAAATGGAAGAGCGCCTGGATGATATTGCCGAGGGCGAACGCCAGTGGACTCAAGTGCTGGATAACTTTTATGCCGACTTCTCGGAAAAGTTAGCCATTGCCAGTGGCGATGAGGCGCAAGGCGGAATGCGTCAAAACCAAATGGTCGAGACTGATATTGATTGTCCTAGCTGTGGCAGAAAAATGGGGATCCGCACAGCATCAACCGGTGTGTTCTTAGGTTGTACTGGGTATAACTTGCCACCTAAAGAGCGCTGTACCACCACCATGAACCTTACGCCAGGTGAGGAAGCGGTCAATGCCGATGAAGTTGAAGATGTTGAAACATCAACACTGATGCAAATGAAGCGTTGCCCTAAATGTGAAACTGCCATGGATTCATATTTAATTGATGAAACGCGCAAATTGCATGTCTGTGGTAATAATCCCGCGTGCAGTGGCTACCTCATTGAACAAGGGCAGTTTAAGCTCAAGGGCTATGATGGTCCGATTATTGAGTGCGATAAGTGTGGCGCAGATATGGAGCTGAAAAACGGTCGCTTCGGTAAGTATTTTGGCTGTACCAACGAAGACTGTAAAAACACTCGTAAACTGCTTAAAAATGGCGAGCCAGCACCACCTAAAGAGGACCCGGTGCACTTGCCAGAGCTTGAATGCGAGAAATCGGATGCCTATTTCGTGCTGCGTGATGGCGCTGCTGGTATATTTTTGGCGGCCTCTACTTTTCCTAAGTCACGGGAGACTCGGGCACCGAAGGTTTCTGAATTAAAGCGTTTTCGCGATCGTATATCACCTAAATTTTACTATTTAGCCGATGCGCCAGAGACTGACTCTGATGGTAACCCAGCGGTGGTACGTTTTAGCCGTAAGACTAAGTCGCAGTATGTAATGACTGAAGTCGATGGTAAAGCGACCGGCTGGAAGGCAATCTACGAAAATGGCAAATGGGTTGAAGAAGAGAAAAAGAAAGCGAAAAAGAAAAAGTAACCCGCAGAAAAAAGAAAAAGCCGCTCACAATGATTGAGCGGCTTTTTTACTCCCCTAGGCCCATATTAGGCAAGTGGCTATTTGATATTCACTTGTTGTACGTGCTGGTAACCATTGTCACTGAGCTCATCATTGACACAGTCGAGCACATACTGATACTGGCTTTGCGCATCAATGTCATCTTCCGTGGCCCAGTCTAGGCACATCTGCGTGTGCTCCTTGATTATCTCCTCGGGGGCGACTGGTAGGTCATCGCTGGCAAAAGCACTGTGTAAGCCAATAGCAAACAGCGCACTTAAAACAAGGTATTTCATTGCATAGTTCCTCTTTGGAAAGTGCTTTATTTTTAGCGTAATCGTCGGTCTTTAGAAAGTGAGTTATTTTTATCGTCAAGATAACCGACGTTGTCCTTGGGTGAACAATATGACTTTTGAACAAGCACAAAAAAAGCACCCCATAGGGTGCTAAAAAATGTCACGTTTTATGACACAAGGGAAGGGGTTAAATACGAGCAAACCAACAACCAAATGCAGGTAAATGCAGTGTTTGGCCTTGCAATCGCCCAGTGTGATGGCGCAACGAATCTTGATATTGATGACTGGGCGCGTGCGTTACCTCGACACTCACGGGTTGCTCCGATAGGTTAAAATAACAACATATGGACTCATCACCGTGGTTGCGGGTAAAGGCAAGAACGGGCTCATGAGTATCAATAAAGTGAATGTCACCTTCAACTAACGCACGATGCTGACGCCGCCAAGCCATAAATTCGCTGTAGGCATTGAGCGTTGAATGAGCATCCTGTTGTTGTTTGGCAACATGTTGTAGGCTGTGAGCATGGCTTACCGGCAGCCATGGTTTTACCGTGCTAAACCCGGCGTGCTCACCGTCTTGCCAAGGCATCGGCGTGCGACAGCCATCACGGCCTTTAAAGTTGGGCCAAAAAGTGATGCCATAGGGGTCTTGCAAATCTTCGAATGCAACATCCGCTTCGCCTAATGCCAGTTCTTCACCTTGATACATGCATACACTGCCACGTAGGGAGCCAAGCAGTGCGGTCAACATTTTTACTTGGTCAGGGTCAACTTCGCCATTTTTGGCCCAACGGCTGGCAACACGCTCCACATCATGATTACTAAATGCCCAGCAAGGCCAGCCCTCGAGCATATTCGCCTCTAAGGTCTCGACTGTTTTACGAATATAGGCGCTGCTGTAATCATCGGTTAGTAGCTCGAAACTATATCCCATATGCAGCTTGTCACCGCCGCTGGTGTATTCGGCCATGGTCGCCAGTGAATCCTCAGATGAGATCTCCCCAAGTGCTACCGTACCCGGGTACTTGTCGAGTAAGGCACGAATATCGCGCATAAAGTCGAGGTTTTCAGGTTGCGTGTTGTTGTAGTAATGGTATTGAAAAGCGTACGGGTTATCTTCGCTAAAACCACGGCCTTGGCGCTTTTCTTTTGGCTTTGCCGGGTTATCACGTAATTGAGCGTCGTGATAACAAAAGTTAATGGCATCTAAGCGGAAGCCATCAACCCCTTTTTTGAGCCAAAACTCCACGTTATCCAGCACCGCTTGACGCACTTGCGGGTTATGGAAATTAAGGTCTGGCTGCTCGGTAAGAAAGTTATGCAAATAATACTGTTCGCGACGAGGCTCCCATTGCCATGCTGGGCCGCCGAAAATGGATAGCCAATTGTTAGGCTGCGTACCATCTTCTTTAGCGTTTGCCCACACGTACCAATCGGCATAGTCATTATTGTTTGATTCGCGGCTTTGCAAGAACCAGGGATGCTGATCAGAGGTGTGGCTCAATACCTGATCAATAATGATTTTAATATCGCGCTGATGTGCTTCGGCGATCAGTTCATCGAAGTCTGTAAGATCGCCAAAAATAGGGTCAATATCACGATAGTCGCTGATGTCATAACCGAAATCCTTCATTGGCGATTTAAAGAACGGTGAGATCCACACCGCATCCACACCCAAGCTTTTTATGTAATCAAGGCGGTTAATAATACCTCGGAGGTCGCCAATTCCATCGCCGTTTGTATCTTGAAAGCTGCGGGGGTAAATCTGATAAATTACCGCACCTTTCCACCAAAGAGGGTTCGCCATGTGTCGCTCCAGAACATCGGTTAATTTTTTTGCTTGGCAAAGAATACGGCAACCTCAGAACGCTTGTAAAAAATCTGCATACGTATGCATGATGTATTCGTATGCAAAAGCGCATTAGGTGGCTTTAGTGTTTGCTTGGCTTAGTCACCAAATTGATACCAAAAGGCTGTTTACCAATGGAAACAGTGCCATTGAGTTGGCTGGTTCCGGTAATCGGGTCTTGCACTTATTTAAGGCGATTTAGCCCACCAATGCACTAAAGTAGTGCGAAAATGAATGGTAAGACCAATTACCACATCGCGATATGGGTTTTTGCTATTATGTTCTCAATAGCCCTACTAGTAAGGGATGTGGGCTTATTTATGGGTTCAGGGGGGCTGGCGTAGGCTAGGGCAGCGTATTGTTGGGGGTGTTAAATTGTAACTGTGCTGTAAAGGCTAGCAAGCTCGCATATTTACTGGATTGTTGCTAATTTTGATGTAACTAAAATGTAAAATATTGCAGCTGCAATTACATTGAATACGTATGCATAAGTTTGTTAATAATTTAAGACGAGCGTTAGTATTTTTTGCGACAACAACACGAGCCAAGTTGGTGCAGCGCTAACTATCACCAATTGGTCCTAATAAAATGGTTAATCGGGATTAAACACTATGTCTATGTTCAAACCAAGTATGCTAACGCTTGCACTGTTGAGTGCCGGTTTAGGTAGCCAAGTCGCGTATGCTCAAGGCAACGAAGCGCAGGCGCAAGCCGATGAGCAGCAAGATGTTGAAGTGATTGAAGTACGTGGCTTTCGCCGCAGTGTCGTCGAGTCAATCAATACCAAGCGTTTTGCAACAGAAGTGGTAGAGTCAGTGTCTGCTGAAGACATTGGCAAATTACCAGATTCGTCTATTGCTGAATCTATTGCTCGCTTACCTGGTTTGACTGCACAGCGCTTAGACGGTCGCGCATCACGTGTCAGCGTACGTGGTTTTAGCGAAAACGAGAGCGCCACCACCTTTAATGGTCGTGAACAAGTCTCTATCAGCGACAACCGTGGCGTAGAATTTGACCTTTACCCGTCAGAAATTATGAGCGGTGTAACGGTCTATAAAACACCGAGTGCGTCACTTGATGCTGAAGGCATTGCCGGTGTTATCGATATGCAAACAGTCCGCCCGCTAAGCAAGGGCGAGCAGGTCATTCAGTTTAACGGCCAGCTTGAGCAAACTAGTTTCGATAAACTAAATCCAGACGGCGATGACAAAGGCTTCCGTGGTACGGTTTCTTACATTGATCAGTTCGCTGACGATACCTTTGGCGTTGCTTTTGCCTATACAACAATGAGTTCACCCAACCAAGAGAAGCGTTGGAACTCATGGGGCTACCCTGAATTTACCACAGACTCAGGGGATACTTATTCAATCTTGGGTGGGGCGAAACCTTTTGTGCGCTCATCAACGCTTGAGCGTGACTCGGCGATGTTAGTGCTTGAATACACGCCTAGCAGCGACTTGAGCATGACCTTTGACGCGCTTTATGTTGATTTTACTGACGAAAAAATTCTTCGTGGTATTGAAGTCCCGTTTGCATGGGGTCAAGGCTCAATCTCTCCTGAGAGCGCAACGGTTGATGCAGACAGCGGCTTTATCACCAGCGCCTTAACAGAAGGTCAACGCGTTGTCGTTCGTAACGACTTTGAAGAGCGTAAAGCGGATCTGAGTCAGTTTGGCTTTAATGTAGAATACCTCCTTAGTAACGACTGGGAGCTGGAATTTGACGCCAGTCGCTCCGAAGTAGAGCGTCAGGTATGGAGTATCGAAAGCTACTCAGGTACAGGTCGTGGTGACAATAACGGTATTTCCGATAATATCGGTTATGCCTTTGATGATGGCAACACCGGCGCCCAGTTCTCGCACCAGCTTGATTACAGCGACTTCAACCTTATTCAATTAGGTGGGCCTTTATCTTGGGGTTCTAGTGCGGCATTAAATAATCAATATGGCTTAACCGGCACGCCATATGAGAATACCGCGCAAGATGGCTTTATTAATGCCCCAGAAGTGGAAGACGAATTAACTACATTGAAATTGGCCGCTAGCAAGGCAATGGATAACGCCTACATCAGCGGTGTGGAATTTGGCGTGTCTTATCGTGACCGTGAGAAAACCAAGGTCTCTGAAGGCTACTTTATGACTTTGGCTGATTTCTCTTACCCAGAGAACGTCGGCATGCTCGAAGTGCCTGAGCAGTATCGTTTAGGTAGTGCCGATTTAAGCTTTATTGGCATGGGCCCAATGGTCGCTTACGATACCCGTGCACTCGTGGATGACGGTTACTATAATCTGCTGCGTGAAAGCCTAACCGACTCTAAGCACTTAACACGTTCATGGACAGTGCAAGAAGAAGTCACCGCCGCTTTTGTACAAGCCAATATTAATGCAGAGCTAGGTGATATCCCAGTAACGGGTAATGTCGGTGTGCGTTATGTGTATACCAAACAGTCGTCACAGGGTAATGCCTTTAATGTCGTTGATGGCCTCGTTGTGGCCGAACCCACCGATATTAGCCACGACTACAGCAATGTGCTGCCGAGCCTAAACCTTAACTTTGCTCTAGATGAGCAGCAAACGCTGCGTTTTGGTGCGGCGAAAACCATCTCTCGTGCGCGCCTAGATGAAATGAATGCCTCAATCAGCGCGTCGTACAATGCCCAGCAGCCAGATGAAAACGGCAATTATTGGTCGGTATCCGGCGGCAACCCGGAGCTTGAACCCAAAGAGGCGACGGGCTTCGACTTAAGCTATGAGAACTACTTTAGTGAAGAAGGTTACTTCTCGGCAGCGGTGTTCTATAAAGACCTGAACCAATGGATTTTTGACGGTAACTATGAGATTGATATGAGCGGCGTGGCCGACCCGGCTACTGGTGAAATTCCACCAAACAGCACCGGCACCGGCTCAGGTAAAATCAATGGCGGTGGCGGTGACCTGTGGGGTTACGAGCTCTCTGTGGCATTACCGTTTAACTTATTCGCCGATGAACTAGAAGGTTTTGGCCTACTAGCTAGCCATACCGGTGTTGAGCAGGATATGGAAGACCCCAATGGCAACGACTATGAATTGCCAGGTTTGTCTGACAGCATTCAAAGCTTAACCTTGTACTATGAGCGCTATGGCTTCACCGCACGTACGAGCATGCGTAAGCGTAGTGACTTTAAAGGCGATATCTACGGTGTGGGTTTCTCAACTGACCAAGTCGATATCCTAGGTGAAACCATCTGGGATGCACAGCTTGGATATGACTTTGCTGATTCCGGTATTCAAGGCCTAGAGAGTCTAGAGATTACTTTCCAAGTGCAAAACATCACCGAAGAGCCGTTTATCTCGCTACAAGGTGACAATGCCCTGCAAGTACGTGACTACCAAGATTATGGTCGTACCTACTTGCTCGGTTTCAAGTATGAGCTATAACTCTTAACTGTCGTAACTTGTTTAAAAAGCCCTTGAATTTTCAAGGGCTTTTTTGAAGTTAACAGCTAATAGCGGGGCACGCAGAGATGGCAAATATTAATCGGGTGGTGATCTTAGGAGGCGGCACAGCAGGGTGGTTAAGTGCCGCGTTGCTGGCAAAAATGCTGGGTAAACAGCTGAGTATCACCTTAGTGGAGTCCACGGATATTGGTACTGTCGGTGTCGGCGAAGCGACCATACCGCCGATTGTCGCCTTTAACAACGCCTTGGGGATTGAGGAAAAAACGCTGATACAGCGCACCGGGGCGACGATCAAATTAGGGATCCAGTTTGAAAACTGGGGCCGCAAGGGCGACAGTTACATGCATGCGTTTGGTCATTTAGGTAAAGCGCTGCCCTTTTGTGATTTTCATCACCTTTTTCACCATGCAAAAGAGCAAGGTCTTGGCCATTCGTTGTGGGATTACTCTCTTAATTTCCAAGCAGCAAAAGCAGGGCGCTTTGCACCACTGCGGCATTTACCCAATACCCAGTTAGCCGGTACTGAGCATGCGTATCATTTTGATGCCAGCTTGTATGCGCAACTGTTGCGCGAGCGCGCCGAACACTTTGGCGTTCAGCGTATAGACGCTAAGGTTGATAAGGTTGAGCAAAGTGATAACGGCGATGTGCAGGCGTTGGTGTTACAATCAGGCGAGCGCGTAGAAGGGGACTTATTCATTGATTGCAGCGGTCAACGAGCGCTGTTGATAGCGCAAACCTTAGGGGTCGGTTTTGAGGACTGGTCACACTGGTTACCGTGCGACCGCGCTATCGCTGTGCAATCGCATCACGGCGACGATAAAGACCCGCTACCTTATACCCGCTCCATCGCTCGTGATAGCGGTTGGCAGTGGCAAATCCCGTTGCAGCATCGCGTTGGTAATGGCTTAGTTTACTGCTCTCGCTACCTCGATGACGACCAAGCCAAGGCGCAGTTACTGGCAAACCTTCCCGGTGAGGCATTGCATGAGCCCCGGGTGCTCCCATTTCGCACTGGTGCTAGGCGCCAGCAATGGCACAAAAATGTGGTCGCCATCGGTTTAAGCAGTGGCTTCCTTGAGCCCCTTGAGTCCACCAGTATCCATTTGATTCAAACTGCGGTGATCCGCTTATTGAAACATTTTCCACACCAAGGCATTGCCCCCGCCTCGGTGCGTGCATTTAACCGCTTATTTAGCACCGAAATGGCGCAAATTCGCGACTTTATTATTCTCCATTATGCCCTCAATCAGCGCCAAGATAGTCGTTTTTGGCGTTACTGCGCCGATATGGAACTGCCGCCATCTCTTAGCGAGCGTATCGCCCAGTTTCAACAAAGCGGGCAGGTGCATCGTTATCAAGATGAACTCTTTGCCGAAGTGGCCTGGCAGCAGGTATTGATCGGTCAAAACTGTTGGCCCCAACAGCACCACCCGCTGGCTGAGCAATTATCAAATGAGCAACTTGATGAATTACTGCAAAGTTTGCGCACACTGATTAACCAAGCAGTGCAAAATATGCCGAGCCACCAACAATTTATTCAAAGGAATCTAAGCTAATGCGTGTATTTATGGTGTTATGGGCCTTATTGGCACTACCCTGTCAGGGCGTCGAAGTGGCGCCAAAACATTGGTGGGTAGGAATGCAAAACCCCGATGTGCAATTGCTGCTGCATGCACCAAATACTGCCCAGCGGCAGTGGCAGTTACGCCCCTACGACGGCGTTAAACTAACGCGTCAGCATCATCTTGACTCCGACAACTATCAGTTTCTCAGCGTGCATATCGGTGCCCAGGCGTATCCAGGCACACTGCAGTTTGTCGCCGACGATGGCACGCAATTTGATTATCAACTCAAGGCGCGGGCGCACGATTCAAAGCAACGTCAGGGTTTTAGCAGTGATGATGTGATCTACCTTATTAACCCCGATCGCTTTGCTAACGGCAACGTGCATAACGATAACCACCCCAGCATGATAGAAAAAGTTGACCGTCAGGCGCGCGACGGCCGCCGTGGCGGTGATTTACAAGGGATAACCGAGCGTCTAGATTACCTGCAGCGCATGGGTTTTACGCAACTATGGCTCACTCCAGCGCGAGAAAATAATATGGCCACAGGGTCATACCATGGGTATGCGATGACCAACCTGTATGCCATCGACCCGCGCATGGGCGGCAATGAGGCCTATTTTGATATGGTGGCGCAAGCCGCTGAGCGGGGCATCGGGGTGATCATGGATATGGTGCCCAATCACATTGGCGCCAATCACCCATGGGTAGCCGATAAACCGAGCCGAGATTGGATTAACAATGGCGGTGAGTTTTTGGCTAATAATCATCGCCGACAAACGGTGATGGACCCTCACAGCAGCGTATACGATCGCACTCGCTTTAACGATGCGTGGTTTGTACCAGCAATGCCCGACCTGAATCAGCGTGTAGACGAGCTCAGCACTTATTTGATTCAGCACAGTATATGGTGGATTGAGCAGGCCGGGCTTAGCGGTATTCGCGTCGATACCAATTCCTATTCCGATAAAGCCTTTATGGCCCGTTGGAGTCAGGCCATTATGGCCGAGTATCCCAACTTTAGTATTGTTGGTGAAGAGTGGACCACCAACCCAGGAATTATTGCTTATTGGCAGCGAGGCAAACATAACCAAGACGGTTTTAGTACCGCCATCAATTCAATGATGGACTTCCCGTTGCAGGCGGCTCTGGTCAAAGCCCTCAATGAAGAGCCCGGTTGGCACACCGGTTGGGTGCGGGTGTATCAAAGTCTCGGTAATGACTTTATGTATGCCAACGCCGATGACTTGCTGGTGTTTGCCGATAACCATGACATGAGCCGCATATACACCCAGCTCGGGCAAAGCGTTAACAAAACCAAGTTGGCAATGACACTGATGCTTACTATTCGTGGCATTCCCCAAGTCTATTATGGTACAGAGGTGTTACTTGATAACACCCCTTCGGATGCCCATGGGGATATTCGCATTGAGTTCCCCGGCGGTTTCAGTGGCCATCAAGCCGATGCCATCACTGGGCAAGGCTTGAGCGCAGAGCAAACACAGATGCAAGACTATCTGCGCACCTTATTGCAGCTGCGCAAACAATTTAGTGCGCTGCGTCAAGGTCGGATGGTGCACTTTGCTCCCAAGGACAATGTCTACCTTTATGCCCGTATTGATAATGAGCAGCGCATTGTGGTGATATTGAACAAAGGCAATAAACAGCACCTAGAACTGGCGCCTTATGCCGAGATTTTACAAGGCGCAAAGCAGGCCAAAAACCTGCTAAGTGGTGAGATGTTACGGTTAAATCAAACGCTGGCAATCGGCGCTGAACAAGCCATGATTTTAGCACTGCAATAGAGTGAATACGTATGCACGGCATATCAAAGGGGCCGTGGAGAACGTAGTATTTTTGTCATAAAAGAAATAACAAAGTGTACCCATGAAAGACAACAAGTTAACAACCACGCTACTGGCTGGGTCATTGGCTGTAGCCCTGCTAGGCTGCTCTGAAAACACCAGCTCCTCGCACAGCAAAGACGCTGAAAAAGAGCTGCAACAAGATGCCGAGCAAGTACAAAAGCCGGTGGTCTACCAAGTGTTTACGCGCTTATTTGGTAACACCAAGCAAACTAATAAACCATGGGGCACGCTCAGCGAAAATGGCGTAGGCAAATTTGCTGATTTTGATGACAAAGCCCTCGCGGGGATTAAAGAGTTAGGAGTAACTCATATTTGGTATACCGGGGTGTTACACCACGCCACGGTCACCGACTACAGTGACTTCGGTCTGCCAGGTGATGACCCTGATGTGGTTAAGGGGCGGGCGGGCTCACCCTATGCCATTAAAGATTATTATAACGTTAACCCCGACCTAGCGGCGAAACCAAGCGATCGCTTACAAGAGTTCGAGGCCTTGATTGCCCGTACTCATGAGCAGGGCATGAAAGTGCTTATCGATATTGTGCCTAACCATGTCGCCCGTGATTATCACTCGGTATCTAAGCCCGAGGGAGTAGCGGATTTCGGCGCCAATGACGATACCAGCGTCAGCTATCGCCGTGATAACAACTTTTATTACGTGGTCGGTGAGTCATTTAAAGTACCGCAGTCGCCGCAGTATCAAGTGCTCGGGGGGATGAGCCACCCCAAGGCCGATGGCCACTTTGCGGAAACCCCAGCGAAATGGACCGGCAATGGCGCGCGCAAGGCGCAGCCTGATATCAACGATTGGTACGAGACGGTAAAGATCAATTATGGTGTCAAACCCGATGGCGGCTATGACTTCCCGCGTTTGCCAAAGGACTATGCGAACAAAGATTACCGTGCTCACTACCAGTTTTGGCAAGATAAATCCCTACCGGATAGCTGGTATAAATTCCGCGATATCACTCAGTACTGGCTGGCCAAAGGCGTTGATGGCTTTCGCTATGATATGGCCGAAATGGTGCCAGTAGAGTTTTGGAGCTTCCTAAACTCCGCTATTAAAATGACCAACCCCGATGCCTTCTTACTTGCCGAAGTGTATAACCCAAGCCTATATCGCCCTTATATTCACCAAGGGAAAATGGATTACCTGTACGACAAGGTGGGTTTTTATGACACCTTAAAAGCCATTATTCAGGGCCAGCAAGGTGCGGATACTTTGCTTGCTAAGCACCAAGAGGTGGCGGATATTGAGCAGCACATGTTGCACTTTTTAGAAAACCACGACGAGCAGCGTATCGCCAGCAGCGATTTCGCCGGCGACATGAACTGGGGCAAGCCCGCGATGACGGTATCGACCTTAATCGGACGCTCGCCAAGCATGCTCTATTTTGGCCAAACGGTGGGCGAGGATGGCTCCGAAGAGCCCGGGTTTGGCGACCCAACGCGCACCAGTATTTTTGACTACATTGGGGTGCCTGCTCATCAACAGTGGATGAACAACGGTGCCTTTGACGGTGCACTGCTGAGCCCAGAGCAGCGCCAATTACGGCAGTTTTATGTCCAACTTATGGCCCTTAATTCGTTGCCTGCCATTGTCGGCGGTGAGCTGCAAAGCGTGGCTAACTCACAACCAAAGCAGGTGGTTAGCTTTGTGCGCCAACTCGCGCAGCAGCGCATTCTCGTGGTGGCTAACTTCGCGCAGCAGCCACAGTCTGTGCTTATTGATATCGCCAGTGGCGAGGGGGAAACCTTATTAGGCACAGAGCCACAGTTCGATGGCCAAGGCATCAGCTTAACATTGCCATATCAGGGTGTCAGTGTGGTCCAATTAGGAAGTAAACAATAATGCAAAATGAAAGACCCAGCTTAAGCTTTTGGCAAATATGGAATATGTGCCTCGGATTCATGGGGATCCAGTTCGGCTTTGCGTTGCAAAATGCCAATGCCAGCCGCATTTTCCAAACGCTCGGAGCAAAAATCGATGACATCCCCATTTTATGGGTGGCGGCGCCGCTTACCGGGCTTATCGTGCAACCCATTATTGGCTATATGAGTGATAAAACCTGGGGGCGCTTAGGACGTCGCCGTCCGTATTTCTTTTACGGAGCGATCGTCACCACGGCGGCCTTAGTGGTGATGCCGAACTCACCAACACTGTGGGTTGCGGCGGGCATGTTATGGATTATGGATGCGTCAATTAACGTCACCATGGAACCCTTTCGTGCATTAGTCGGTGATAACTTGCCGAACAAGCAACGTGCGCTCGGCTACTCACTACAAAGCTTTTTCATAGGCGTGGGTGCGGTGGTCGCTTCCAGTTTACCGTGGATCTTAAGCAATTGGTTTGATGTCAGTAATACCGCTGCCGCAGGGGTGATTCCTCCTTCAGTGCAGTATGCCTTTTACGCCGGCGGTGCGTTCTTATTGGGATGTGTTATGTGGACAGTGTTTACCACCAAGGAATACAGCCCAGAGCAGCTCGCGGCGTTTAATGACGACGCACAGGCCAATGCCACTATCAATACCACGCAGGTCATTAACTTTGCTCGCACTTTAGTGGTCAGCGGCCTATCAGGGGCGGCGATTATCGCAGCCGTTGGGGTGATGGACTTAGAGAAAGAATTGTACTTGCTCGGGGGTTTACTGCTGGCCTTTGCCATTTTACAAGGCATCGCCGCTTGGCAACAGCGCGAAGGCTACACAGGTAACGGCTTCTTCACGGTGGTACACGATGTTTTCACTATGCCCAAGGCCATGCGTCAACTTGCTTGGGTGCAGTTTTTTAGTTGGTTTTCGCTCTTTGCGATGTGGATTTACACCACGGCTGCGGTGACCAGTCACCACTATGGCAGTGTCGATGTCACTTCTAAAGCTTACAATGATGGTGCTGACTGGGTTGGCGTGCTGTTTGCCGCCTATAACGGCTTTGCTGCGCTGGCCGCACTGGTGATCCCGGTGATGGTGAAGCGCGTTGGTATTCGCATCGCCCATGCCCTTAACTTGCTCTTAGGTGCACTGTCGCTGGCCAGCTTTTTGGTTATTAGTGACCCAGCCTGGCTGATGCTGCCTATGGTGGGAATTGGCTTTGCCTGGGCGTCTATTCTTTCGTTGCCTTATGCCATGCTCTCGAGCGCGCTACCGAGCTCGAAAATGGGCGTGTACATGGGTATTTTCAATTTCTTTATCGTTATTCCGCAGTTGCTTGCAGCCAGTATTCTCGGGCTTATTTTAAAGCATGGCTTTGCCAATCAACCTATTTACGCGCTCATCATTGGTGGCGTGTCTTTTGTGTTGGCAGCGCTTGCACTTACGCGGGTGAAACTTAATCATTAATCTAAGGGTGATACAGTGAAAGTATTAAACGCAATTGCCAGTGCCATGGTACTGGCAACGGTGGCGGGATGTAACAGTGCCGCCCCCACAGCGAACAGCGATAGCGCGCCAGGGGCTCCTGGCGATAAACCGTTTTGGGCGTATTCGGGGAAAACCGGTATTGGTACCTCTTATGAGGCTTATCAACAAGGCCGTTACGATGACAACAGTGCCACAGGCACAGTATCAAAAGTGTGGTTTTCCTTGGCAAAAGGGATGATCACCGAAACCATGTTTGGGTTGATTCACCAAGCGCAAATTCGTGACATGCAATTTATTGTCAGTGGTGCGGACTTCGTTGTAGCTGAAAGCGATGGTCTTAGCAATCGCGTGGAATACCTTGATGTCGACCCCCAAGGGCGACCAACATCATTGGCATACAGAGTAACCAGTGAGGATAGCCAAGGGCGTTTTCGCATTATTAAAGATATCTTTACCGACCCGGATGCGCAGTCACTGATGGTGCGCGTACGTTTTCAGGCCAATGAGCCAGGGTTGCGAGCACATGTGCAGGTGAACCCTTATGTGAATAATGATGGCGTTGACGACCGGGCCAAAGTTGCCGACGATGCCCTTATTGCTTATTCCGGTGCCCATTACCTGAGCTTGCAAAGCGCCAAGGGTCTTAATGACGGCTCCGTTGGTTTTGTTGGTCAATCGGATCGCTACTCGCAGCTTAAAGCGCGCGGCGAGTTCACGCGTTATCAAAGCACTGGCGAGCAAGCGGGGAATGTCGCCATGAGTGCCACACTCGGCGAGATAAGCGAAAACAGTCAGTTTGATCTGGTGTTAAGTTATGGCAGCAGTGAGCAAGAGGCGCTTGCCCAGGGTCAAAAGACACTGAAGCGCGGCTATGACAAGGTGCTTGCGCACTATAATGGGGATGGCGATGCCATTGGCTGGCAGGATTATTTGCAGAGCTTGCAGCTCGAGCGTCTCTATGATGCCAGCACCGATGGCGGCAAATTACTCAATACCAGTGCCTTAGTGCTCAAAGCGCAGGAAGACAAAACCCATGCTGGGGCATTGATTGCCTCTTTATCAAACCCATGGGGTGATACCGTGGCCGCAGAGCAAGGACATACTGGCTATAAGGCGGTATGGGTACGCGACTTTTATCAAGTTGCTATGGCGTTTTTAGCCATGGGGGATACGCAAACGGCAAAAGCGGCGTTTAACTATTTACCTAAGGTCCAGGTACGAGAGGATACCCCAGGCAACCAAGGCGATACCGGCTGGTTTTTACAAAAGACCCATGTTGACGGTGAATTAGAGTGGGTGGGGGTGCAACTGGATCAAACCGCAATGCCTATCATGCTCGCCTGGAAACTATACAAAGGCGGGGTGCTGTCGAAAAACGAACTCACTCAATGGTATCGTACCATGCTGCAGCCGGCTGCAGACTTCTTAGTCGAAGGGGGACTGGCAAAAATCCTGTGGAATGACACCCAGATCACCCCGCCTTATACGCAGCAGGAGCGCTGGGAAGAGCAAGCAGGTTACTCGCCTTCTACTACCGCCGCCGTAGTAGCTGGATTGATCAGTGCCGGGGAAATTGCCAAGCTAAGCGGTGATACCGACAGTGCCCAGCGTTATTTGGCAACGGCGAAGCAGTATGAGCAAGACATTGAAGCCTTGATGTTTACCAGCAAAGGCACATTAACGGGTGAGGCCAGCGATGGCCGCTATTTTGTGCGTATCGCCCAGGATGAAAATACCAATGGCGATACCAGTCTGGCCGCGAACAATGGTCGTGCCGGTATGGACAAAAAGCAGATTTTAGATGGCGGCTTTTTAGAGCTGGTGCGCTATGGCGTGCGCGGTGCAGACAGCGAGTCGGTGACGGCGTCTCTGCCTGAGTACGACGACCAAAGCCTCGTCGATAATCTGCGAGTCAAATATACCTTTACCGATGAGCAGGGGCGCGCCTATCCCGGTTGGCGCCGCTATGGTAACGATGGTTACGGCGAAGATGAAAAACGGGGCAGCAACTATGCCGAGGGCGGCAACAATACCGATGGTCAGCGCGGTCGGGTATGGCCCTTCTTCACCGGTGAGCGGGGTCACTATGAAATTGCCGCAGCCAATGCCGTACGCGGCGGTGTCACTGCGCAAGAGTATCAGCGTATCCAGCATACCTATGTGTTCGGTATGGAAGCCTTTGCTAATAAGGGCATGATGCTGCCAGAGCAAGTGTGGGATGGTGTCGGTGTCAACCCGTTTGGCTATGAGCTTGGCGAGGGCACAAACTCGGCCACGCCACTGGCGTGGACCCACGCCGAATACGTGAAGCTACTGCGCTCATTGACTGATAAGGCAGTATGGGACCATTACCCCATTGTTGAGCAAGCGTTGAAATAAACGACCTTGAGAAGTACAAGCCGCTGGCATTATCGCAGCGGCTTTTTTTATGATCAACCTATCGGCAACAGGCTGCGCGCAGTGGGACTAACGGCTGGATTGGCGCACGATAAGCTGCGGTGGCAAAATGCTATTCGCCAAGTCGACTTCTTGCTCACCGATCAGATTGAGTAAGTTAGCCACCAACATCTGTCCGGCCAAAGTGGTATTTTGTTGGACGGTAGACAGCGGGGGCGTACAGAAGCGCGCAACAGCTAAGTCATCGAAACCAACGACAGAGACATCATGGGGGACCCGAAGTCCCGCCTCTTGCAAAGCACGAATGGCGCCTATGGCGATTAAGTCGCTAGCACCGAATAGAGCGTTAAAGGTAATGTTGTTGGCCAGTAAGGATTTGGTCGCTTGATAACCGGATTCTTCGGTAGAAATAGCGGTGGCCATTTTACGCTCGCTTACATGTTTGCCGTTATCCTGTAAGCGCTGCTCGAAGCCCTTAAAGCGAGCGCTAAATTCTGGACTGTGGTGTGATGCATCTCCAATAAACGCACAATCAGTGCGACCCAATTCAATAAAGTGCTCTGCCACTAAGCGCCCTCCATACTGGTTATCACAGCTTACCGTGAGCTCTGGACGGCCATCCACATTAGCGCCCCAGCAAACGAACTTAGTATTGGTATCTAATAAGCGGGCGAATTTGGCTTGGTAGTCAATGTAATCCCCGTAGCCAAGCAAAATGATGCCATCGGCACGATGACTTTCAGCGTAATCGGCGTGCCAGTCATTACTACTGGATTGAAAGGACACCAACAGGTCATAGCCTTCTTTGGCGCAAGCGCGGGTAATAGATCCCAGCATGGATAAAAAGAAAGGGTTAATTTGCGACTCGTCTGAAGTAGGGTCTTCAAATAAGAGTACCGCCAAAGTCGAGCTTTGTTGCGCCCGTAAATTACTGGCGTTCTTATCCACCTTGTAATTTAGCTTGCGCGCGACTTCAACCACTTTACGCCGTGTCTCCTCATTTACCAATGGGCTCCCTCGTAGGGCACGGGAAACCGTGGACTGAGAAACCCCAGCATAATGGGCAATGTCGAAAGAGGTGGCTTTACCTTTCATGTATTTCCTCATAGAGCGCTCGCAATAGTCCACGACAATACAGCCAAGTACCATTAAAGAGAAGCCAAGTGTCTGCAAAAAACGGGCATTTTGCTACATTTTTGCCGCAAACTGAAAATTTTTATTGATTCATAGCTGACACCGGTGTCATAATGTCGGCGTTTTATCATTTTGTTGTCACAAAACGGTTTGGCTGCCCGCTGCCCGGGCAGCACTTTTTTCAGTAGCGCGAAAAAAGCACAGCTAACATAAAGTTAATAAGTTTATACCAGTTAAGTCAATGGTGAAGAAAAGCGCGGCCTACACACCCACACCATGACGCTGGATAAATAACAAGAGAATACATTATGAGTCCAGCGAGTACACAGGCAGAGAGCAAGGTGCCATTCGCACCCATTTTGGTCGCTGATATTGGCGGCACTAACGCGCGTTTTGCGCTGATCACCGACTACCTCCCCAACGACAACGAGTTTGTCATTAGCCATCGCCATACCTTTCCTAGCAGCGATTTCAGCACCTTTGAAGATGCGATTAGTGAATACCTAGCGCAATTATCAGAAATCACTATAAGCCGTGCATGCCTCGCCGTTGCAGGGCCAGTTAAGGGTGAAGAAGTGATGCTGACTAATCTCGGTTGGCACTTCAACGTCACCCAGTTAAAGGCGCGCTTCGACTTTAGCAATTTACAAGTTATCAATGACTTCGCGGCGTTTGCCTATGCCGCGCCTTATCTTAATGCCAGCGATAACATTGTTGTTAAACAAGGCCAAGCACAGGCACAGGCTAATATTGCTGTGTTTGGTCCCGGCACCGGTTTCGGTGCGGCTTGTTTAGTGCGCTCTCAAGGGAATCAAGCGGTGATGAGCTGTGAAGCAGGGCATATTAGTCTTGCCCCAGTGACAGAGCTGGACCGACAACTCCATAACGTGCTGCGCGATGAGTTGCAGCATGTTTCGGTAGAAAATGTCTTTGCCGGCCCCGGCATAGCAAGGCTGTACCAGGCCATGGCTAAGGTTGAAGGGGCGCAGGTCAATGAACTCGATGCAGCGCAAATTGCTGCGCTTGCACAAAGTGGCGAGTGTCATATTGCTACCAAAACACTGAATCACTTCTGTGACTGGATAGGCAGTGTGGCTGGTGATATCGCCTTGAGCTTTGGCGCTCTGGGCGGTGTGTATATTGGCGGTGGTATTTTGCCGCGCATGCACGAGCGCTTGCTTAATAGTCGCTTTAACGAGCGTTTTATCGCCAAAGGCATGATGTCACAGTACAATAGTCAAATTCCGGTGACCTTGGTGTGCCAAGAAAATATTCCTTTTATTGGCGCTGCGGCGTGTATCCACCAAGGGCAGAGTAAGGACTAAGTTGCGCGGATTATGAAAAAGATAACAATTAATAGTGTTGCCAGTTACGCCGGCGTATCCAAAAAAACTGTGTCGCGGGTATTAAATAACGAGCCTAATGTCAGTGATGCGACCCGAGAAAAGGTGCTTAAAGCCTTTAAAGAGCTGGATTATACGCCGAATCCTATTGCCCGGGGTCTAGCGCGCAATCGCAGCTTTATTATTGGTTGTCTTTACGATAATCCATCAAAAAGTTATATCACGCGTTTGCAAAGCGGTGCTCTGGCAGCGTGCCATGAGCATGGCTTTAATTTGTTGATCCATCCTTGTGAGTTGCGCGCAGAGGCGTTACTTGAAAATATAGAACAGCTGCTGCAAACCTCGCGTCTAGATGGCTTAGTATTGACGCCGCCATTTTCAGATCATGCCGAGTTGGTGGCGTTTTTGCGTAAAAAAGGCGTGCCATTTGCCCGTGTCGCCTCGGTGAAACTTGATGACGACTCTATTTCTGTGCGCAGTAATGACGAGCAGGGCGCTTTTGAGATCACCGAGCTATTGATTAATATGGGGCACAAAGATATCGCCTTTATCAAAGGTCACCCCGATCACAGTGCTACCGAGCAGCGCTTTAATGGTTATCGACGAGCGCTCAAGCAACACGGTATTGAATATCAAGAACGGTTAGTGGAAGAGGGTAACTTCTCCTACCATTCTGGTGCCGACAGTGCACGCACCATTTTACATCTAAACCCTCGACCTACGGCGGTGTTTGCCTCGAACGATTACATGGCCGCAGCGGCGCTCAAGTTAGCAACGCAAATGAACTTGAAAGTACCGGATGATATTTCCATTGCGGGTTTCGATAACGCGCCGATAGCCCGTCATATTTGGCCCGGTTTGACGACCATCGCACAACCGGTTGAGGAAATGACGCGTCTTGCGGTTGACCACCTGATAGAGCAAATCAATCATGCCACCGATGAGCAGCAAGAGGGCGAGCAGCGTCAACCTCTGCAGCTGACCCTCGAAGCCGAATTGATTACTCGTGAGTCCACGGCGGCACCGAAAGCCTAAACAGCAACCAAATCCCAATTGCAACTGGCCCATATTCAGCTCGCTGATATGGGCCTTTTTGTGATCTAACCAACTATACTTTGAGTCACATTACACCCTGACTAGCGCTGTTATTTTTTCGTTTTTATTTGGTAAATAACTCGCAACATAGAAATTTTAAACTAAATTTATAGACAGGGTTGACACCGGTGTCAAAGGTGTGAGTTAATAACCCTGACACCGGTGTCAGCTTGGTTGTGAGAGACGAGTTGGCAGCGTACCTTTGAACGGGTAAATCAAAGCTGCTCAGTACTTCATTGCCTTGGAGTCGGTATTGAAGTACTGAGCCTTTTATCCACCAACGGCAAGAAGAGCAGAATTATGTTGCATCCGCGTATTAAAGAAGTCACCGAACGAGTTATAGAGCGCAGCAAGGCGACACGCCAAGCGTATCTAGCTCGTATGAACGAAGCCAAATCTCAAGAGCGCGTTCGAGCCGGTATCGGGTGTGGCAATTTGGCCCACGTGATGGCCGCCTGTAGCAGCGACGATAAAGCCCGCTTAAGTGGCGACGAAAAACCAAACCTCGCTGTCATTAACGCCTACAATGACATGCTTTCCGCGCATGTACCTTATAAAGAATACCCTGACCTTATTAAACAAGTAGCGAAAAAGTTTGATGCCACTGCGCAAGTCGCTGGTGGCGTACCTGCGATGTGTGATGGTGTCACCCAAGGCCGTGATGGCATGGACCTTTCGTTATTCTCCCGTGATGTTATCGCTATGTCCACGGCAGTGGCATTGTCTCATGATGTATTTGATGGCGTGTTTTGCCTCGGGGTGTGTGACAAAATCGTCCCAGGCCTAGTGATTGGTGCCTTATCATTCGGACATTTACCGGTTTACTTTTTACCCGCAGGGCCGATGCCTTCAGGCATTCCAAATAAAGAAAAAGCCCGTATTCGTCAAAAATTCGCACAAGGATTAGTGAGCCGTGAAGAGCTCCTTAAGGCCGAGAGTGAGTCTTATCATAGTGCCGGTACATGTACCTTCTATGGCACCGCAAACTCCAACCAAATGCTAATGGAAATCATGGGCTTACATTTACCTGGAAGCTCTTTCATTAATCCTTATACAGAGTTACGCGATGGTCTCACTGCCAATGCGGTAGAAATCATGCTTAAGCAACTCGTAGAGAGTAAAGACGCAGTGCCCATGGCTGAGGTGATGAGCGAGAAAACCATCATTAACGGTCTAGTTGGTCTACTGGCGACGGGTGGCTCAACCAACCACGCCATTCACCTTGTGGCTATTGCCAAGGCGGCAGGGGTGGAACTGACGTGGAAAGACATGTCGGACCTATCTGAAATCGTGCCGCTGTTGACGCGCATTTACCCCAACGGCCATGCCGATGTAAACCATTTCCAAGCCGCAGGCGGCATGGGCTTTTTAATGAAGCAACTACGCGACAAAGGCCTATTGCATAACGATGTAAAAACCATTCTCGGAGAAGGGCTCGACCCTTACACCACAGAGCCTCGCTTAGATAAAGACAGCAACCTGATCGTTTCTGACGCCAGTGGCCCAAGTAAAGTGAAATGGGTGCCATGCCCTGACAATTCTCATGATGAGGGTGTGTTACGTCCAGCGGACAATCCTTTTCATCGTAGCGGGGGTTTACAGCTACTAAGCGGTAATTTAGGTAAAGCAGTCATTAAAGTGTCTGCGGTACAAGAGCAGCACCAGGTAGTGAGTGCGCCAGCCAAGGTGTTCTCAGATCAGGCCGAGCTTCAAGCCGCCTTTGGGCGTGGTGAATTAAACCAAGACTTTATCGCGGTTATCAAAGAGCAAGGTCCAAAAGCCAAAGGTATGCCTGAGCTACATAAGCTGACACCTGTTATGGCCAGCCTGCAAGACCAAGGTTATAAAGTGGCGATTGTCACTGACGGGCGCATGTCTGGTGCTTCAGGCAAAGTGCCTGCGGCGATTCACTTGGCGCCCGAGGCAGTTGAAGGTGGCCTAATCGCAAAAATTCGCGAAGGCGATTTAATTACCTTAGATGCGCCAAGCGGCGAGCTAAAAGTACACGTCAGCGATGAAGAGCTTGCCCAGCGTGAAGTGGAGCTGGTGCACACAGGGCCAACCTTTGGCACCGGTCGTGAGCTTTTCGCTGGTTTTAGAAATATTGTCAGCAGTGCAGATTTAGGCGCGAGCGCCTTTGCGCCAGCTTACGAACAACAATAATTGCGCTGGGAATGAGGACAAACTATGTCAATTGAACAGATTTTAACATCGGCACCGGTCGTGCCAGTGGTTGTTATCGACCGCTTAGAAGATGCCGAGCCACTAGCGAAAGCTTTATATAACGGCGGTCTTAAAGCACTGGAAATCACCTTGCGTACACCCGTTGCTGCAGAAGCAGTGAAGGTGATGAAACAAGCCGTTCCTGATGCGTATGTAGGCACCGGTACGGTGATTGATAAAGCCACATTTGATGCCTCTATTGCAGCCGGAGCTGACTTTATGGTCAGTCCCGGTGTTAACGACCAACTGCTGGAGCTTGCTAGCCAGTGCGATACCCCTTTCTTGCCCGGAGCGGCCACGCCAAGCGAAGTAATGAGGCTCGCTGAGCGTGGCTTCTCTTTTTTGAAGTTTTTCCCTGCCCAGGCAGCAGGAGGCCCGGCGATGCTTAAGTCTATTGGTGGGCCATTACCTGGAGTGAAGTTTTGCCCTACAGGTGGCATTAGTTTAGATACCGCACCCCAGTATTTGGCCCTTAACAACGTAGTCTGTGTGGGCGGAACTTGGATGCTAGATAAAACACTTATTGAAAAACAGGACTGGCACGCAATTGAGCAGCTCGCACGTCAAGCCAGCCAACTGAAATAGTCGAGGGGAGAGTAAGATGATTAAAGTTGCTATTAACGGATATGGCCGTATTGGTCGCAACACTTTACGTGCACTGTACGAGTCTGGTTTAAATACTGATATTCAAATTGTTGCCATTAATGACTTGGCGCCGGCGAACGTCAATGCACACCTAACACAGTTCGATTCCGTGCACGGCCAATTTTCGCAAAAAGTAACCTTGCAAGATGATGTGATGGTGATTGGCAGTGATGAAATTAAGCTGGTACAAGAGCGTGACCCAGCGAACCTGCCGTGGGCAGAGCTGGGCGTCGATATTGTCCTTGAGTGCACAGGCTTATTCACCAAACGTGAAGGCGCCGCTAAGCACATTGAGGCGGGTGCCAAGAAGGTGATTGTTTCAGCACCAGGTACTGATATGGACGCCACCGTCGTTCATGGTGTTAACGATGATGTTCTCGATGCCAGCAGCACGATTATTTCTAATGCCTCTTGCACCACCAACTGTCTAGCACCCGTGGCCAAAGCACTCAATGACAGCATCGGTATAGAGCAAGGCAGCATGACGACGATTCATGCTTACACCAATGACCAAAATTTATCTGATGTATATCACCCCGACCTTTACCGTGCCCGTAGCGCCACGCAGTCGATGATCCCTACCAAAACTGGCGCTGCTAAGGCCGTTGGTTTGGTACTTCCAGAGCTAGCAGGCAAACTTGATGGCATGGCGGTACGAGTACCGACCATCAACGTGTCTTTGGTCGATTTGACCTTTGTTGCCAAACGCGATACCAGTGCGAGCGAAGTCAATGAAATCGTCAAAGCCGCAGCCCAAGGTGCGATGAGCCAAGTGCTTGATTATAACGAGCTACCGCTGGTTTCCATCGATTTTAATCATAACCCTGCATCATCAGTGTTTGATTCAACGCAAACCAAGGTCGATGGTAAATTGGTTAAAGTAATGGCTTGGTACGACAACGAATGGGGATTCTCAAATCGGATGTTAGATCAAGTGAAAAACTTAGCACAGTTTTTATAGTTCCATTGTTGTTAAGTGAAGCCGCCTTGAGCGGCTTTTTTTATGCTTGGCATTTTGACTTGTAGTTGAAGCCAACTATGCTCTTAACTACGCCCACTTTATAAATCAATACATTGAAATTACAACGTTTTGCAACCTGGCTTTTGGGCTCAGCTGTGCTCATTATTGGCTCCTTAATTGCCGCCACAACTTACGTCTACTTCAGTTTGCACACCTTAACTGACGTGCAGCGTCAGGTGCAGCAATATCAGTATTCTGTAGACCGATTAGTGATATTAAAAAACGAGCTGTTACTGAATCGCGACGAAGTCAGCGTGCAGGCACTGCATCGGCAAATAGACAGTCATATTGCCGCGCAATTAAGTAATCCTTTTAATGCCCAAACGCATGCCCAATCTGCACTTATCACTGAAACTCAGCAGGCCCTAGAGGAATACATAGCACACCTCAATACCTTGGTGAGTTTGTTAACGCGTATGGGACTTAATGAGGATAAAGGTCTACGCCAGCACTTTCGTGCCCAAGCACATAAACTTCAAGAGTTAGCCGAAGAGCAGAACAACCTCATTCTAAACAATGAAGTATTAGAGCTAAGAAGGCGTGAAAAGGATTACTTAATGCGCTTTGATGACCAGTACCTAGCGCAGCATCGCCAGCATTATGACGCTACCCTCACCCTGATAGAGCGTCAGCAACTAGGCAATAGTGTGTCTCGTATACTTAAAAGTTATGGGCAAAACTTTGCAGAAGTGGTGGCGCTGTTTAACCGCATTGGTGTGCATGGTGATGAGGGGATAAGGCAGACGTTGAGGCAGCAGGAAAGCCGCATCGAGGACTTATTGCAGCGACTCGATATTCAATATACGCAAACGCAAATCGATGATGCGTTGCTTGCGATTACGGCCACCTTGGTGGTTGTGGTTCTTGTTGCCGTGGTGCTGTTAGCGTTCTTGCAGCTTCTGAGTATGCGCGTCAATGATTCACTCACGCGCTTACACCGGCAAATCAGGCAAGTCATGGATGAAGAGGACTTCTCCTCACGCACAGGCCTGGATGGGCGCGATGAAATAGGGCGGTTGGGTCAGGATATCGATCAACTCTTTGCCTTTATTGAAGAACTTCTTGAACGCTTGGCGAACGCACAAAATAAGCTGGTCGAGGAGGCTAAGCTTGCCAGTTTAGGCAGTATGGTCAGTGGCTTTGCCCATGAACTTAATACGCCAATTGGCGTAGCCATTACTAGCCAGTCATTGTTGAAAGACCAATTTTCCTTACTGAAAACAGATTTTTCCACCGGAAAGTTGAAAAAACACACTCTCAGCGCACTTATTGATAACGCCGAGCAATCGTTAGCACTGTTGGAAAATAACCTCAATCGCAGCGCCAGTTTGATTGATACATTTAAAATGATGGCGGCACAAAACCAGTATGACAAAGAAGGCCTATTTAACGTGCGCACAACTGTGAGTCATATCATGACTAGTTTGCAGTCTGAGTTTGATTCGGCTGTGGCTATCTACCACATTGATATTGATGAGCAGCTTGAGTTAGTTTCTTCACCCGCAGCGCTGACCCATATTATAACCTGCTGTGTGCGCAATTGCTTGATGCATGGTAAGACAAGCGGGCGCACGCTGGAAGTCGGTATCAGAGCGAAAGAGCAAAATGGCGCGTTGCACGTGTTTATAGAAGACAATGGGCCCGGCATTGAGGAGCCGTTATTGAACAAAGCATTTGAGCCTTTCATTACCACCAAGCGTCATGAAGGTGGTACAGGGTTGGGTTTGGCGATTGTCTACAACCTAGTCCGTAGTAATTTAGATGGCCAAATCACCTTGCACAACCTACCACAACGAGGTTTAAGCGTGCATGTGACCTTCACGCCAAAGTCTATCCAGCGCGGATAACTTCTATATATAAATTTTCATATATACGTTATTGCATATATCCAACCTTAAGGGTAAGCTAGGCATATTCGATATTTCGTATATATAGTCTATGGCTGTACATTTTTTTAAAGCGCTCAGTGATGATACCCGTCTACAGACGTGTTTACTTATTGCCGAGCAAAAAGAGCTGTGTGTGTGTGAGTTGGTTTGCGCCTTGGCACTGAGCCAACCGAAAATATCTCGCCATTTGGCGCTGCTAAAAGAGGCGGGGGTGTTGGCGACACGGCGAGACCGCCAATGGGTGTACTATCGTATCGACGACACCCAACCCCAGTGGCGGCAGCAGATTATAGCCACCACGCTAAATAACCAAGCAGAATTAATAGAAGACGCACTGGCGCGATTACAGGCAATGGATAATCGCCCTTCGTGCTGCGATTGATGGAGAAAACCATGACATTGAAAGTAGGCATTAATGGCTTTGGCCGCATGGGCCGGTTGGTGTTGCGCGCGGCGTATGACTGGCCGGAAATAGAATTTGTTCATATCAACGACCCCGCCGGTGATGCTGCTACGCTCGCGCACTTATTGGAATTTGATTCGGTGCACGGACGTTGGCAATACCCAGTTAGCGCTGATGATGAGGCTCTGTGCATCAATGAGCAGCGAATCCAATGCAGCGCCAATAAGGCGATTGCTGATACCGACTGGTCGCAGTGCGATATTGTTATTGAAGCGTCCGGGAAGATGAAAAAAACCGAACTGCTGCGCCAGTATCTTACTCAAGGGGTGCGCAAAGTGGTGGTCACCGCTCCGGTTAAAGAGCAAGGCATCCTTAATGTGGTGATGGGCGTTAATGATGCGCTTTATTGCCCAGATAGCCATGATATTGTCACAGCGGCTTCATGCACCACCAATTGCCTCGCGCCGGTGGTTAAAGTGTTGCAAGATAAAATTGGTATTAAGCATGGCTCCATGACAACCATCCACGATATCACTAATACGCAAACGATTTTGGATGCCCCTCATAAGGACTTACGCCGAGCGCGCGCCTGCGGTATGAGCCTGATCCCAACCACTACTGGCTCGGCTACAGCCATCACTCATATCTTTCCTGAACTCAAGGGCAAGCTCAATGGTCACGCAGTGCGAGTGCCTTTGGCGAATGCGTCGATCACCGACTGCGTGTTTGAGCTTAACCGTGAAACCACAGAGCAAGAGTTAAATACCTGGTTTAAAGAGGCTGCTCAGGGCGAGCTCAAGGGCATCCTAGGTTATGAAGAAAAGCCTCTGGTATCAATCGACTATCGCACCGATCCGCGTTCAAGCATCGTCGATGCACTGTCGACCATGGTGGTCAATGGCACCCAGGCGAAGCTGTACCTGTGGTATGACAACGAGTGGGGTTATGCCAATCGTACCGCCGAGCTGATGCGTAAAGTTGCCAATAGCCTGTAGGGACCCGCTATGAATACATCGCCAATTCAGCAGTATGGCGTGATCACCGCAAATTATTGGGCCTTTACGCTCAGTGATGGCGCGCTGCGCATGCTGGTGGTTCTGTACTTCTACCAGCTCGGCTATGCGCCCTTGGCCATTGCCATGCTGTTTTTATTTTACGAGTTTTTTGGCGTGGTAACCAACCTTGTGGGAGGTTGGCTTGGGGCCCGTATCGGTCTCAATCGCACCATGCAAATAGGTATGGCATTGCAACTGATTGCTCTGGCCATGTTGTTAGTGGATAACAGCTGGCTCAGTGTTCCTTGGGTAATGGCAGCGCAGGCACTCAGTGGCATAGCTAAAGATCTCAATAAAATGAGCGCGAAAAGTGCCATTAAAACCGTGGTCAGTGACACACAACAAGGGCGTTTATATCGCTGGATAGCGCTACTCACCGGGTCTAAAAATGCCTTAAAAGGGGCGGGCTACTTTGCCGGTGGTGCGCTGCTGTCGTTACTCGGTTTTAGCGGTGCGGTGATTGCGTTAATGGTCGTGGTGGGTGCTGGCTTTATCCTCAGTGCCCTGTTGCTCGGTGAGGATCTAGGTCGTAGTAAGTTTAAACCTAAATTTCGACAATTGTTTTCTAAGAACGCGGCACTGAATCGCCTAGCAGCTGCGCGTATGTTGCTTTTTGCCTCTCGCGATGTCTGGTTTGTGGTGGCCTTACCGGTGTTTTTTATTAGTGAGCTAGGTTGGCAACACACCGAGGTTGGCAGTTTTATGGCGCTGTGGATTATTGGCTATGGCGTAGTGCAAAGTATCGCGCCGCGCTTGAGCCGTCATGCCCGTGTATCGGTGTTTCAGCAAGCAACCAGATTTAGTGCATTGTTGACGCTAACAACGGCGCTGTTAATAGCGGTGTGGTTGCTGTTTGCCACCACCCAGAGTGTGCAAAATATTGTCTTGGTGGTCGGGTTATTATGTTTTGGTGCGGTGTTTGCGGTTAACTCATCGCTGCATAGTTACCTAGTCGTCAAACTCGCAGACAGAGATGCAGTGTCTTTGGATGTGGGCTTTTATTACATGGCCAACGCCATGGGAAGGCTTATTGGCACCGTGTTATCGGGCTGGTTATACCAACAAAGCGGCCTACTGGCGTGTTTAGTCAGCGCGTTATTGATGCAAATAGCCACCTGGTGGGTGACCCGAAAGATAGCTTAAATACGCGGCCAAGCATTCGCTTGTGGCCGCTTTGATATTCTTTTTTTGCTGTCAGCACGGCCGTCTTGTTTTTCAATCAAGGGCAACCGCACACACTCTTTTACATTTTTCGCCGAACTTTTTGTGCTCGCGCCCACCTAAGGCAAAAAGGAGTGAACCATGTCTCAACCAGCTAAACGCCGCCATTGGGCTGCGCAATTAATTAGAAACAACCGTGGATTTATCTGTTTTATTATCGGCATGTCGGTATTTCGCAGCGCTTTTGCTGATTGGTATACCGTGCCGACGGGCTCTATGCTGCCAACAATAGAAGTGGGTGACCGTATTACCGTAAATAAGATGGCCTATGATTTGCGCGTCCCTTTTAGTGATGTTTCACTGTTACGAATGGGCGAGCCAGAGCGTGGCGATATTGTGGTGTTTGATTCCCTGGCAGCTGATAACCGACTCATTAAGCGTGTTGTGGGAGTGCCAGGCGATACCATCTCAATGCACGATGAGGTGTTAATTATCAATGGCCAGGCGCAGCGTTATAAGGTGACAAAGGAGAACGCTAAGGCGTTGTTTGCCACCGAGTTGCTCGGTGACCTCGCCCATGCCATTCGTATTGATAAAACCCGTGCCATGCATGCTGGTAACTTTGCGCCGATACTGATCCCCAACGATCACTATTTAATGATGGGCGATAACCGCCGTAACAGTGCCGACTCTCGCTACTATGGCTTAGTGCCACGGGGAGAGTTAAAAGGGAAAGCTCATCATGTGGCTTTTTCTTTGGACTATGACCATTATTACCTGCCTAAGCGAGAGCGCTTTGGTGAATCCTTATACAGCTATAGTGAGTAAGCGATGAACACCCTAGGCATAATCGGCGGCATGAGCTGGCAAAGTACGCAAAGCTACTATCAACTTATAAATCAAGGCGTAGCGCAGCGATTAGGCGGTTTGCACAGTGCCCAATTAATTATCAATAGTGTCGACTTTGCCACTATAGCGCAGCTACAGTACGACAATCAGTGGTCGCAACTGGCGGATCGCCTCGGCTATGCTGCAACACAGTTACAGCGTGCAGGTGCTGACTGTGTGCTTATCGCCACCAATACCATGCATAAAGTCGCCGATGAGGTAAGCGCCCATATTGATATACCACTTTTGCATATCGTTGATGCGGTCGGTGAAGCGCTGCAACAACAGGGAATTACCACCGTAGGTCTGTTGGGCACGGCGTTTACCATGGAGCAGCCTTTTTACCGCCAGCGCTTGTATGAGCAGTTCAATATCAGTGTCCTAGTGCCGAATGCTCAGCAGCGCCAGCGCGTTCACGAGGTGATTTACCAGCAATTGTGTAAAGGGCATATATGTCAGCAGGCCAAGTCTGATTACCTAAACATTGTCACTGAGCTCGGCCACCAAGGAGCTCAAGGCGTCATCTTAGGGTGTACAGAAATCGGGTTGTTGCTAAAGCAACAAGACACCGCCATGGCATTATTTGACACTACGGCACTGCATGCGCAAGCGGCGGTCAATTTTGCCTTGCGCTAAATGACACAGCGGTGTGTCTAGTCAGTTATATAAAATGAGAACGCCACCAACCATAAGATTTGCCAGCCGTAACTCAAACGTTGATATAGGCCTGGGTAAGTGCGGGCTTTAAAAGCTAGATGAAGGTGATAGCAAAAATATAAGCAGGCGCAGACACAAAGCAGCGAGAGTCCCCGCATAAGCGATGTGAACTCCGATGATAAGGCGACTATGCTCGGGGCAATGAGTAATGAAAGCAACATCAGCGCCCCACAATAGGAGTGAATGGTGCAGCTCAGGGTAGGGTGCTCAGTATAGGGGTCGCTATCCATCGCAAACAGCCCGCATCCCCAGGTTGATACCCCATGCACAATGACTAAGATGCCGATACTCAGATAGGCGAGTGAACCGTCGCTGACGCTGATGACATAAGCGCCAAACAGAGTAAAGAGCAGCTCTAATGGATAATTATTTATCAGCGGTGAGAGGGTCTGTGTCGGGCTGCCTGTGGCGCCAAGCTCGCTACAAAACTGGCGGGTATGGCTGTATTGAGGATAGAACAGTGACGCAACATAGACCCCAGTGATGAGCCAGATAGAGGCAGCGATCCCCGAATATTGCAACATGCTTTGCATCGTTTTCTTCCCTGATTTATTGCTATTAATGTGTAGCTATCAAAGTATCACTTTTTACTTAATCACACATGATAAACGCTTTTTGAGCCTGGTCACTGCGAGCACCAGCTCGTTGAGCAACTTGGAGTAGCTCAGGGGTTATTGCAAATTCGGCCCCCGTGCCTGGCCAATAGAAATCACTCGGGATGGTAGCGTTCTCATTTAAGCACAGTGTCAGTAACACCGGCGCTGCGGGGAGTACCGCTTCTTCGCCTTTTTCCACCAACATCGCGTAGCTGATATCACCACTTTGTTGTCCTCGTATCGGGGTGATAATCTCGCCACGGTAGATATGCCACACCAGAGCCTTATCATCGGCAACACTGCTGACGCTGTGCACGCGCACCACTGCGCTAAAGGGGGTTTGTTGTACACTTCTTTGTAAAAAACCTTGCTGGGCGTCAAGCATACTCGGGCTTGGCGCGTGCCCAGCATAACTGCAATTAAGCGGCAAAAACGCCGCGACTAACAAAGACAAAAATCCTTTTCTCATTCTATGCTCCCAGCGTGGTAGCTAATTTAAAGGCGACAGAAATAAGTCCTTTCCATCGCAGTCAGTTTTTAGCTAGCTTGGTCTTGCTCTACTTTAATCCAGTCACGCTCGTCAACCCAGTTCTGCTTACCATCACCGAGGGTGCGAATCGGGACGATATAGTCGCAGCTTATTTGCGGCTTCACCGAAGCAAAAATAGGCACAAAGCCAAAGCTCAGTGCGGTTTCAATGATCGCCTGTTGGTTTTGTGGGTCAATATCAGCCGCTTCATCAATATATAGAGGCACGCGATACAGGCTTTTTTCTTTGTCGGATAGCAAATGGCGTATAAATAGCATGCCACACAGCAGTTTAATGGTGATACGAGTGCCATTGGAGCCAGCGGAGTCTATTTTATCGAAGTATTCGGTTTCGCCAGCGCGATTAATCACCTGAAAGCGAATATCGAATAAATCACTCAATGTCAGCCCAGCCTTTTCCGAGGCGAGCTTAATTAACTGATCTTTCGCCTCATTCACCTGCGACTCGTTGATATGCTGTTCTGAGAGCAAATCAAGGCTGTCACCTTGTTCATACAGATCAGAGGTCGCCAAAATGGTATCAATGCTTTGCACTAGCATCTGCCTAGGCAGCACATCAATTTTAAAGCCTTGCAGGTTAGAGATTTGCTGCTCACTGATACCATCGTTAAATAACCGCATCTCTGCCGTTAACCTATCCAAGTCTTGGCGTAACCCTTTGATCGTTGCCGCTACCTCAGTGAGGGCCACACGGGCCTGACGGTTGACGGCTTCGCGTTCGTTATCAATGTTGTGATAGGCACTGATGAGTTTTTGATATTTATTCAGCTCATCGCTTTCGTTGTCGAACTTGGTAATCCCGGCATTGTAGATGTGCAAATAGGTGTTGCGAATATTAATATCGAAGTTGCGCAGCTCCTGACAATCTTTGTTAAAGGTATGAATGGTGTCAGCCAGTGAATCAAAATCAAAGGTAATGTCGATTAAGTACGGCGTTACTTTACCGCCTACAACATCTAGCGTGTGGTCGATACGCTCGCTTTTAACCTGCTCTAAGCGTGCCTTTTGTCGTGCCAGGGCTTCAATCTTGGAGTTCACTATTGCGCGGCTATCGGCAATCCCCGCTGCACTTTGCTGTACCTCGCTGAGATAACTATCCACCTCTTCCTGTTCTGCGTTCAGGGTCTCCATCAGTGTCTGCTGCGCTTGCTGCGAACGTTGCATCACCTGGTATTGCTCATAGCGCTTTAATGCCGCCTCTTGGGCCATCAACTGCTCATAAAGGGCGTCACGCTCAGCTTGTTTGCCGGCGACATCGGCGGCTACGTCACGCTGCGCCTTTAAATCGGTTAATGAATGCTCCAATGACTGCAACTGCTCGGTGAGCTGGGCTTTATCAGCGCCACTTTGCATTTGCACCACAGGCAGCTTTTTAAGCTTGATGGTGGCCCCGGGCAGCACTAGTTCGCCACCGCGTATCGCTTCGCTCAGCAGACTTAAGAAGTCGCCAAAGGTGTGCTCATCGTCAATGCTAATTTCGCCGCCGCTGGTGGTGGCAAAAGAGAGCAAGTCTGGATTCAAAATGCGCGAAATTTCTTCAACCTCTTTAAGCGATAAATCTTCGCGCATACGAGTAAACAGGTTGTACTCAAGGTTTTTGAGTTGCAATTTCAGGCTTTTAATTTGCTTTTGCGTTTCCTTAATACGGAAATCTAAGGTGTGTAAGCTTTGCCCTTCGGCACTTTTCAACGAGTGACTAAGGGTTTCATATTCACCCTTCAGTGCTTTGAGCTCGCTGTGTAAGGTATCACTGTTGGCTAGTTCAAACTCATGATGCAGAGCATCAAAATCACTAAACCAGGCGTTGAGTTCGGTCATTTTGCGCTCAATATCCCGAGATTGTTGCACATATAAACGCTGTTTTTGCTCAAACTCGTGCTTTTGCGACTCAATGGCCGAGAGTTGCTCATTGAGCTCGTCATTTTGCGCCTCGAAGTACTCAGCATACTCGCCCAAGGCAACATCTATTTTCGGCCCATAGGCACCCAGCTTCCCCTTGAGTGCGCTTTGATGTTCCAGCATATTTTCCAAGGCGGCAATGGGCTCTTGCATGGTCTCTAAGGCATTGAGCTCGCGGCGGGCTCGGTTAACCTTATCAAAGGCGCGTTGCCACACTTCGTAGAAGTCTACATGGGCGTTGGACATATGGCGTTCAAATACACGCAGCATAAAGCGTTTAACATCGCCGGCCCCGAGCTTATGAAGATTAAGCATACGGCGAAAAATTTCTTTGTAAGTAGGTGCGTCGCTGACATTATTAAGCGGGATCATGCGTAAGTTGATATCGCCGTCAAAGGGTGTAGCACCGCCAATCAGCAGGGCATTGAGCTCTTGCGCCTTAAGCTCGAGCGGCTGGTAGCCTTTGTCTTGTAAATGCTTAAATAACCGGGTGTACTTAACGATGCGTTTATTGTCGGTAAAATCCTCTAAATTTAAAGCGCCGTTATAGCAAAAGTACTGATGAGCGAAGCCCGCTATTTTACCCAACCCAGCGACGCCGATAACCACTTTGCCATGAGGAAGATCGGCCTCCAATAAAATGTAGGATTGGTCGGAGGCAAAATAGAACTTACGAGTTTCCTCTAAGTCATGGCCGTCCCACTCGGTGAGCCGCAAATCGTTAATCAAAGGAAACTGTAAGGCATTAATGACCGAGCTTTTTCCGGTGTTGTTAGGGGCACATATGGAGCTACTTTTATGCAAGGGGATAACGCACTTGGCATAGCCGGCAGTATTTAACAACGCGAGTTTGCTTAATCCATGTAACTGCTGCATTTATAGCTCCTCGGCGCTTTCTAGCGCATCACTGTTTACTTCGAATAGGGCATCTAAATAGCGATGGATGGGCGCGAGCAGGCGAAAGGCATGGTCTTTTTCTTTGCATAGCCCCAAGCGCACCATGCGCATTAACACGTCTTTGCGCAGGTCGGTGCCGGAGAAAATCTCCAGTTGGTCAAACAGCACCTTGTTGTGCAATACCAACTCTTGGCATAGCTCTAAATCCACCTCACTGTCGAATAGCGCACGCATTGGATCTTTACCGGCATTGGCGTAGTGTTCGATTAAGGTGTAGATAAAAAGCGCGATGGCCCGCGATATTTTGCCCATATTGGCGGTGCCTTCATCCATAGCGAAGTAATAAAAGCCTCGCGCATCATGCACAAGGGTGTGGCCTAAGGCCGTAAATAACAGCTCGTATTGGCCTAGCTGTTGGTCTAGCTCTTGCCAGGCTAAGTTGTCTTGCTCGCTGATGTGGTAGCCACTGACTAGTTTTTTGTTAATGTAATGCAGTTGCGTTAGCTGCGATAAATCAATCTGACTCATACCGGGTCATTACTCTCATTAGTGGGCTCGCTGGCGGCAACGAAGGGATACAAGGTAAAGCGCTTGCCAGCGAAGGTCTTTTGTTCGGGGTGGGTATCTTGCTCGAGTGCTAAGCTCGCGTCGTTAATAAGCTTTTGATACAGATAAAGTAACTCATCGGCTTCTAGTTCTGGGTAGGAGCCACTGAGTACATCGATAACCTGTTGTTTGCCTGCGCGCTTTTTATTGTTGCTTTTAAACAGAGCGCGCACATCGCCATAAGCGGGGATCGCTGGCGGTGTATAGGGCGCAGCTTGGTCGCCATCGGGCAGCTCAAAGTCGTGCTCTTCAAATTCAGCCAACCCTGCCATATAGGCTGTTAGCTGAGCATGACTGCCGAGCTGGTGGCGCATCGGATCGGAGACGAAAAACGGCTGGTGGGCACTCATAACCGTGTCTAACCCGCGCTTTCTTATGTGTGCCAGCACTTTTGCTGCCTGACGGGTGATCAATGTGTTTTGTCGTAACTCCTCACGCAGTGGCATAAGAATATCGGCGCTGTGACGCAAGCTTTGCTGACCCACTTGATGCATATCGAGGATGCGGGTGCGCAGCTGCTCAAGCATGCGAATACTGGCGCTGTCACGACCACTTTGCTTTAGTGTGTACAAGTGCGCGCTGAGGCCTTGCTCAATGGCATCAAAGCACAGCTGAAATGGGCCGTTGATATCGAGCATGGCTAACATCGGCTCGATGTACTCATCGAACGCTTCAATAACGGCTTTGTAGCGTTTTGCCAGCGACAAGTGCGAGGCGTCAGACTTGGCTTGCTCAACCAAGTTGTAAATGGCATTTTCGTTATGTCGATAGAGCTTAACGATTTTGCGAACCCGTTCATCCATAATCCGGCTGTAACGACTAATATCCATGTAATCAGCATCATCTACCGCTTGTGCCAATTTAGTGCTTAAGCGTTGCAGGTCTTCCACCAAAACATGAATCTCTGCGGCCACACCGAGACTTTCATCTTGCAACAAGTAAGCGGCAAAATCACTAATGGCGCGGTTAATCTCCAACTGCGAAGATTTGGCCAAGGGCACCAAGATATCTTGATTGAGTAGGCGGTTGGTTTCTTTGTATATTTGCGCGCCGGAATAATGGGGAAAGTGCTGCTTCACTATACTCTGCACTTCTTTAATACTGAAATCGCCCATCTTGTAGCGTTTAATCAGAGTTTCCAGCACCGGCCATAGCTCTGTCAGCGTATTGAGAACGCGCTTGGCTAGTATCATGTTATGTATTCTTTGTGCTTGGCAATGGGGAGCGATTATAACGAAAGCGAACTAAGGGTAAAACAGCTTTTGCGCCGTTGCGCAAGCTTTACACGGGGGGAGTAAAAAAATTGTCATATTAGCGTATTTGGTAATAGCCCCGGGACATAAGCGGTGTTAGAATTCGCGCCGCTTGCAGACCAAAAACCTGTTATTGGTCTGACAATTAACCCAGGGTACTCCTAAGTTTGTTTTTTGTAGCGCGGGTGTGTGCATACGGGCAGTAAACTTAGCAGTATTGTTCTATTCGCCTATAGCAAGGAAAAATACCAAAAATGGTCAGTGCGCTCATCTTGACGCTCATTGCCGTGGCCTTTGTGCTTATTGTCGTGGAAGATGTCATCCACGTGAATAAGGCTAAAACCACGCTGTTTTTCGGCACCCTGTGCTGGATCATCCTCTTTATCTCCCCACTAAACGGTCACTCCCTCGACCACATTAAGCATGAACTCAATGAGAATATTTTAGAAATTGCCACCCTTTGGCTATTTTTAATGGCGGCAATGACCTTTGTTGCCTATCTCAATTCCAAAGGGTTCATTCAAAACTTAGTGCAACGTGTATTGCCCAGCGAAATAAGTGAGCGTAAATTAATGTTCCTGATTGCTGGTTTTGCCTTTTTGTTTTCGTCGATTTCCGACAATATCACCGCAACCTTAGTGTCGCTGGCGGTGGTGATGTCGTTGAAGTTAGATGGGCGCAAACTGGTCAAGTACGCCACGTTAATCATCTTCGCGGTTAACTCAGGGGGGGTGTCGCTTATTACCGGTGATGTCACCACGCTCATGATCTTCCTTGCTGATAAAGTCACCATAGCTAATCTTCTGCTGCTAGTGGCCCCAGCAGCACTGAGCGTTATTGTGCTCGCTGCGTTGTTATCGATGAAAATGAATGGCCGAGTGAGCTTCGCCTTGGGCGAGCCTAAAGCGATAGAAAAGACCGATATCACCATTGCGGCGATTTTTATATCGACCATTGTCGGTACTCTAACCATGAGTGTGCTGTATTCCATTCCGCCTTTGCTGACCTTTTTGTTCGGGCTTTCGGTGATGTTCCTAAGCGCCCAGTTCTTGATGCGTAAAAAAGACGTGAATAAAAAAATCATCGACTATATTCGTGAAATTGAATACGACACCTTACTGTTCTTTGTCGGTGTGTTGCTGTTGGTCGGCGCGCTAAAAGAGGTTGGGGTGCTGGCGCAATTTACCCACTTGTATGAAGTATTAGCACCAAATCAAGCCAACTACTTGATGGGCATACTCTCGGCAGCGGTGGATAATGTGCCACTGACCGCAGCGTTATTAAAAGCGGACATTCACATGCAAACCCGCGACTGGCTCGCGTTTACCTATGCCACCGGCGTGGGTGGGTCGATGCTAGTTATCGGCTCGGCCGCTGGGATCATTGCCATGAGTAAGGTGCGTGACCTTACCTTTATGAGCTATCTGCGCAATACCCTGTACTTATTAATTGCTTATTCAGTAGGTTACAGCGGAGCCTACATGATGGGTGCGTTTGTTTAAGTACTACAAAGTGGTATATCATTGACAGCATGAGGGCCATTATTTTGGCCCTCATAATGCACACATGTAGGCATGGATTGCGATTACACTGTAAAAAGGATTGGCGCCAATTTTTTAGTTATTAGCAGTGATGTGCACCTTGGTTCTTAGAACTGGTCGTTGATCGCTGCAAAACATTTCCTTTCTCTGTAAGCTTCGCTTTTTATATCGGTGTTTAATTAGCTGCACCTGTGTATTCAGAGGCCATATGACGTTAGAAGTAATACAGAATCCAGAACAAGACTTACTCGACTTTATTGCTCAGCAAATCAGCCAATATAATTGGGCCCATTGGCAAAATGTAGAACGCAAACCTTTAGCGGTTAGCTGGCGCGATGAACAAGGCGAAGTAAAAGCCGGAGCCAGTGGCCGTACCTTTGGTCATTGGTTGCTATTGGATTATCTTTGGGTGAGTGACACATTACGTGGGCAAGGCATCGGCTCACAATGTCTCACTGCCATAGAACAAGCCGCTAAGGCGCGCGGGTGCACGTATGTGCTGCTCGATACCTTGGATTTTCAGGCGCAACCGTTTTATGAGCGCCATGGCTATGAAACACAATGGGTGCAACAGCAATATCCGCTTAACGGCAAAAAGTATTTTATGAGCAAACAGCTTCATGAGTAAGCCGATACGGTACTTAAAAAGAACAAGGAGGTTAGTTTTGGCGGCATTACTGTTTGGTTTTATATTCGCGTTTCTAGTGCCCGAGCCAGTGACTATTCCCGTGCATGGGGCAAGTAGCGCTGATTGGCATCAAGATACTTTTTGGTATGAACCTTGGGGAAGCTCTGGGGTGCATAAAGGGGTCGATATTTTTGCCAATAAAGGCACTGATGTGGTGGCCGCTTCACATCACTTGGTGATTTATCGTGGACAGTGGCCAAAGGGCGGCAATGTGATGATTGCCCTCGGACCAAAATGGCGATTACACTATTATGCTCATCTAGACAGCTTTAGTGATAGCGACCGTCGTTGGTTTAGTGGCGGTGAGCAAATAGGCAGTGTTGGCACCAGCGGTAATGCCCAAGGTAAAGCTGCTCATTTACACTACTCATTGGTGACTTTAATTCCTTACTTTTGGCTCATTGATAGCGCCCCCCAAGGCGCCAAGAAAGCCTTCTACCTCAACCCAATAACTTATTTCGATAACTAACGGAGCAACGGATGCGATTAGTATTACTGGCTTTGGCGTTTATTCTACTGCTATGCAGTTGCGCAGAACCCGTCCCTGCACAAAAGCGCGATTATGTCGGGCACTGGCAAAGTCCAAGCATGAGTTTATTGATTCTTGAAGATGGCACAGTCGCCTATAAACGCTATAAAAACAGGGGCTCTACCTCAGTGGAAGGGCCGTTGCAATCATTTGAGGGTGACAACTTCAGTGTTGGCATTGGTTTTTTCAGCACCACCTTCATCGTCAACGAGCCACCGAACAACAACGACGGTCAATGGACTATGGTCGTTGACAATGAACGGCTAATAAAACAACCGTCTGCCTACAGCCATTAAATGCAGTTTTCATCAAACAAGGAAGACCCCAGTGAGCCAACTTACCCGCAAAAAGCAATTTGCCACGCGTGCGGTGATCACCCGCGCTTTATACACCGGTGCATTGTTTATCTATGTACTGTTTTTTATTAACTTTATGATGGAGCAGAGCTTTTGGGCGCAAGCGATATCGGTGTTGATATTTAGCTTTATGCTCAGTGCCCAGTATCAATGGAGCATCGAGCCCATACGCAGTAGTGCCATATTTGTTGAGCATGGGGTACTGAACTTACTTGATACGCCGATAAAGCTCGCTGATGTCAAAGAGGTGATTTACTGCCAGCACCAGCGTTATGAACATGTGGTTCGTTTTCGCTATCACAATAGAACTTTTCACTAGTAGGGGCTTTTTAAACAAAAATAGCAAGGAATTTTTTGAAAAAAAGCAACTGTTGAAGAGCTAATAGTGATCTATCGGCAGTAGATATGAACAAAGTTCCTTAAGAAAAGTGTCTTGGTTTAGTCGCGCAGAACAAGTTGAATCGACCAGCCTTCTCTAGACACCTAATTGCTTTATAATTATGTGTACTAAGGAGAAATGATGTCCCAGCGATTTACTGAAGAATTTAAAATACAAGCAGTTAAACAAGTTACGGAACACGGTTATTCAGTGGCTAGTGTTTCCGAAAGGCTTGGAGTGACCAGCAGCTCTCTCTATAACTGGATAAAATCTCACGGTCCAGATAATGAGAAGCATAAGCAATCGCGAGACCAAACAGACCGAATCAAGCAGTTAGAAAAGGAACTTAAACGCGTGACAATGGAGCGCGACATTCTAAAGGAAGCAACCGTATTTTTCGCGAGCGAGTCAAAGAAAAATACGCGTTCATAAAAGCTAGGCTCAATAATTATCCAGCCAAAATAATGTGTAAAACCCTCTCAATTCAGCGAAGTGGCTTTTATGCATGGATGAATAACCCCAAATCACAGCGTCAATTAGAAGACGAGCGACTGACTGGGTTGATTAAACACTCATGGTTAGAAAGTGGTTGTGTTTACGGCTATAGAAAAGTCACGAGCGATCTTCGCGATTTAGGTGAGGCTTGCAGCAAGCACCGTGTAGCCAAGCTGATGAGGCTAGAAGGGATAAGAGCGCAAGTAGGCTATAGAAAACATAAAGGCCATTACAGCGGTAAACCTGCCGTAGTCGCTAGTAATATTCTTGACTGAAAATTTACCGTAACTACGCCAAATAAATCCTGGGTCACTGACACCACTTACATCCGAACTCATGAAGGCTGGCTTTACCTTGCTGTCGTATTAGGTCTCTACTCTCGTGCTGTTGTTGGCTGGTCGATGAGTTCTAGAATGGAGTCTGAGCTTGTTACTCAGGCGCTCCTAGCGGCAGTATGGCGGCGAAAGCCGAAAGAGCAGGTGTTAATACACTCAGATCAGGGGAGTCAATTTACAGGCTATGAGTGGAGTGACTTTTTGACCGCACACAATCTCAAGGCAAGTATGAGCCGGAGAGGAAACTGCCACGATAACGCTGTTGCCTAGAGCTTTTTCCAACTGTTAAAGCGAGAGCGGATAAAAAGAAAAATCTACCTAACTCGCGAGCATGCGAGAGCTGACGTATTCGATTACATTGAAATGTTTTATAACTCTAGACGTAAGCATGGGGAAGCGAATAACATGCCTCCACTGGCTTATGAAAAGCTCGAAGAATTCAAACAAAAATCTGTCTAGTAAAATCTGATCGATTCAAATGGTATTGTTGGAGGACTTGATGCTGGAGGAGTAAGTGCTGTCTTAGGGAATATTTTTGTTGATAGTGTCACCGAAAGCGAGTGTGGATGTAAATAGGCCTTGTTGATCAAATAGCTTTCTCTAACAGGCTTGCTTAACTTACTGATATTTAGGCAGACCAAGGGTGTTGAGCTTATTTAACGCCTTCACTTTGATCATCGCTTCAACCAGTTGGCGGTTGTAATCACGGGCATTTAGCTTAGCCCCCATCAATTGCTTGAAACGGTACATCGCTGTTTCTGCTAATGAACGTACGTGATAACCGCTGAGCTTTTTCCACTGTACACTGCCTAATTTATTGCACAGCATCACGGACCCGTTACGTGGATGCTCATCACCCCATAAGCGGGCATTTTCTCGCGGCGGGATGACGGGTATCGCTCTCTTAGCAGTGATTTCGGCATAACAGCGGCGGCTATCATAAGCGCCATCAGCACTCACTCTATCAATACGTCGGCGCAAAGGTCTTATTAAATCTTGCAGCGTTTCACCGTCGGTTACATTACTGAGCGTCATTTGTGCCCCCACAATATCATGGGTGTTGGCATCCACCGCAAGATGTAGTTTTCGCCACTTCCTACGTGCTTTCACATGATGCTTTTGTGCGTGCCACTCCCCCTCACCAAACACCGCTTTAAGCGTCAGGCAAGTTTCGATAGCGAGATCAGAGTAATGATAAGAGCGACCACGCCCACCGTGAGCACATTCGTTATACCAGTGGCGCGTTGCTTTTTCGTCAAACCAAAAGCGAATGTTGCCTCGGTTAACGAGGGCTTGATTGTACTGTGACCAATTTGTGATTCTGTTCATTGTTATGGTACGAACTAGGGATATTGATGATCTGATCACAGGTTGGCAGGAAGGTTCAACCATTTAGGAAACAACGCCATGTAAATAATGAAAGTTATACTATTAGTTATTATGATCGTAATATTTCCAGTTATAAACTGGAGGTTTGATAAAATTTCCTCAAGATTAGAAAAAGAAAATCCTAGTGTCTTTGCAGAGTATGGAGATGCTAAAAACTTAAAGTTTGCGTGGAAATTTATTTTCATGGGGCTTTATAAGTCTGAAAATATTACCGCTGAAATGAAAAAGTATATTCGTGACACCAACATAATTTCACTTATAACTATTGGGTTCTTTATACTAATAATTCTATTTATTTGAATCCAAAGCCTCGCTAGCCGGGGCTTTTTTTTTCATATACAAAACAGCTAAATTTTGTGTTCAAATGAACTCACCTTACATTGCCAAGTGGTCGAGAGGTTAACTTAACCCGAAACACGCATGGCTTAATTACCGGTATTACTGAAACCAAAGCAGGTAAGACACAAATCTTGTTAACTAGTGCGAGTTATGTCCCGTTTGGACAAGCGAAAAGCTTTGATTCAGGTAACGGAAAAACTACGACTAGAGTACATAACTTAAACGGGCAATTAACCAGTATTATGGTAAATGATGTTTACCAGAATGCGATTGGCTATAACGGTGATAGCACTATCACCACTTTAACCAGTGCGCTTAATCCAACCTCTAACCAAACATACAATTACGATGAACTTGACCATTTGACAGGTGCAACGGGTAGTTACGGCACAATAGTTTACAGCTACGATAGTGTCAGTAATCGTATCACTAAAACGGATAATGGCACTGAAAGCTCACTCGGTTACCTGACACCAAGCAACCAACTTGACAGCCCATTTATCCATGATGCTAACGGAAATCGTACACGAGGTGATAAACGCAGCTTCACTTATGGTGAGCATAATCGCTTAACGGAAGTGACTAATGACGAAAACGGCATTAAGACCACTTATTTGTATAACGGTTTAGGCCAGCGAGTGAAAAAGAGCAATGTATTCGGTGATATCTATTTCCTCTATGATGAACAAGGCTTACTCATAGCTGAAGCTAGCGATGAAGGTAAAGTGACGAAAGAATATATTTACTATGAAAGCCAGCCATTAGTGATGGATGCAATAGATACCTATTACTATCACAATGATCACTTAGGTACACCGCAAGCGCTAACTGATAATACTGCATCTATTGTATGGAAAGCTAATTACACACCATTTGGTGAAACAGATATCACGATTGAAACAGTAACGAATAATCTGCGATTCGCGGGACAGTACTATGATGAAGAAAGTGGGCTGCACTATAACTATTTCCGTGACTATGACCCTGAGCTTGGTAGATATATTCAATCTGACCCAATTGGCTTAGCGGGTGGTATTAATACGTATGGGTATGCCTATCAAAACCCTGTGATGAATATTGACCCAACTGGGCTATTAGTACCTTCTTTTCACAAAAGGTTGACCAGAGAGTCTGCCAATGCCGCAGGGTGCAATACAAGTTTTGCCAATGAATTGGCAAAATTAGTTGCAGGTGTTGATGCTCTACCGGGGTCGCAGTTACCAGAAAATTCTGCATGGCACCATATGGCTGATGGTGACACAAATCAATCTCCTGAAAGTGCGGAGCAAGCTTATTCAAACTATATTAACAGTCTCCATAACAGCTTATCAGGTTCGTTAACAGCCTCTCAAAGAAGTAAAGCACTTGCTCGACTAATTCATGCCGAGCAGGACGGGCTATCAAGAGGGCACAAAGATTTCCAGCAGTGGAACGGCTTCAGGTTTAGAGACTCTTTAACGTTAATAGCTCATGGTGTTAATGACATTATCATTAGTAAATCCAGAGCCAACAATATTCGCAAACACACCAAAGCGTTAATCGAGGCTTATGGTGGGTGTGGATGTGAAGCTCAATAGGGAAATAGCTATGTTTATCCTAAGACTAATTATTATTTTATCTCTTACAACAAGTGTATTAGGATGTGCTGCGACAGGTAGTACATCTGCAAAACTAAACAATGATAAGCAATTGACAATAACGATTTACCACCCAACAGGGGAGTACCAGCGAAGCCACAATATATTCAAGCCAAAGCAAGAATCTGTTGAAATCTATGATTTAACACTCACGGGGAAAGGTTATTCCATCAAAGGAGAAGATGTCAGGGTATTTCAAGCATCGACGATGAAACATATTTCCATGTCCGGGCATATTGAATTGAAGTGTAACAGCAGCAAGCTGGTTGCAACTATAAAGTTACAACTTGATGATGGTAGTCCATTTCCTCCGAATGGGGTTCATGATTTGCAAATGGGTTGTGATGCATTAAAAGAATAGTTATTGCCCAATTGTTACCCACCGATCTCCGATCGGTGGGACAATAACCACAATCTGAATGCATTACTAGCAATCCCCGGCCATCTCCATCTATCCCCACCAACCTTCCAAACGCCCTCAACAATCCAAACCATCCCGGCACCAACACTCTCACCGTATAAAACACCGCCACTTTCGGTTATAATTGCGCAAGTTAACCGGAGCCACTATGAGAGAAATCATCAACTTAGAAGACCATCGCAAACCCACCCCAACCATCAAAAATCGGAAAGTTACACCAACACCACCCAAATACTCGGATCTTCGAGAACGGGAATACTTAACACCCAAAGAAGTTGAACTAGTCACCAAAGCTGCCAAGAAGGTTGGTCGGCACGGCCATCGGGATATGACCATGGTGATGATTGGTGACCTTTCCCCTGAATTAGTACCATTCATTCGATGAGATAATTCATATTAAGTGGCCCGTTTAGCAAACTCAACTGGCGATAAATAATTCAGTGAACTGTGTGGTCGAACATGATTATAATGTTCTCGCCATAAATCAATTTCATACCTTGTTTCTTCCATCGTCCTGAACCAGTGCTGGTTTAAACACTCATTTCTGAATTTACCATTTAAGCTTTCAACAAAAGCGTTTTGAGTTGGCTTCCCGGGCTGGATAAAGCTGAGTTTCACTTTGGTTTCTTTTGACCAGAAGAACATGGCTTTACTCGTAAACTTTGTGCCGTTATCACACACTATTGAATTAGGTGCGCCTCGTGTTTCTATCATCTCAGATAAAAATCGAGCAACCTGTTTGCCACTCATTGAAACACGGACAAGCTGCCCGATCATTTCTCGTGAATAATCATCAACCACATTCAGCGTTCTGAAGCGTCGGCCATTGGCTAGCTGATCTGAAACAAAGTCCATAGACCAACGCTGGTTCGGCTTTGACGGTACTTCCAAAGGAAGCCTGGGCCGCTGTATTTTATTCCGCTTTTTGGTGCGAACTTGGAGCCCTTCTTCCGTGTAAATACGATATGTCTGCTTTTTATTCCTCACTAAGCCCTCAGCTTTTAACAGACCGTGAAGCATCAAATAGCCATAACGAGGGGATTCAGTAGCTAAGCACTTTAATCGCTCTCTTAATGTGTTATCCGCCTTCGTTCTTGGACGATATCGAAATGCGGTTCGGCTAACCCCTGATAGTTGGCATGCAGCTCGCTCACTGAGGTTAAATAGCTCGATGAGGTGGCTAGCGATCCGTTTCTTATCCGAAGGCTTCAGCACTTTTTTGAGAGCACATCCTTCATACCTTCAACTTCAAGCATCTTTTCAGCCAACAAACGCTTGAGCTTATTATTCTCTGATTCAAGCTCTTTTAAACGCTTGGTTTCATTAACTTCTAGGCCTGCATATTTACTGCGCCAGTTATAAAAAGTGCCTGTCGATATTCCCATCTCTCGGCAAATATCATCGACTTTAGCGCCAGCTTCATGTTGTTTGATTGCTCGGATAATATGTTCTTCGGTATAACGTTTTTTCATTTTGAGATCTCCATTGTATCCAGTTTATTAGAAATCTCATCAAAATCATGGTGTTAATTTTGGGGAAAGGTCACACTCAACAAGAAGAGCAAACCGTCGAATATAATTGTCGTATGGAAACGCGAACTGTTTGGGTGCCAGTTGATGGTGAGCATTGCCCCATACAACCTTAATTAGATTCCATAATCGGCAATACACAGGCTGGCTGCGGCCAACTTGTGTATCCAAGCAATCATTAACCGCCAGAACACCTTCCAGTGAAGTGTGATATTGACTTCTAGCCGTCTGCTAGGTACATTGCTGATTCACTTCGGTCGCAAGATCGAATGTGTCGCAGAAGAGGTGCGATAGCTAGGTAGTAAACGTGAGGCCGACGACAGCCTTTGATCGTTTACGAGGGAGACTATCGCCGAGGAAGTGCATTGTGCGTCGCAATGGCTTTCGGTTCTTGAGGCTGAATCCTCGGAACTGTCACCTGTAGGGGTGGAGGGCTTCTGGCAATGGACATTCTTACCTTTTAGTCTTGCCAAGTTCTCCTGATTGTATTTGAAAAATAACTCGTTTTTCATCTCGGAGAGATAATGAATCAGGAATATTCTGTCGCCAAGTTTGGCGGTACTTCAGTGGCCGATCATGGCGCTATGAGCCGGTGTGCACAAATCATCGCTGCTAATAATAATGTGCGTGTAGTGGTTGTCAGTGCCAGTGCCGGGGTCACCAATCACCTTGTAGCGTTATGCCAAAGTGCATTAACGCCACAGCAGCGCCAAGCGCACATCGATGGGGTGATCGCTATCCAGCTTAATATTCTCGAATATGTCAGCCTTGATGCCGATTTAGCCCACGGCTTTGATGTCACCTTGAGCGCCTTTGGCAGCAGTGCTGAGCAAGCACCACAATCGAGCGCTCACAGCGATGAGCTACTGAGTTTTGGCGAGCGTTTCTCTTCTTATTTGTTTACTCAGGTATTACGGGAACATGGCGTGGCGGCAACGCGCTTTGATGTGCGTTCGGTGCTCAAAACAGATAGTCAGTTTGGCAAAGCCCAGCCCAATATTAAAACAACAGCGCAGCAAGCCCATGCCCAATTGCTGCCGTTGCTTAAAGATCAAGTGGTTGTCACTCAGGGCTTTATGGGCAGTGATGACTATGGCGATACCACTACCTTAGGACGCGGGGGGTCGGATTACAGCGCGGCCCTACTAGCCGAGGCGATTGGCGCGAACAGCGTATATATTTGGACCGATGTGGTCGGTATTTTCAGCACCGATCCCAGAGTCTGTGCCAAAGCCGCATCCATTGCCTACTTAAGCTTTGACGAAGCCGCCGAAATGGCGACCTTTGGCGCTAAAGTCTTACACCCAGCGACTATTCTACCCGCTGCACGCAGTGGTATTAGTGTGTTTGTCGGCTCCAGTCGCGAACCACAAGGGGGCGGGACGTGGATACAAAAAACGCCCCAAGGAGACACTTTAGCTGGAGTTCGCGCTGTGACTCAGCGTAAAAACCAAATTCTCTTGACCCTGAAAAGCCCGGAAATGCTATTAGCGAGCGGCTTTTTAGCGCGGGTGTTCACTATTTTGAGTGAGCATAACATTTCCGTTGATTTGGTCACAACTTCGGAGATAAGTGTCGCATTGACGCTTGATAATGCCCCTAATGCCAGTCGTCCGGAGCTTGATCAGCAAGCCCTCGAGCGTTTAAGCGAGTTTTGTCATGTGTCAGTTGAGAATAACCTCACATTGGTGGCGTTAATTGGCTCGGAGATTGTCCTGCGTCAGAGCGAGTTGAATTTAATGCAGGTGCTCAGTGAGTTTGATATTCGCCTCATTTGTCACGGCGCATCGAAACATAACCTATGCTTCTTGGTTGAGCAAAGCCAGTCTGATGCGGTGGTGCAAACTATTCATCAACGGCTGCTGGAAGGTTAACAGTGAGCACCGGGCGCTGCGTATCGGTGATAAGACTGATATCAAAGTGCCCGGCAAATAGTTCCTGACAATATACCTGGCCATCAAGGGCGGCGATAAGCTCCAAAATGGGCTGGCCCAACAAGGTGGCAATAGGTTGCTTAGTCGCTTTTGCGTAGGCTTCTTTTAACGTCCAGACCCGGAAAAAGGTCTCAACATCGCTGCCAATATCTCTTGCCTCGGCCTCGGGATAATAGTGCGCCGCCAGTTTTTCAAAGGCGCGTGCGTTATCGATTTTCTCAATATCTACGCCTAATAAGACTGAACCCCGCGTCATTGCTACGGCAATGTGGCCATGAGCGTGGCTGATGACCACCCGCGCATCGAGAGGATGACCATCAATGCTCAGTATCAGCTGCGCCTGCTCAACGTCAAATTCACTGCACCAAGCAGCAAGAGGGTAATCGCGATACTGAGGGTACAGCTGTCGCGCCAGCTGTTTTATGGCCCAGCGTGTGGCGCGATATTCCTGCTGTGCCTGCACCTTTTTACGCTTTGCTAAGACCGCTCGCTCTGTGCGGTGCAAATGTGCGTCATCTAATTCACCGTGCGCTTTAGCACAATAAAGCAACACCACGTCGCTGTGCTTGGCATATTGCTCGGTATCGGTCGGTAAAGGTGAAAAGCGATAGGCAGGGTTTAGCATCAAGGACATTCCGATAAGCGTGGCTATGACTACTTTGTTACGGGTAATTATGATTTAATAGCGGCAAAACAATAACAGATATCCCTGCGAATGACGAATAAGCGTGACGGTTTCCAAAGCCGTATAGGTTTTGTACTAGCGGCAGCTGGTGCAGCAGTAGGCCTAGGTAATATTTGGGGTTTTCCAACTCAAGCAGCGAGTCACGGTGGCGGTGCTTTTTTACTGGTGTATTTCATTGTCATCTTTGCCTTGGCACTACCGGCACTGTTCACTGAGCTGTACTTGGGCTACGCCGCTCAAGCCAACCCAGTACAAGCACTTAAACGTGCTTGGCAACCAAAAGCGGCAAAAATAGGGGCAGGGGCTGGTTATATTGGTTTAGTCGGGGCTATTGTCATGCTGAGCTTTTATTCTATCGTAGCTGGGTGGATGTTGGCCCATGCCTTAGCGCCGCTGTGCGAGATGCTGGGTATGAATGACGCTGCCGCATTTTTAAGTGGCGACTCTCTTGCCCGTAACCTTATTTTCACGCCGCTGATGTTGGTGTTAACCGCGAGCATTATTTTAAAAGGGGTTAAATCGGGGATTGAAGCCTGGTCGCGGCGATTAATGCCGTTGCTTTTGGTGCTGTTAGTTGGCTTGATTTTTTATATCGGTTCGTTACCCGGCGCCGGTGAAGGCTTTAGTAATTACCTGCAACCTGACTTTACTAAAGTGTGGGACCCAGATTTAATCATCGCTGCCATGGGACAAGCGTTTTTCTCATTGTCGCTGGGGGTAGGGTGCATGATGATCTACGGCTCTTATTTAAAGCCTGGAGCGAATATCGGCAAGCTGACCCTGAGTGTGGCCGCCCTTGATACATCGGTGGCGTTTTTGGCCGGTCTACTTATTGTGCCCGCGATTTTTGTCGCCAGCCACAATGGCGTGGAAGTATTCCAAAACGGCAAACTCATTGGCGAAGGGCAACTGATCTTCGCGGTGCTCCCGCAATTGTTTAATACCATGGGCAGCATGGGGCTGGTGATTGCTTTGGCCTTTTTCGTTCTCATGTCGATTGCTTCGCTGACCTCGACCATTTCTTCGACCGAGATCCCGGTGGCGTTTTTGGTGGAAAATCATGGTATCGGCCGTAAAGCAGCCACTTGGCTGGTTAGCGCCGTGGTGATGTTGGCATCGCTCACCATAGTATTTAACTTCGATTGGCTGTTTGGCTTAGTGATCCAAGTATTTACTCAGTACCAGTTGCCTTTGATGGGGTTGTTCTACTTTCTTACCCTCGGCTGGGTGTGGCGTCGTGGTAATCAATTAGCGCAATCTGACAAGATGAGTATTGTGGCGCTGCGCTGGTATATACGCCTAGTATGTCCGGTGCTGATGACCGCTGTGTTCATTAATGTGGCGCTGAAATAGCCGGCGCCACTTAGTGTTTTAAGGGGCGCAAACGCGATTGGTTAGCGCTTCACCCTTGGCGTATTGCAGTAAATTATCAAAGGTGGTTTGCACGATTTGCTGCAACGCTTCCTCAGTGAAAAATCCTTGATGCCCGGTGATCAACACATTTTGGAAGGTGAGCAGGCGGGCGAAGACATCATCTTGAAGAATCTCCTCTGAGCGGTCTTTAAAAAACAATTCCGACTCTTGCTCGTACACGTCTAACCCCAAATACCCAAGCTGACCGCTTTTTAGCGCATTGATACAGGCTTTGGTATCGAGCAGCGCGCCGCGCCCGGTGTTAATCAACATAGCGCCGCGTTTCATGTGGCTCAGTGCGTCGCCGTTTATAATATGGTGGGTTTGCTCGGTTAACGGGCAATGCAAGCTAATAATATCGCTTTGCGCTAATAATGTGGCTTTATCAACAAGGGTAAAGTCGCCTTCAGGCTTTGCTGGGTCGACCACCAGTACCTTAGCGCCAAAACCGTTCAGTATGCGGCACAGCGCCAGCCCTATCTTACCACAGCCGATAAGGCCCACGGTTTTGCCGTGTAAGTTAAAACCCAGCAGGCCATTGAGGTCGAAGTTATCCTCACGCACACGGTTATAGGCTTTGTGGGTTTTACGCGATAGGGTCAAGATCAGGGCGAGACAATGCTCTGCCACAGCCTCTGGGCTGTAGGCGGGCACCCGCGCAACCTCAATACCTAAGCGTGCGGCGTGGTCTAAATCAACGTTGTTAAAACCTGCACAGCGCAGTAAAACCAGCTTAATACCTAGCTCGTTGAGCTTATCAAGTACCTGTTTGTTGACCACGTCATTTACAAATACGCACACGCTGTCGCACCCTTGCGCCAGCGAGGCAGTGAGCTCACTCAGTTGAGCATCAAAGAAATGGACCTCGACGTTATCTGGACAATGTTCGCTGAATGCGTGTTGCTCATACCTTTGCGAGCTGAATAGGGCTAATTTCATCAAGTTGACTCTCTATTACCGCACGAAGGGTATCGGGTTTGGTCCGAGGTGCGTAGCGGTTCACCAGTTGGCCCTGAGAGTTTATTAGAAATTTAGTGAAATTCCATTTTATTGCCCGGTTTTGTGCAATGCCCCGAGTGTGTTCTTTTAAATAATTAAACAGCGGGTGGGCGTCAGGACCGTTGACCATTACCTTACTAAACAATGGAAAGCTAACATTAAATGTGCTGGTGCAAAAGGCTTTTATATCCTCATTTGAGCCTTGCTCATGGCGGCCAAATTGATTGCAAGGAAATCCCAATACCACTAAGCCCCGCTGCTGGTAGTCGCTAAAAACACGCTCCAACGCACTATATTGATTACTAAAGTTACAGGTACTGGCGGTGTTTACAATGAGTGCAACGCGTCCTTGTAACTGTTTAAATGAATAGGGCGTGCCATCGATGAGGGTGGCATTGAAATGGTAAATACTATCCATTGTGAGCTCCATAACTCAAAACAAGGCGTTTTTGTACGATGCCTTTGTTATACTTTTTTGCGTTTTCTCGAGGCTATCAGGCAAATAGGTCAAAATTATGTCAAAAATGTGTACCTTTATCGGTTTAGGCGTCATGGGCTACCCCATGGCCGGGCACCTGCAACAAGCAGGGTTTAATGTGTGCGTATACAACCGTACAGCGTCAAAGTCGCAGCAGTGGGTAGAGCAATATGGCGGGCGCAGTGCTGCAACGCCAGAACAAGCGGCCCAAGGCGCAGACTTTGTGTTTGTATGTGTTGGTAATGACGATGATGTGCGCAGCGTGATTTATGGTGAAAACGGGGCGCTGGCGGGTATGCACGAGGGTGCCTTGCTTGTCGATCACACCACCACCTCCGCCGAGCTTGCCAGGGAGTTGGGTGACGCTGCGAAAGCCCAAGGTATTGCCTTTATTGATGCGCCGGTCTCTGGTGGCCAGGCGGGGGCCGAAAATGGTGTACTAACCGTGATGTGTGGCGGGAGCGATGCGGCTTTTGCCAAGGTGCAGCCCGTGATGGCAGCCTACAGTCGCTTTAGCCAATTACAAGGTGATATCGGCAGCGGCCAGCTCTGTAAAATGGTAAATCAGATTTGTATTGCCGGTGTGGTACAGGGCCTGGCGGAAGGTTTACATTTTGCGAAAAAAGCCGGGCTCGATGGGGATAAGGTGGTAGAGACTATCGCCAAGGGAGCAGCTGGGTCTTGGCAAATGGAGAATCGCCACCAAACCATGTGGCAAGGAGAGTATGAGTTTGGTTTTGCCGTCGATTGGATGCGCAAAGACCTAGGTATTGCTCTTGATGAGGCGCGCAATAACGGTGCTAGCCTAGGTCTTACGGCATTGGTGGATCAATACTACAGTGACGTACAAGCTATGGGCGGTGGCCGTTTTGATACCTCCAGCTTACTGGCGCGGTTGGAAAAGCTGAACCCCAGTAAGTAGCGGTATACGCCCACAAGCTAAAGGCTTTGGGCGTAGTGGTATAGGGCTTTGAGCACCGCCATATTGCGCTCATTGCCTTCATTCTCGTGCACTAGGTTTTCTAGGCTGAGCATGAAATCTTGCGCGCCAATAGAAGGGCTGTCCTCGCCATTCATCAGCTTGTTTTGACAGTACTTGCGCCACGAGTCAAGCTCGCTGGGGGTCAGCGTTTCCGGCCAATTACGGGCGCGATAACGAAACAGCAAGGTGGTGAATTTATCATCTTCAAAGTCTATGTCTAAACCGGCGAGCTGCATGGGCTCAGTGGCGCGAATAATATCAAACTTGGCCTTATCACTGTTGCTGATAAAACCACTATAAAGTTGATAGTCTGGGTTGCCGGTATCAGCAAACTGGCGCGTGTCGTTAAACACTTCGGCGACCTTATCGCGTAGCTCCGGGTGGGCCTTTAGTACCTTTAAGTGGGCTAAACATTGTTCGCGATCGATACCCAAACGTTCGGCGTTCTCTGGCAACAAGGTTTTCGCGGGGGCAAGAATAGGGCATTTATTGACATGCACCAGTTTTAAGCCAATCGGCGCTTGTCCAGGAGGCAGTTCATCATGGCGAGTGTAGAGATACTCGCGTAACTGCTCGACACTTAAATCCAATAGCGGTTGCGGGTCTTGCGTTAAGTTAAAGCACACCACCGCGTTTTTATTACTGGGATGAAAGCTCATTGGCGCAATCCAAGTCGTGCAGCCTTGGCTTGCAGGAATACGAGACGAGGTATGCACCAGCGGCGTCATGTTATAAACATCCACCAAATCAAGCAGCGCTTTTTTATGGCGCAACGAGAAAAAGAAGTGATACAGCTTGGGCTGCGTGTCTTTAATCAGTTTTGCCAGCGCAATTGTGGCTTTTACATCGCTCAGGGCATCGTGGGCATCGGCGTGCTCAATGCCATTGGCTTTGGTAAGGTCTTCAAGGCGGAAGCTGACGCTGCCATCTTCTTTTTGCGGCCAGTTAATACCTTGCGGGCGTAGGGCATAACAGGCACGTACTAAATCAATAATATCCCAACGGCTATTGCCATTTTGCCATTCACGAGCGTAAGGGTCATAAAAATTACGGTATAAAGTGTAGCGGCTAACCTCATCATCAAAACGAATACTGTTGTAACCGGCCACACAGGTATTCGGGCGGGCGAATTCGTCATGAATTTTAGCGATAAACTCTGCTTCATTAAGACCATGACGCAGCGCATGCTGCGGCGTGATCCCTGTGACTAAACAGGCCTCGGGGTGGGGCAGATAATCCGGCGCCGGACGGCAATACTCAATAAGCGGCTCGCCGATGATATTCAGATCTAAATCGGTGCGAATACCAGCAAACTGACTGGGACGATCTTTTTGCGGGTTTGCCCCCCAAGTTTCATAATCGTGCCAGTAGATTGTACTCTGGTCATTGTCGTTTCTGAGTTCTGCCATATTATTGCTTTTCCATATAAATCAGTGTCTTGCTGCTTTACTACTTTGCCTGTTGTTATTATGTGTCGTCGTAATCGTCGCGCTGTGTGTATAAATATGTGTATACTTTTTCGCGAAAAAGGTGTCTATTTTTAACGCTGCTTAGCGGCATACGATGATGCAAATTGCTCGGCAAAGAATATGCACTAAGCATACTAACACATTGAGCTGATTTAAGAATAAAGGTAACTGCCGAGCTTGCCTGTTTCACTCGCGCGATGGCTGCTTAGGACCATAAAGGCAATGTGCACCTAAAGGCTCTCACTATAAAACGCGTGTAAACAGCTCGTTTATTTAAGCTTTCAACCTATTCGCCAAAGGCTAGTCGCGTTTTTTACGTTGCCCGGTAATCATGGGCGGTATTAGCGAGATGCGCCCCCACCAGCTAACCACGATAACCGCAATAATATGGATAATGGCGATGGAATACAGGGTATTGGCCGCAAAGACATGGATGTCTTGCAGTAGCGAGTTACCGAATAGGGCATCGATTTCCTCAAGCATAAATCCAGTAACGGCAAGTGCAATAAATAGCAGCCAAGTTGCAAACACCATCAGCCAGCCAATAGGGTTATGGCCCGATTCGGTGGGGATATGGCGCTCTTTGAGGTGAGTGATGTGCGCGCTTATCGCAGCGCAGTTGATAGCGGCTGCGCGGATACGGGCGAAGCCCGAGGGAAAGAGGCCCCAAATAAACCGCAGTAGCACTAGGGCAGCAGCGCTGTAACCCAACCACTGATGCCACGAGCCACCTGCCTCAATAATGAAGTAATTGGTAATAAAGATGCCGACAAGGGACCAATGGACGATACGTACCACCGGGTCCCATATTTTGATTGTGCTGCTCACTAATGCGCTTCTTGTTTAACTACCGAGCCGTCTACTGGGTTAAAGTAAATTTCAACCTTGTTGTTATCTTTATCGGTGCCATAAATCTCATAGCAGCTGCCATCGGTCACTTTAAACTCATTGATGCTATAGCCCTTGGCTTGCAGTGTTGTTTTAAAGTCGCTTTGATCCAGCCATTGGCTTTGCGGCGCATCAGTACAAACGGTGACATCATTGGCAACACCGCAGCCAGATAGTATTAACATCGCTGCTGCAAGCGATAGAGTTCGTTTAATATACATAACCCATTTCTCCTTTTTTGCTGTTGTATCACTAAAACAAACCCGGGGCAGTTGATCAATGCGCTTGTTCAATAAATGTGCAAAGTATCTGATGCCGCCTACAAACCACAAACACTATCAGCGTTGCCAAGCTTAGTTGGTGGGCTGCGAAAGCTGGTAACCTTGCTCACGAAATAAGCCCAATGCTGCTTTAACAACCTGGGGGTCATATAATTTACCAGCGTTAGTTTCTATTTCCGCAAGGGCAGCGTCCAGTCCCAGCGCATGACGGTAGGGCCGAGATGTGGCCATGGATTCAATCACATCGGCAACGGCAATAATGCGCGCTTCGAGCAAAATATCCTCGCCTTTCAAGCCTTGCGGGTAGCCGCTGCCATCCATGCGTTCATGGTGCTGATAAGCCACTTGGGCGATAGGCCAAGGAAAAGGAATACTCTTTAAAATCTGATAACCATGCTCAGCGTGCGTTTTAATAATGGCAAACTCGCTCGCTGTGGCTTAAGCGTGTGGGCTTGGTCAAATATTCAGAGGGGATGCTGATTTTGCCAATATCATGCACTAAGCCTGCAATGCGTAAACCGTATTGAGTGTCGGCGTTGAGCTGCATTTGCTTAGCAATTTGCACCGCTAAATCACCCACTCTGGACTCATGGCCAGCCGTGTAGGGATCGCGCAGTTCAATCATGCTCGCGATAGCTTCAACCGTGCCAAGTACGGTATTTTCTAACCGGCTAGAATAGTGTCTTACCTGATTAAGCGCGCCTTCCTCGGCGCTAATATCGCACAAAATACCAATATAGCGCTGCGGGTGAGAGCCGCTCACCAAGTGCATTTCGTCATGAATATGAATACAGTGGCCATCTTTGTGTCTGATGCGGTAATAGTGGTGTCCGCCACCGGCGCCGATAATACGATGACTTTCTTCTTGAGCACGGAGTTTATCGTCTGGGTGTAGACTTTTCGACCACCAACCCATGGCCATTGCTTGCTCAGCTTAGTATCCCAGCACTTTGGTGACATTGTCACTCACCCACACGGTTTGGCTGCGCTGAGCAGTCACCTCAATGGCGTAGGTGACAATAGGCATGTGTTTAAAGTAGTTGGGTAATTTGTATAGTAGCAGCTGCTCATCGCTCTTGGCGGCAGAGACCTAGGTTTGGGCGTTATTGAGCTTCTTCAGTAAAAAATGCAAGGCCACAGACATTAGCAGGACAAAACTCACTCCTTTGCCAATAGAAAGCGCCAACGAGTCCTCAAAGTCTCACCCATATTAATGCCAATAACCAATCGCTGGAAACTATCCAAAGAGTGCTAATAACAGCATAAAGGCCAACTATTTGATTTCGACTTAGTCCTCTTATATATTGCTCTTAAAAGTATCCGCTGAACCCATTTTTTACACTCGTCGCATTTTACTGTTCGCTATATCTGCATAATATTACAATAATAAATCAAAGGGTGAGCATTCAACTTAAGGGGAATGTAATGCGTTATGTCAAATAATGCTGCGATAAGCTGCTTTATGATCGACCGAATCAGGTTAAGCGTTATTAAACGCTTACGTCTTTATTTTTACTTTTGATGGTACCACCATGTTTCTGCGAAAAAGTCACCTTGCTGAGCTGAAAAGCTTGCAAGATGAAGTGCTTACTTACAAGCAAATATTCTCTAGTTTAAGTGAAGAGATGATCCATCTAACTTTGGATTTGCAGGGGGTGATTATCTCTGCCAACACACTTTTTGAAACTGAGACCCAGATTAGCAGCCACGCGTGGCAAGCCAGAGCGTTGCTCGACTTCGTGCCAAATTTGGCGCGCAGCACGGAGCACTACAAGGCGCTTAAAAATGCGTTAACTCAGCGCAAGCACTGGGCTGGTGCTCTGGAAATGCAAAATAATGACCAGCACTTGTGGTTACGTGTGGTATTGCAGCCGATTGTGGATGCCAGCGGGCACTGTACACACTTTGATCTGTTCGCATCGAATCTAACCCGCACCATTAACACCTCAAGGCATAATGAAAATGTCATCAGCGCTATTGAGCGTTCTATGGCCGTGATCCGCTTTAACCCTCAAGGAAATATAATCGACGCTAACGACTTATTTCTAAACACTGTGGGTTATCGCCTTGAGGAAGTCAAAGGCAAGCACCACAGCATGTTTTGTGAGCCCGCACTCGCTAACAGCCATGAGTATCGCGAGTTTTGGCAAAAACTTAATCGCGGTGACTTCATTGCTGATCGCTTCAAGCGCATTGATAAACAAGGGCGAGAAATTTATCTCGAAGCCTCTTATAGCCCCATTTTCGACAGCCATGGTCAGCTCTATGAGATAGTTAAGTTTGCCACCGACATCACTGCGCAAGTAGAGCGTGAAAATCAGGTAAATCATGCTGCTCAAATCGCTTACGACACCTCAATTAACACTCAAAGTAGTGCCAGTAATGGGGCCGCTATTATGGAAGAGACGGCAGCGGTTATGAGTCAATTAGCGGCAAAAATGGACAGTGCGTCTGAGAAGATCAATGCCCTTGAAGCGCAATCGGCGCAAATAAATAAAATTGTTCAAGCCATCAGCGGCATCGCCGAGCAAACCAACTTATTGGCACTTAATGCCGCCATTGAAGCTGCGCGGGCAGGTGAGCTTGGGCGCGGTTTTGCGGTGGTTGCTGATGAGGTCAGAGAGTTGGCCTCGCGAACCTCAAAGTCGACCGAAGAAATCATTGGGGTGGTCAATGATAACGCGCAACTGACCTTGGAAGCGGTGCAAACCATAGGTGAAAATAAAGACACAGCCACCGAGGTTGCTGAGAAAGTCAATGATGCCAGTGCGGTGATTGAGGAAATACGCGAAGCGTCTCAAAAAGTCGTGGATGCGGTATCACAATTTGCTAACCGGCTGTCTTAAGGCAGCCGCTCAAGCGTTCAGTGACTCGGTATATGTACCTCTGGGAGCCCTTCAAACTGGGGCTTCGCCAACAAGTAACCCTGCATTAGATTAATGCCGGCTGCTCGCAACCAATGATATTCGCCCTCTGTTTCAATGCCCTCGGCAAGCACCTGAATACCCAGCTCACGCAGCAAATTCACACAGTTTTTTATGATGATCTGTCGGGTTTTATCTTGGTCGATATTGCGGATCATCAACATGTCTAATTTAACAATGTCGGTTTGAAAGTCAGCTAATAGGTTAAGGCCTGAATAACCGGCGCCAAAGTCGTCCGTGGCGGTCATAAAGCCCAGCTTACGATAATACTCAACGATGCGTTTGATATGGTGCGCATCACCTACCTTTTCAGCTTCGGTAAACTCGAACATAATTCGCTCGATAGGAAACTGGTAACGCTCAGCGGCTTCCAGTGTTGTTTTGATACATCGTTTAGGTTCATAGATGGCATTCGGTAAAAAGTTAATGCTCAGCATCGACGGTATTTGCAGTTTGGCAGCCAAAGCAATGGCTTTAATGCGGCAATGCTGATCAAACATATATTTATTTTCATCGGTAAGCTGGCTTATTACCGCACCGGCGGGTTCATTGTTAACACCACGCACAAGCGCTTCATAACCAAATACCTCGCCTTGTTGGCAATCAACAATGGGTTGGAACGCCATGGTAAAATCAAAAGGGAGAGGGGGCGTGTTAATGCAGCGGCGACACTGAGATGCCATCAATGAATTCTCTTATTATTAACTTCAAACACTAGCATTAACACTAGCTGGTATTTGTGGACTGTACAAGCTAAGTCGATGATTTTTATAAAGACCTGAGCATAATCTCCACAGTTAGCAGCAAATTTATGATATTTCATACAATTGTTATCTTTTAGTGGTACAAACCCACGTACTTGATAAAATAGCGGCGTTAACAAGCCAACGCCAAAAAGGAACTCTTGTGCGCTATCTCATCTTTTTACTTTTTTCATTTTCGCTTCATGCTCAACTTGTCATTGATGAAACCACACAAAACTATGCCGTCAGTGCCGATGCGCCCGATGGTCTTTTACACGCACTCGATAGTGCTTCGCCAGTAAAACGTGATAACAAGGTTGTGCATGGTTACACCTATTATGATATCCGCTGGCAGTTTTGGTTTGATAGTAAGTCTCGCCAATGTGATATCAATAAGGTAACCACCACGTTAGAGCTGGAATACACGCTGCCACAATTAACAGATAGTACTGAGAGTGTGAAAAAAGCGTGGTCGCAGTGGTTTTCGTATTTGGCCGAGCATGAGCATGAACATGGCCGTATGATAAAGGCGATGGCACAGCGCATAGACGAGCAGCTAGAGGCCATTCCCGAGTTGGGCAGTTGTCGTGTGATTGAACAACAGGCCGCGCTTATCGGCAATGCGCTGAAACAAGAACTAGCGCAGCAACTGCAAGCATACGACGAGCAAACCAATCATGGCCGCACTGAAAAGGCATGGCTGGTGGATCATCTCCAAGCCACACCTAATTAGCCGTTAAGGGGTTAACAGGGTTGCGAGCTCCTCAACACTGTTAACTACATAATCAGGCGCTGGGGCTAAAGGGTAAAGCTGTTTGCCTGGGCGCGCAATAAAGGCGGTTTGCATACCCACCGCCTTAGCTCCGGCCACATCCCAGCCATGGGCTGCAACCATCAGCGCCTGCTCGGGCGCCACGTTTAGCTTTTTCAGTGCCCATTGATAAGCGCGAAGATCCGGTTTGTATATTTGCAGGTCTTCAATGCTCAGGCGCTGCGAGAAATACGGTGTCAGTCCTGCATGTTCAAGCTGGGTTTTCACGCCATAATTTGATGAATTGGTTAAGCTCACTAAGGTAAAGCCGTTATCTTTTAAGCGCTGTAACCCCGGTTTTACATCAGCATGCGCGGGCAAGCTTAATAAAGCAGGCACGATCGCTTGTTTTGCTTGCTGCTTTGAAAGTTCAATCCCCTGATTTTTTGCCACCATCTGCAATGCGGCAACGCCAATATCACCAAAATCCTGATAGTCGCCGCTGACCGTTGTCACCAGTGAATGGTGTAGCATGGTTGAAAACCACAGCGGTAACAATTGTTGCTGGCCATCCAGTGCCCCTGCAACTGAAGTACGCATTGCTTCAAGATCAAGCAGGGTCTCGTTAACATCAAAAAAGATAACTTTAGGTCGTTGTTGGGCATAGCTTACGGGCATAGTTAAAACTCCAAAAATCAGAGTGAGAATGACGAAATACGTACGCATGGTGGTCTCCATAGTGTGTTTTTATCAGTTTATTGATTTAATTTTTTTACATATAGTGCTAAATAACGAAACTTAAATTCGAAATAATTAAATCATGTATAGCACGGCCGACTTGGAAACCTTTATTGCCATCATTAAGCATCAGGGCATTGTGAATGCCGCTAAACAGCTGCGGCTGTCGCCTGCCACGGTCAGCCATCGGCTGGCTAAAATAGAGCGCCACTTAGGCAGTGTGCTTATTTTTCGTGATGCGCGCTCGTTAAAGCTATCACCGCAAGGTGAGATTTTTTATCAGCGAATTGAGGGCATTTTAGAGGCGCTGTACGACGCAGAATTTGAAATAGGCGCGCGTAGCTCCACGGTGGCGGGCGTACTCAAAGTAACCATGCCGCCTTGGGTCTTTTCTCAGTTTGTTATGCCGAGACTGGGTGAGTTTGAACAGCAATACCCGCAATTAACCTTGGATTTCAATATTATCGACCATTTTGTCAATATTGTTGAAACGCGCCAGGATGTGGCTATTCGTGTTGGGCAGTTGCCCGACTCGGGTTTGCTTGCGCGTAAACTGGTGGATAACCACCGTTTACTTTGCGCCGCACCTAGCTATATTGCCCGTTACGGTATGCCACAGAGTGTTGCACAACTACAGCAGCACTATTTTGTGTGCTTACCTTGGCAACGGCAATTTAAGCTGCAGGTGGGCAAACAGGTGCGCACTTATAATGCCCGTACTCGTTTTACCATTTCGAATTCAGATAACATGACCTCGGCAGCACTGGCAGGCCATGGTATTGCCATAAAATCACAAATAGCCATTAAGCAGGCATTGGACGGCGGTGAATTAGTCGAAGTCTTGCCTCAAGCGCTTGTAAACCCACAAGCGCCGGTGTGGTTTTTGCGCGCGCAACATTCTTTAGCCACGCGCAGAGTTGAAGTGTTTTATGATTTTATGAAGACGTGCTTCGCACATTTATAAACAGCGATAGCACAGCGAGCAGGGCACTGGTTAATAAAACAAACAGCCCCTCAACACACCAAGTAATCATTAACGCCACCACCAAGGCACTACCTAAAGAGGCCATATTCAGTTGGATTTGCGGGCGGTAGGATTGCCACACCGACTGGCCAACATCAATCACCGGCGCAGTCAGCAAATGCCAATAAGGGTTACTTTGATAATCCGATACTGCGTTCTCTAGTTGCTCTTGGCGCTCCAAGAGTAAGGCTAAATTGTCACCGCCTTTGGCATAAATGCGGTCGTCACTTTGTTGATAGTGGGCCAACAGTTTTTCTAAGGAGCCATCAAAGAATTGCTTGGCGTCGTCTTTAAACGGGGCAATGGCCTGAGTTACCTCGTCGTTGCTTGCACGCAGTGCATGGCCATAATCGTCAACAAAGCCCGGCACTTGCAAACCCAGCAACGCGGCAATAAAAAACACGCATAAACGCACATAATGACGACACCAACGAATAATATCTTTAAGCATACACATCCATCTACGGGCACATTGCCGCACTGACTCCAGTTATGGTGATTAAGTTATCACTTCACTCACACAATTGGTATGTCTTAGCGCCGCTAGCGCGCTGCACTGAGTAATCCGTTCGGGTATTGGCGTGGTACTGTTGAAGTTAATAGCTGTTGATGTTGGCGGTAACGGTTATGGAGAATATCGACACGTTTAACGAAGTCGCGGGTTTGCTGAAAAGGAGGCACGCCACTGTAATGAGCAACGTTGCCAGGGCCAGCGTTATAGGCCGCTGCGGCCAGTTTCGTATTTCCTTTAAAGCGCTTTAATAGCTTAGCAAAATAGGCGCTGCCAGCGGCAATATTGCTATCGGGGTCGAAGGGGTCATCGATGTTGTAGGCTTTGACTAGTAAAGGCATGAGTTGCATCAGCCCTTTGGCGCCCTTATGTGATTGCGCATTAGGGTTAAAGCCCGACTCGGCATGCACAATGGCTTGTAACAATGCCACATCTAAGTCATTTTTGAGCGCTTCTTCGTACAAGGTTTGACGAAATTTGTAGGGGTGCAAAGGGGTTGAATACCAGCTTTGATAACGCGATTGCTCGCAGCGTTGGCATTTTACTTCAACAACACGAAAGCCACTGATTTTAGGTTTTTGGTCGGTGAATACCGCAATGCCTTGGCTGTTGTAATAGTGGTAGATCACCGGATAGTTAGCGCCAAAGGCGGATATGGAGCAGGCCATCCAAATACTGGAGGCGAAGATGATGCGCGTTAACAACATAGTGCCAAACCCCGTGATAAACGTTCTTTAAGCCTAGCACAGGGTCAGCCTTTTGGCTGATAAAATAGCCATTGCACGATCGCTTTAAGGCGCTAAGCGATCACCGCTGAAAATCATAAATACTGCCTAAATTCATAAGCTTAGTTAATTCATCTAAGGCGGCGTAAGATTCTTGGATCAGCAGCGGATCGCGCAGATCGTCCTGACATAGCTGGTCTCGATAATGACGCTCCACCCAATCACTTAGGGTGTGATGCAACTTATCAGAGAACAAACAGGCTGGGTTTGTGGCAGCCAATTCCTGCTCAGTTAACACCACTCGCAAGCGCAAACAAGCAGGGCCACCGCCATTTTGCATGCTTTGTTTGATATCCACGTAATGAACTTCATCCAAGGTATCTGGCTGAGTGAGTAAATCATCTAAATACGACTTAACCGCTGGGTTCTCAGCACACTCCTGCGGCGCAATCAGCGCTGTGGCATTGCTAGGCAAGGTAATAAGCTGGCTATTAAACAAATAACTGCTCACGGCATCGGCAACACTTACCGCCTCAGTGGGTACTTCAACAATACTAAGGCGATGGGCGTCGTTATACAGTGCACTATAAGCAGAGCTTATTGTATCCAGAGCTTGGTGTTGCTTATAAAAGGCTTGCTCGTGGCAAAAAAGCAGCTGCTCATTACCAACGGCAATCACATCGTTATGAAACACGCCTTGGTCAATAACTTCTGGGTTCTGCTGAATATACAGCTGTTGGCTATCATCGAGCTGATGTAAGCGAGCAATGGCAGCGCTGGCCTCAAGGGTATGGCGAGCAGGGAATTTTTGTGGTTTTACGCCGCCTTCACTAAAGGCCTCGCGCCCATAAACAAATAAATGCAAGCCTTTATCGCCGTGCTTTGGGCATAAGCGGGTATGATTTGCAGCGCCTTCATCGGCGAAATGGTCGTGCCCAGGTAAGGGGGCGTGATGGGCAAAATAATTTGAATTAGCGAACGTTGCTTGTAATATCCGGCCTGTGGTTGGCGCTTCAATGGAGCGATGCAGCTTATTGCTTAAATTGGCCGCCGTAAAATGAACGCGGTTATCGGCACTGTCGCTTGAGGGAGATACGGTGGCAGCATTCGCACTCCACATTGCTGATGAAGAAAAGCACGCACTTAATAAAGCCGGGTTATATTTGTACGTTTTTTCGAGTATTTGTGCATCCGAGCCGGTAAACCCCAGCTGCTTTAACAATGCCATATGAGGGCGTGCGTGAGGGGCGAGTACACCTTGGTGTAAACCCAGCTGGCGCATCGTGCGCATTTTCTCAAGCCCCTGCAAGGCCGCTTGTTTAGGGTTGGATGGCTGCGCTGCAAAACGCTTAGAGGCAACATTACCAAAAGACAATCCGGCGTAGTTATGGGTGGGGCCTACTAAGCCGTCAAAGTTTACTTCATAGCTGTGCATAGTACTCCTTAAAAATGCCTGTAACAGTAAAGGGCAGCTTTAAACCTAGCGGTGATGTTGTGCAAGTGCAATGTCAACGTCATTGAGTTGTTTTAATAGCTGCTGGCGCCGCTTGAGCAAAGTGCCCCGCGATGAGCTTTGGTCGTGCATTCGCAGCGCCTTATATATTTCCCGTTTAGAGAGCTTAGTATGAGCGGCCGCTTGCGAGACGCTAATTTGCTTATTCAACAAGCGGGGCATCACAGACGCGAGGCTATTCATCGTCTTTACCCTGCGCATAGTCATGAATTTGCCAAATACTAATATCGAAATGCCAAAGTAGGTAAAGGGTTTCACGTAGCTGTTGCATAACGGCGCTCCTAAGGTGGGTGACGCTGTAGCTAATGAATAATCTGTGCCACTAATACAAAGAGTAATAAATACAGAGGCCTATAGCGTGATGGAAGTATTTAAAAGGGGCGTTAAGCACTGTTTTGGGTCATTTTTAACTGTGGTTGCACCATGCTTTAGCACAGTGTGTGCAAGTATTAATCAGCAGTCGTTTAGTCATGTAAGTGTTTCATTAAAGCCTGAAAGCTTTGCAGGCAAGCTGTCATTAAAAACACATCTAAAAAATATAAAAGTTATTAATTTCAGTAGGTTATTAATTTGGCACGATGACTGCTCATACTCAAATGTGTTTAATTTAAAGGAGATTAATATGAGTACACCTTTAGCAGGTAAGAAAGTAGCCATCCTAGCCACTGATGGGTTCGAGCAAAGCGAACTGGTATCTCCTCGTAAAGCGTTACTCGATGCAGGTGCCGAGGTAGACATTATCTCTATTAAGCCAGGCACTATTCGAGGTTGGGAGGACGACCACTGGGGCGAAGAAATTAAAGTAGATAAGCTAGCGCAAGAAGTCAGCGCGGTTGAATACAACGCCTTGGTACTGCCCGGCGGCTTATTTAACCCCGATGCACTGCGCCAAGACACCGAAGCAAAACGCTTCGTGGATGGCTTCTTCCAAGAAGATTACATCAAACCCGTTGCAGCTATTTGCCACGGCCCGTGGATGCTAGCGGAAATTGATAAACTTAAAGGGCGCAAAGTCACCTCGTATCCAAGTATACGCACCGACTTAGAAAACGCTGGAGCCAATTGGGTAGACGAGCAAGTTGTGGTGGATAATGGCTTGGTCACCAGCCGTAAACCCGGCGATTTGCAAGCCTTTAACAAAAAGCTAGTTGAAGAGGTATGGGAAGGTCGCCACAGCGAATAAGTATCCCCATTTACTTCTCAATATAAGAGCCAGCAGCTTCACTGCTGGCTTTTTTTTGGATGCAATAAATGAAACTGTACTTTATTAAGCCCACTAGTAAACGCAGCGAGATTTTTTTAATTAAGGCAGCCGCCGCCGGTGCTTAAGCGCTACTTTTTGGGTATTAATATTTCTTCTTAATAGCTATATGGGTTTTCTCACGCGCTACCGCGTTGAATACGCTCATAGGTAAAGCGCTCGAAAACCTATCCAACAGCGCGTGTTATGCAATGTAATACCAGCCAAAAAAAGTAAATAATAACACCAACTTCATCGGTTCAGCTTATCTTGATGATTTTAATGATAAAAACGTTATTTACTGTTGGAACTATTCAGGTAAAACTACATTTTCTAGAATCTTCTGAACTTTAGAGCATCTAAATGCCCATCCAGACTATCTAACCGGAAAATTTACATTTGAGGTAGGTGATGATACGAAGCTAGATGAGATTGACTTTAAAAATATTGTTTATCGGAAATCTCTGCAAAGTCATGGTATTAATTTTGGGGGAAAGGTCAGTCGGAGCGAGGATTGAACGAAAATTCCAACGGCTTGCTACGTCAATACATCCGCAAAGGCACGGATTTACGCACGGTCAGCGACAAAAAGATCGCTGATATTGAGCAAGCATTGAACGCCAGACCTAGGAAGTGTCTCGGTTATAAACAGCCTGTCGTTGTATTCAATGAATTACGCAATGCGGCCTAATTTAGCGAGTGGTGCACTTCGGACTTGAATTCGCGACAAGAGCTAATGGCAAAAGCTGAAGAAAACAGCCACTTTATTGAGACAGTTAAGAGCATAAAAACAATCAAGCTCTTTAACGCAGAACCTAAAAGAGAGTCATTGTGGCAAAATAACTACGTCAATATTACAAACCAAGCAATAAAGCTCGGTAAGTTTAAAGCGTGTTTTGACGCGCTACATCGACTGTTCTTTGGTGTTGAAAGTATAGTCACAGTATTCATCGCTTCTCATATGGTTATGGGAGGGGGCTTTAGTCTTGGGATGTTGTTTGCATTTTTAGCATACAAGCACCAATTTTTGATGAAGTGTTCGAACCTAATAGAAAAAGCAATAGAGTTTAAAATGCTGGGTCTTCACTTTGAGCGACTATCAGACATAGTCTTCACGCCTAAGGAGCAAAATCTAAAACTCGACGGTGAAAGTTTAGTCTTTAAAGGGAAAATAGAAGTAAAAAATGTGAGTTTTCGCTATAGTGACACATCTCCACTCATCTTAAAAACTTCAGTTTGACGATTGAGCCGGGTGAAAGCCTGGCTATAACAGGAAAATCTGGCTGCGGTAAGTCAACTTTATTCCATTTGCTTCAAGGGTTGTCAGAACCAACGGAAGGCGAAGTACTGATAGATGGTATTTCCATCAAAGACATCACGCCTTCTTGCTACCGTAGTCAAATCGCTTCAGTAATGCAGGATGATCACTTGCTGTCAGGAACTATATTGGAAAACATTACATTCTTTGAGCCTGATGCTGATATAGACTTAGCTAAAGAGTGCGCAAAATTAGCACACATCGACGTCTATATTCATAGCTTACCTATGGGTTACAACACCCTTATTGGTGAGATGGGATCAATACTCTCTGGTGGACAAAAGCAACGACTCTTGCTTGCGAGAGCTTTATATAGGAAACCCAAAATATTATTCTTGGACGAGGCAACTAGCCACCTTGACGTTGAATTAGAGAGGAAAATAAACGATTCAGTACGTCAACTTGATATAACGAGGGTAGTTATCGCCCACCGAAAAGAAACGATAGCAACATCAGACAGGGCTATTGCTCTTTGGGATCTATAGATAGGAAAGGTAATGAATAGTTTTAGTCGAAGTATTTTTGGTCTTCTTTCTATGATGTGTATGATGAGTGAAGGCCTTTTCGCAATGAGCCTGCCAGACATCCTTTCGACACATAACCTAAGAACACTTGATACTAGGAGCACCTATAATTTTCATAGCATTTATGTCGAAGTGGGCAGCGAAAAATTCATACTATTTGAACAGGTTGAAAACATAAATTTTGACCGAATAAATGTTAAATTGTTTAACTTAAGTGCACATAATGACCTTAACTCACAGCCTCTGGAAATAGAGGGATTTACAAAGCAACCAAATTATTTAACCTTAGTAGGTCATGAATATGAAGGCCCTATACTTTGGATTTATTTCAGCTTTGCAGATGGTTACGATGAATCAGCTCAAATCATGAAAGGTCGATTGACAAGGCAAGGTAGGTTGATTGATCCTGTTGCTCTGAATTTAGAGCAAGAGCTAATCGGAGGTAGCTGGCCTAGGTACCACAGGTTAACTGAATCGACGAGTGCGATATCTCTTAGAGCACCAAAATGTTGCGGTTTAGCACTTATGACAAGCAGCGATGGAGTTAGTTATGTTAGAGATAATTCGTTTCAGCAATCGGGAGCGATGCCTGTCATAAGCTCTTTTGAAAGTGGAAACCTAATTTATAGTTATCAAAGGAGCTTTCCCACCGACAAAAAAACGAGTAAGGGTAAAACAAAATATGTGCAAAAATCTCGATTCAAAATAGCCCAACAGAATAGCTGGTCTCCAGAATATCTAGTTTCAGAAAAAACGTTTGAAATACACGATGCTTTTCCATTTAAACGACTGGACGGTAGAGTAGACCTTTACTACGTAAATGACTATGGTCGAGAGCCTAATCAATTATCAGTTTGGAGAAGGTGCGTCGATGAGCTTGGAAACTTGGGTAAAGAAGAACAGATCACAGATGAGCGTATTGGGAATGTAGCAAAGCCATACACATACAGAAATAGCAGAGGAGAAATTGTTTTTCTTTTTATAGAACAAGGGAAAGGGTTAAATACTGGCTCAATGCAGCAAGTTACTACATTGACCAAAGATGCAGTTTGCTCTTTATAACTTAGAGGGAATAAAATATGGGCCGGTAGCTAATAATCATTATTTTTTTCGCGAGATTCCCGGGTCAAGTACAAATTAAATCTAAATTAATTGCCCCTAACTCAACTGTATACTCTTGTTAACCCCCTGTAACGTATCCATCCGGTAATCGCCACGTTCAATTGATAAGTTAGCTACGATATGGTGTTCTCTTTGCTAAGGAGAATGAGCATGCAGCAACATCAACCAAGAGAGGTACAAGGCTGGTTCAACTCATTTGAACGACAAAAACAAAGCGGCCACTGCCCCGCGTTGTCGGTTGCAGCCAGCAATAGCGGACCTTCAACTTAAAGCGCACTTGCACAAATAGCCTTCGTTTAGCCGCTCGCAAGCACGCGTGAAAATATCTCATTATGCGTTTTGTTGGTTTGTTTCTATTATCCCTTGTATCTATTTTAGGTTCGCAGCAGATGCCTTGGCACTTATCCTGCTAACAGCCTATAAGTGGCGGGTGACACCCTCACTTTTCGGCGTGTTTGCACCGAGAAAGCGCATTTTATGCACTGTAATAATGCGTCCATATTTCTTTGCTAACCTCGCCATCAGACTTTGCAAAACACACCGATTTGCTGAGCAGTATCCATAGCACATTGATGTGGCGAACAAATATACACTTGTTTGGAGCCCAGCTATGTTAAAGAAGCGTTTTTTCAAAACAAAAAACGAAGCAGAAGTGACCTTTGAGTATGAGCATCCACACGCAGCGCGTGTTGCGCTCGTGGCGGAGTTTAATCAATGGCAACCTTTGCCCATGACCTGCTCGAAAAAAGGCAGCACATTTCGCGTTAAAACGCGCCTTCCCAAAAACAGCGAATTTCATTTTCGTTACTTAATCGATGACCAAGAGTGGGATAACGACCACCAAGCCGATGCCTATGTTGCCAATGCCTATGGCACAGACAACAGTGTGGTATCAACCCACGTTCAGCCTTAACAATGCAGACGCTGGCACAAAGCCTCTATCTGATGGGGGTTGGCAACAGCTACGTGGATTACCAAGGGCAACAGCAACAATTTGATCAAGCGTTGCGGGTAAAAGTGCTTGAGGCCATGGGTGTCGATGTTGATAACCTTGATGCCTTAGCCGCGCTTAACTATCAGCTTGACGCGGCCCCTTGGCAGCAACTTTGCGATGACATTATGGTTATCTCGGAGCCTTCGCCACGTTTAGTTATTCGCCTGAGCGAGGTGCAGTTTCAGCGGCAGCAGAGTGCAAGCTTGCACTTAGAGGTGAACGCACAACACGCTAACTGGTGCATTAGCCAAGGGCAATTCACCGGCGACTACGTGATTGATGGCTGTCGCTACCTCGCACTTAGCTATGAACTGGGTCAAGGTTGGTTGGCGCCTGGGTTTTACACCGCGCGGGTCAGCGTCGCAGAGCATAGCACTGAGCTAGAGCTATGGTGGGCGCCGCAACACGTTTATCAAGGCGCTTATGGACAACAAGGAGCTGTTAAAAGTGTGGGGTTATCGTGCGGCTTGTACACCTTGGTGAGCGAGCACGGGGTGGGCATGGGTGATTTTGCGGATCTCAAAGCGCTGCTACGCGAAGCCGCTGCGTTATCCATAGATTATGTGCTACTTAATCCCTTGCACTTACTCGATTGTAATGATGCCAGTAGGCATAGCCCGTACAGCCCTAGCAGCCGCATGCTTATCCACCCGCTGTACATTGCCGTTCAGGATTCGCCTGAATGTGATGCGGCGATTTTAGCGCAGCTTAATGAGGCCAAAAGGCACTATAGCAATGTAGCAAGTGCGCCTTGGCTCGATTACGAGCAAGTCTATGCGCTTAAGCTGCCATTATTACGCGCGTTATTTGAGCGCTTTTGCACCACGGCAAGTACTGAGCGCAAGGCCGAATTTGCACAGTTTAAAGAGCAGCACCGTGTGGCTCTTGATACCCTGGACGACTCAGGTGATGAGCAGGCTTGCTATTGGCAATGGCAAGCCTGGCTGCAGCGCCAAGAATGCCAAAATATAGCGCAAGAGGCGGGTATGAAGTTGGGCCTTATCAATGATTTGGCCGTTGGCGTGAGTGACGATGGTGGCGAGTTTAATCGTTACCGAGCACTGTTTACTCCCCATGCCTGTATTGGTGCGCCGCCGGATGATTTTGCGCCACAGGGGCAAAATTGGGGCATGCCAGCATTGTTGCCGCAAGCGATGAAGCGCCACCGGTTTGCCTATGCCAAAGCGTTATTTAGCGCCAATATGCAAGAGGCGGGGGCGCTGCGCATTGATCATGTGATGGCGTTGATGCGCATTTGGTGGTGTGTGGATGAGCAGGGCTGTTATGTCTATTACCCCTTTGATGAGCTGTTAGCGCTAATAAAAATACTCAGTCATCAACACCGTTGTGTGGTGATTGGTGAAGATTTAGGCGTGGTGCCAGAGCAAGTACGACAGGCCTTGGCACAAGCGCAGATATTCTCCAACGCCGTGTATTACTTTTGTTACCAGAACTCAGCCTTTAGCGCGCCGCAACACCTTGATGAGCATACTTTATTGATGATCAGCAACCACGATTTACCGCCTTTTGCCCAGTGGTGGCAGGGCGATGATCTTAATCAAGCGCTGCAACTGGCACTTATCAGTGCAGAGCAAAAACAGTCGTTATATGAGCAACGTCAAAACCATAAAAGCGCGCTGATTGAGCGACTCACTCAACCGGGGGAGTCGGTTTCGTTACACAGCACCAGCGCCGATGTGTATCGCGCCTTGTGTCGGGCACTTGCGCAAGGAAGCAGTAAGTTGTTGACCCTACAACTTGATGATTTAGACGGCCAACATGCGCCGGTCAATATCCCCGGTACGCACCGTGAATACCCGAACTGGCGACGACAGTTGAGCCAATCTGCTGTCGCTATTTTACAGCAGCAACAGCAGTTTATCTGTGAACTAACCAGGAGTCGTCATGGAACATGCGATGATTGATAATACGCCACTTCCTGATTTAGCTGATGCTGTTTGCGCCCTTGAAGGGGCGCAAGTGGGTGAGCCGCGACAGCTATTGGGCCATCAATGCATTGACGGCAGCTGGTATGTGATTCTCTACAAGCCCGGTGCTTTGGCGGTGGAGGTGCAATTTGCCACTCACACTTGTATTGCCCAGCGCTATTCAGACTCCGAGGTGTTTATCGCGCTAGCGCAGGCGGAATTTGTTCCGTATCAGCTCCGTGTTACTTACCCAGAGGCGGTGGTAGTTCAGGCCGACCCATTTTGCTTACCCTTAGGGCTCAGTGCCGCCGATTTATATTATTTCCGCCAAGGCACAGAGCAACAGGCACAGCGTCACCTTGGCGCCCATATGATGACCCTGCAAGGCCACCGTGGCGTGCGTTTTAGCGTGTGGGCTCCTAATGCCCTCGCGGTGAGTGTGACTGGGGATTTTAACCACTGGGATAGTCGCCAGCACCCTATGGCGCGGGTTGAAGACAGCGGTGTTTGGGCCATTTTTATACCCGATGTAGCGCCGGGCCAATGCTACAAATACCATATTCGCACGTTATCGGGTGAGGCCCTACTAAAAGCCGACCCCTATGCGTTTGCTACAGAGCGGCCGCCAAATACCGCCTCGCGCGTCAGTGCTGTTACGTTGCCTAAAGCGCTGGATGAGCAAAGCTATGAGCAACGCGAGCGCCGCAATGCCATCGATGCTGCCATTAGTATTTATGAGCTGCACATTGGCTCTTGGCGACGCACCGCCGATAACCAATTCTTGAATTACCGTGAGTTGGCCGCGCAATTAATTCCGTACGTTGAAGAAATGGGGTTTACCCATATTCAATTAATGCCCGTTAGCGAGTTCCCCTTTGATGGCTCTTGGGGGTATCAGAGCACCGGCCTTTTCGCGCCCACCTCGCGCTTCGGCAGTGGCGATGATTTTGCCTATTTCTGCGCGCAATGCCGTGCGCACAATATTGGTGTGCTAATAGATTGGGTGCCGGGGCATTTCCCAGCAGATGCTCACGGCTTGGGGCGTTTTGATGGCACGCATTTGTATGAGCATGCCGATCATCGCCAGGGGTATCATCCAGATTGGCATACCTATATTTACAATTATGAGCGCCAAGAGGTACGTAGCTTTCTCACCTCTAGCGCCAGCTTTTGGTTAGAGCAATACGGGGTAGACGGGTTGCGCGTGGATGCCGTGGCCTCCATGTTATACCTTGATTACAGTCGTGAGCACGGGCAGTGGTTGGCCAACCACTTGGGCGGGCGAGAAAACCTCGGCGCTATTGCTTGCCTACAGCAAATCAACAGTGTGTGCTATGGGCGAAATCGCGGCATTATGATGGTCGCAGAAGAATCGACCGCGTGGCCAGGAGTCACACAAACCACCGACAGTGGCGGCTTAGGGTTCGGCTTTAAGTGGAATATGGGGTGGATGAATGACTCATTACGCTACATGCAGTTAGACCCGATTTACCGCCAATACCATCACCACGACATGACCTTTTCCATGGTCTATGCCTACAGCGAAAATTACATTTTGCCTTTAAGCCATGATGAAGTGGTTCATGGCAAAGGGTCGCTGCTGAGCAAAATGCCAGGAGATAGTTGGCAGCAACACGCGAACCTGCGCGCCTATTTAGGTTTTATGTGGGCTCACCCTGGCAAAAAGCTGCTATTTATGGGCGGCGAATTCGCTCAGCAGCGCGAGTGGGATCATAACCAAGCGTTGGATTGGCACTTGCTTGATGACCCAGCGCACCAAGGCATGCAGCGTTGGGTTAAATGCCTGAATCAGCTTTATCGTTCTTACCCGGCTCTGCATGAAAATGACTGTGATGAGCGTGGGTTTCGGTGGTTAGATGGGAATAATAGCCAGCAAAGCATTTACAGCTTTGTACGTATTGCCAGTAGCCTCCCGCAAGTCGTGCTCGCGGTTGTGAATATGACGCCTCAAGTACATCATGATTTTCGCATTGGTGTGCCTCACGCTGGTAGTTACCGAGTTATCGCTAATAGCGATGAGAGTCAATACTTCGGCAGTGGCGTTAGGGTGTGCGCTGAGCGACCTGCAAATGAGCAATCACCCCCTTCAGAGCCACTCTATTCAGAGCCACTCCCATCGGAGCCACTCTATTCAGAGCCACTCCTTTCGGAGCCACTACCCTGGCATGGGCAAAGTCAGTCTATTAGCATCTGTGTGCCGCCATTGGCTTGTGTTTATCTGTTGTGGGAGGCACCTGGTCATGAGTAAATTTATCACCAAGCCGGGCGTTGGTGCCCCCTTGGGGGCTTATATTGATGACCAAGGGGTTAATTTTTGCTTGTACTCGCGTCATGCCAGTGCCGTGTACTTGTGTCTGTATGATGCTTCTGGGCACAGTGAAATTGCACGCATAGCCCTACATAAAGGTGAACCTGGGTATTGGCATGTTCATGTTGCAGGGGCTGCAAAAGGGCAGCTATATGGCTATCGTGTTGATGGTCCTTTTGCTCCTGAACAAGGGCAGTTGTTTAATATTAATAAGTTGCTGCTCGACCCTTATGCACACTCGCTATTTGGTGATTTTCAACACAGTATTCGCCACCGCGCTGTCGATGAGCAGGGCAAGCTATGTCCGTTTGATAATGCTCACTTAATGCCTAAAGCACAGGTAACTGCGCTGAGCCAGTATAAAGGTAAACGCCCGGAGATTGCCTGGCATGACACTGTTATTTACGAATGTCATGTTAAGGGATGGTCGCATCGCCACCCCGATATTGAGAACGCCGAGCGTGGGTGTTTTGCAGCCTTGGCAACGCCGCAATTCATTGAGCATATCAAGGCGCTAGGTGTGACCAGCATTGAGCTTATGCCCGTGCAGCAGTTCATTAGTGAAGCGTTTTTACAGCCACTCGGGCTGAGTAATTATTGGGGCTATAACACCCTGAGCTTTTTTACTCCGCATAGTGATTATTTGGTTAGCGGCGATGTGCATGAATTTCAAGCCATGGTCGCGGAGTTACATCAACACAATATCGAAGTGCTGATTGATGTGGTTTACAACCACAGCTGTGAAGGCGAAGCCCTTGGCCCTTGTTGCCACCTAAGGGGAATCGATAATCGCAGTTATTACCGCCTTGATGAGCAAGGTCATTATATTAACGACACCGGCTGTGGTAACACCTTAGATTTAACCCAACAGGGTGCTCTGCGCTTGGTCATGGACAGCTTACGGCATTGGTATCAGGTATATGGGGTTGATGGCTTTCGCTTTGACTTGGCCAGTATTTTAGGCCGAGAGCACCATGGTTTTAACCCTGAGCATGCCTTTTTTCAATGCCTTGCACAAGACCCGGTATTACAACACGCGAAACTGATTGCCGAGCCTTGGGATATTGGCCCCGGAGGTTACCAGCTTGGCGCTTTTCCTGCTCCATGGCGACAGTGGAATGACCAATATCGCGATGTTGTCAGGCGGTTTTGGCGCGGCGATAGTGATTTACTGGGCGTGTTAGCCAAGCGCTTGCATGGCTCTGCCGACATTTTCAGCGCCACTGGCATGGTGCCAAGCTACAGCATTAACTTTATAACCAGTCATGATGGCTATACCTTGGCCGACCTTGTCAGCTACGAGCAAAAGCATAATCACGCCAACGGAGAGCACAATCAAGACGGTCATAATGCCAACTACAGTTGTAATTATGGTGTGGAGGGGCACAGCGACGATGCCCACATCAAGTTACTGCGTTTGCGAGCACAAAAAAACTTACTGCTCACCTTATTACTGTCCAAAGGTGTGCCCATGCTCAGCGCCGGCTCGGAAATGGGGCACTCGCAAGGGGGCAACAATAATGCTTATTGCCAAGATAACGCTATTAATTGGCTTAGTTGGCACGATGTCTCTCGCCACCATCCGTTAGCACTGTTTATCAGCGATGTGCAAAGGCTGCGCCGCGAATTCGCCATTTTTACGCACCCGGAGTACATCCATGACAACGACTCGCGCTTTGTGATTGCTTGGTATCGCCCTGACGGACGGCCGATGAGCAATGACGATTGGCATGACCCTTCGCTGCATACCCTGGTGTATTACAGTATCGATACCCAGGCCCATCACTATTTATGTGTGGTACTGCATCGCGGCGGGCGCGAGCAAGCGCTGCGCTTAGTGAGCCCTGATAATACGCCACTGCAATGGCACCTGCGCTTGAGTACGGATGAACACAGTGAGCCTGCAACGCAGGGCATCGCTGTGGATCAAGAAATAACCTTAACTCCCTGTAGTGGTTGGGTGTTTAGTAACGTTGAAAACAAACACAATACAAGGCAAACACTATGACTACGTCTGGCACTGTATGCCACCCTGTGGATTGGCAGGATGCGCCGCTACTTGATAGCGAAACGTTAGCCGATGATTTGGCTCGTCATTTTCACTATACCCTCGGGCGCGACAAAGTGGGCGAATCGCAGCATTATTTGTATCAAGCACTGGCGCTGACCATACGTGATAGGATGGTGGCGCGCATGCGACAAACCCGCAATGTCACCACTTCAGTGCCAACACGAAGAGTGGCCTACCTGTCGTTGGAGTTTCTCATCGGACGTAGCTTAAATAACGCTATTTTAAACCTAGATATGGCTGCTGAGGTGAGCGCCGCATTAGCCAATTACTGCGCCGAGCTCGAACATATAGCCAGCGCTGAGCACGACGCTGGTTTAGGAAATGGTGGTTTAGGGCGTTTGGCTGCGTGCTTCTTAGATAGCTGTGCGACCATGGCCTTGCCGGTCACAGGTTATGGTATTCGTTATGAATACGGCATGTTTAATCAACGCATCGATAATGGTCAGCAAATAGAGCAGCCCGATCATTGGCTGCGTGAAGGCCATCCGTGGGAATTACCAGCACCGGATAAAACCGTGCGGGTGAAATTTTTTGGTCATGTCGATATTTATCGAGACCATCAAGGCCGCGAGCACCGCCAATGGCTGGACACCCAAGATGTGTTAGCTGTGCCTTACGATGTACCCGTGCCAGGCTATGGTAATGATATCGTCAATACCCTACGGCTATTTAAAAGTGAGGCCACCGATGAGTTTGACCTTGATGAGTTCAATGCTGGTGGCTATGCCGAGGCCGTGGCGCAAAAAAACCTCGCCGAGCAAATTTCCATGGTGCTGTATCCGAACGACAGCAGTGAAAATGGCAAAGAGCTGCGCCTGCGCCAACAATACTTTCTCTGTAGTGCCGCACTGCAAGACCGGCTTAATCAATGGATAGCAATTAAAGGCGAACAGTTTACAGATTTTGCCGATTATCATGTATTTCAACTCAACGATACGCATCCCAGTATTGCCGTAGCTGAATTAATGCGCCTGCTTATCGACGAGCACTGCTTAAGTTGGGACGATGCTTGGCAGATAACCACTCGTACCATGGCTTACACCAACCACACCTTGCTACCTGAAGCGCTGGAAAAGTGGTCTGTGGCTTTAATGCAACGGCTACTGCCACGCTTGATGCAAATTATCTATGAAATTAATGCGCGGTTCTTAATCTTAGTCGCCAAACAGTGGCCCGGGTGTGCACAAAAACAGCGAGCTTTGTCGCTTATTGAAGAGGGGTCAAATCCTCAGGTGCGAATGGCTTATTTAGCCATTGTTGGCAGTTATTCCGTCAATGGGGTGGCGGCGCTGCATAGCCGCTTACTAAAAGAGCAGTTGTTTGCAGATTTTTATGCGCTGTGGCCGCAGAAGTTTAATAACAAGACCAATGGAGTCACCCCCAGGCGTTGGTTATCCCATTGTAACCCCGAGCTGGCAACGTTGATCACCGCCAAAATAGGCGATGATTGGGTAAAAGATTTCGCACATATTAACCGTATTCGCCGTTACTACGACGACGATAGCTTTATTGCCGCGTGGCAAAAGGTAAAACAAGCCAACAAAGCGCGGCTGTGCGAGTTGGTGCAACAGCGCTGCACTGTGCAATTTGACTCGACCATGCTATTTGATGTGCAGGTCAAGCGCATTCATGAATATAAACGCCAGTTGCTCAATATTTTGCATGTGATTCATTTATACCGGCGCATTTGTGATGGCGATACGCAAGGCATGGTGCCCCGTTGTGTGCTGATCGGGGGCAAAGCGGCCCCCGGTTACGATATGGCGAAGCGCATTATTAAGTTGATATGTAATGTTGCCAATACCATTAACGATGACCCCCGTGCGAAGGCATGGTTAAGGGTGGCGTTTTTACCGAATTACAATGTCACCGCGATGGAAACAATTTGCCCTGGAGCGGATTTATCAGAGCAAATATCCACGGCGGGTAAGGAAGCGTCAGGCACCGGCAATATGAAGTTTATGATGAATGGCGCACTGACCATAGGCACCCTAGATGGCGCCAATGTGGAAATGCTTGAAGCGCTCGGTGGCGAGCACTTTTTTACTTTTGGCGCCAAGATTGACCAAATCGACGATATCCGCAGGCACTATAGCGCACGCGCTATTATTGAGAACGACCCGCAGTTGCAAAAAGTAATCGCCTTGCTACAAAGCGGTCATTTTAATTTGTGTGAGCCGAATATTTTCGCTCCCATTATTAACCTCCTTTATGACGATAGCGATCCTTGGCTTACCTGTTATGACTTTGCCAGTTACTGCCAAGCTCAACAAGCTGTCAGCGAAGCTTATCAAGACCCTAAACACTGGACTCAAATGAGTATTTTAAATACCGCTGCCTCTGGTCAGTTTTCCAGTGATCGCACTATTGCCCAATACAGTGAAGACATATGGCAGTTACAGGCCATGCCAACGCGCCAAGGAGAATAACGATGCCAAGTTATGCAAATCGATACATTAGTACTTTAACCCGTGATACTTACGCCTTGATCCTCGCCGGAGGCAGGGGATCGCGGTTACATGAGCTGACCAACTGGCGCGCCAAGCCGGCCGTGTATTTTGGGGGTAAACATCGCATCATCGATTTTCCGCTGTCGAACTGCATCAATTCGGGGATACGTAGGGTCGGGGTGGCGACTCAATATAAGTCGCACTCGTTAATTCGTCATGTACATCGCGCCTGGGGACACTTTAAAAAAGAGCTCGGTGAGTCAGTAGAGATTTTACCTGCGTCACAGCGCTACGGCGATGAGTGGTATTGTGGTACCGCCGATGCGGTATTTCAGAATATGGACATCATTCGTCATGAGCTACCCCGTTATGTCATGATTTTATCAGGCGATCATGTTTACCGTATGGACTACGGGGCGTTACTGGCAAAACATGTGGAAACGGGCGCCGATATGACGGTGTGCTGTATTGAAGTCGATACCGAAGAGGCTGCCAACACCTTTGGCGTTATGACCGTCGACGAACAAAACCGTATTCGTCGCTTTGATGAAAAGCCCGCTGTGCCGAATGAAATTCCAGCAAAGCCGGGTCGGTGCCTAGCGTCGATGGGCAACTACGTATTTAACACTGAATTTCTATTTGAACAATTGCAAAAAGATGCGCAAAACAGCTGTTCGGGGCGTGATTTTGGTCACGATATCATCCCGGCAATCATCGACAATCACCAGGTATACGCCTTTCCATTTACCGATCCGAGCATGTCTGGGCAGCCCTATTGGCGTGATGTTGGCACCTTAGATTCGTTTTGGGAAGCGAATATGGAGTTGGTTGAACCGGAGCCGAAATTGGATTTGTACGACCCCACTTGGCCAATTTGGACCTACCAAGAGCAATTACCGCCAGCGAAGTTTATTTTTGATGACGATGAACGCCGGGGGATGGCGGTGGATTCAACGGTTTCCGGTGGCTGTATTATTTCCGGCTCGCAAGTGCGCAAGTCGCTATTATTTTCTAATGTGCACGTCCACTCTTTTTGTCAAATAGAGCAAGCGGTGGTGCTCCCCGGGGTGGTCGTTCATCGCGGTTGTCATATTAAGCGAGCGATCATTGACCGGGGCTGTGAGATACCTGAAGGACTGACCATTGGCTTAGATCATGAGGAAGATATTGAACACGGCTTTCGCGTATCCAAAAATGGCATTGTATTGGTAACGCGCGATATGTTGGCGGCGCTTGCGCAAAAAACCGATGTCCAAAGTCAGCAGCGAGCGTAATAATGAAGTCAGTGTTATTTGTTTGTGCTGAAAGCAGCGCCATTGTCGGCGCGAAAGTGGGTGGGGTAGCTGATGTGGTGGGCAATGTGTCAAAAGCGTTGGCCGAGCAAGGTATTCAAGTCGATGTGATCTTACCGCATTTCCAATGTATGGAGCTCACTGAGGCGCAGCCTTGCGCCGAGGTGCAGGTTCACTTTGCCCACCAAAGGCTTAATATACAGCTTTTGTTGGTAAGCAAACGCGATGGGGTCAGTCACTATGTGTTATCGCATCCGTGGCTGTGCAGTGAGCATGTTTATCACCACGATGAAGACGGCCGGCCCTTTGCTGCTGATGCCAGTAAGTTTGCCTTATTTTGCTTGGCGGTGGCACAGGCGATAGAGCAAGGTGTGCTAGCGGCTGATGTGTTGCATTTACATGATTGGCACAGCGCCACGTTGGCGGTGCTTCGTGCTTATAGCAATGATTTTCAAAGACTTAAAGCCATGCACACGGTGTACACCATTCACAACTTAGCATTGCAAGGAGTGAGGCCGTTTGCCCACGACCCGTCGGCGCTTGAATCGTGGTTTCCATGGTTAAGTTACGATGGCCAGCGTATTTGCGATCCGCGCTATCCCCATTGCTACAATCCGATGCGCGCCGCCATTGAACTATGTGACAAAGTGCATGTGGTCTCGCCCCAGTATATGCAAGAGATTCAGCGTCCAAGCAATATGGAACACGGTTTTATCGGTGGAGAAGGGTTGGAAAATCAGTTGGTTGCCGCGCAGCAGCAAAATCGGTTGTTGGGCATCCTCAATGGCTGTGACTACCAAAGCGAGTCGGTAAATTATACTCAAAAACGGTTATGGCAGCTCGCTGAGCAGGCTGTATTACAATGGATGGGCAAGGCCAATCAGTTAAGCGCGAGTCATTACATCGCTCATGTTCGCCTGCAACAATGGCGTGCCAACGAGATCACACCTTGGCTATGCTCGGTAGGACGGATCAGCCCGCAAAAAGTCGCGCTATTGCTGCATGATAATACGCTGGGTGATCTGCTACGATGTTTGGCTGAGCAAGGCAGGCACTTTATGATGCTGGGCTCTGGCGATCCGGCGCTTGAAGCAGTGCTAACACAGGCGATGGCTGAGCATGACAACTTTTTGTTTTTACGCGGTTTTGCCCTAGAGTTGGGTGATGCGATGTACCAGCTTGGGTCATTATTTTGCATGCCCAGCTCATTTGAACCATGTGGCATCAGTCAGCTTTTAGCGATGCGCGAGGGCACGCCCTGTTTAGTTCATCAAGTGGGCGGCCTTAAAGACACCATTGCCGAAGGCGTCAATGGTTTTACCTTCACGGGCAATAGTCCAAAGCAGCAAAGCCAGCAGCTACTCACTGCCTTGCAGCGTGCCCTTGATGTTTACCATAACGAGCCAGCGCAGTGGCAGACATTGTGCGCGCAAGCCAAAAACACGCGCTTTGACTGGCACCAAGTCGCCGTTAGTTACCTTGAGCAGTTATACACTCATTAGCTGAGGCGCAAACGGCTCAGCGACACCCTAGGGGCGGCCTAAAACAGGTCGATATCCCCTTCATCGTTATTAGCATTGTCCGGTGAAATCGCACCGGAGTGCACAAGGTCATCAAAAAAATGCAGCTGATCACGGCCATTATTTTTTGCATAATAAAGTGCTTTGTCGGCGTTCTCTAATACGCTGATGGGGAAATCATAAGGGCTGATACGAGCCATCCCCACACTGACCGTCAGCGTTTTTACAAAGGGGAAGTGGGTGTTGCGCACATGCTCCATAAACGACTGCATTTTTTCATTGATATCTTCTTGTTTGCAAGGCTCAAAAATAAGTACAAACTCTTCGCCGCCGAAGCGAAACATTAAATCTGAAGCGCGGAAGAAGCCACGCATCTGCTGCGCCAAGATAAGCAATACCTCATCACCACAGACATGACCATAGTTATCATTAACTTGCTTGAAGTGGTCGATATCCACCATTGCCAACCAGGAGTAACTCTCAGGTTGGCGCTTGCGGTTATTATGTTCTCGGTTATGGGCTTTTTGGTTCATCACTTGCTTTTCTAGCAGGCGTTTAAATTTACGCTCAAAGGTTTGTCGATTTAATAATCCGGTCAGCTTGTCGCGCTCATTCTCATGTAAAATGGTTAGGTAATTTTCGTAAATACGGCAAAAGGCGTTTAGTAACACTTGTTGAGATGAGCTCAAGTGATTACTGACGACCTTGATGGCGACCACAGGTTTATCAAAAATCGAAATGGGCAGCCAGCGATGCTCAATGCCATTGTTGTTCTGTACGGTAATGATACAAGCGGATTGTAAACACGAGAGAAGTTCAGATTCAGGAGATTCTACAATGTGTGCGTCGTGCCATTGATATTGACCGGCATTCTCATGGTGAAGCACTAGGCTGCACTCGATGACTTTGCGGCCAAAGTCTTGTAAGTCCTTATAAACCGCGATTTCTTGGCACTGTATGAATTCTTGTAGGGTGGTGACTAGGCTGTATTCGAGGGAGTTTACATCTCTGGTTTTAGTGATTTTGATAACCGAGTTTAATAATTCTTCTTGCATGATTCGGTAGGCCCTATAAATTTACCACATAATGCGACTTACATGGTCGCTAGCCCTGAGTATAGTCAATATATGAAAACCGGGACGTCCACTTCCGCCATTGTCATATTTTCTCCTCCTTCTCTTTCCCAGCCATATGCTTAGCATCTTGCAGCTAGGTTCGCAGCGAGCAATGGCCTAACACGTTGCTTGTAATCAAAAAAGGGAATTTGAATCTAACGATATAACCACAACGAATATAGAATATATTGTATACATTATTAACTAAATGTTAACTTTGCCGCGAGTTCAATCAACCCAGAAAAGGTACATTATGAGAAAATCAGCAATTACGTCGGCACTGATGGTTGCGCTTGGCTGCGTAGCTGGCCACGTTAGCGCGCACCCGGGCACCAATGAAGGCAAGCGATTGTTTAAACCTATAAGTGCACAGCATTCATTGGCCGTTGCCCATGAGGCGGACCAGCAGAGCCAACATATCGCGCCGCCAACGGCCGATAGGCAAAAGCAGCTTTCTTCAGTCCATTTAGTTAATGAGCTATCACATGCTAGCTTGATGGCAGATGCGAGTGCGCAGTGTGCCCTGCAGCAACTGGCTGACGCGTCGAGCGCCACCATCGCCGAGCAAGTGACCAGCCAGGGGGTGGATTGCGTCAACGGGCTATTTAGTGCCAGCAATGAAGTCGCTGGACAAATTGTTACTGATGGTAAAATGTTAGCAGTCGCTGATAGGGCACTTGTGCTTGCCAGCAATTATAACGGCCAAGGCAGTGCTGATTTGGAAGCGCTATTTTTGTTCCTGCGCGCTGGTTTCTATGTCGAGTTCTATAACGATCAGGTAAGTTTATCGCCAGCTGCAACTGAGGCGACCCAGCAAGCACTGGATGCCTTTGTTGCCAATACCCACTTTTATGCCAATAGCGACGCCCATGGCAAGACGCTTAGTGAAGTGATCATCACTATGGATAGCGCTGAATTACAACATCGCTACTTACCGCAAGTTAAACAATGGCTAAGTCGTTGGAACCAAAGTTATGGTAATAGTTGGCATATGCGCTCGGCGGTTAATGGTATTTTTACCATTTTGTTCCGAGGCCAATGGAATGATGAATTCATGGCGCTGGCAAAAACCGACACGGAGCTGGCACGACTGTTAGGTGAGTTCACAGCGCAAACCTGGATGATAGGTAGCGACAGCGAATATCTGATCACCAATGCGGCAAGGGAGCTAGCGCGGTTAAAAATGCACAGCGGCGAGCCAATTGAAGATGAGGCCAATAAGCAACTTAGCGCACTATTTGCCCGCTATAACATGGTTGGCTACGGTGATGCCCTCTGGTTAGGCGCAGCCGACATCGTCGATTACTATGGTGCTTGTGCGCAGTTTGAGGTATGTGGTTTTAAAGAACAGGTTGAGCAGCAGGTATTGGGTCAAATTCACCAGTGCAGTGACACCATTCGCATTCGTGCCCAACAATTAAGTGCCAGCCAACAACAAGCAGCCTGTGACAAAATGGCCTACGAAGAAGGGGTGTTCCACGATAAGTTAGCCACTAATAATCAACCTGTTGCCGATGATTTAAACTCCTTCTTACAGGTGAATGTGTTCAATAGCAGCGACGATTATAAAAAGTATGCTGGGGTTATTTTTGGCATCGATACCAACAATGGTGGTATGTATTTAGAGGGAGATCCGAGCAACCCGGACAATCAGGCCAACTTTGTTGCTTACGAGGCCAGCTATGCCAATGCTGATCACTATGTCTGGAATTTAGAGCATGAATATGTTCACTACTTAGACGGGCGCTTTAATCTTTATGGCGACTTTAACGCCCCGACAGCCGATATAGTTTGGTGGAGTGAGGGAGTGGCTGAATATGTCTCGTTACTTGAGGACAACAGCGCGGCAATTGAGACCATAAAAGATGGCAGCACTTACCAATTAGGCGAGGTGTTTGCCACCACGTATGCCGGTTTTGACCAAGATAGAATTTATCGCTGGGGATACTTGGGGGTGCGCTTTATGTTTGAGCGTCACCGCAGTGAGTTGGCCAACATGCTAGCGAATACTCGCCAGGGCAACTGGCAAGGCTATCAAAGCCAAATGAATAGCTGGGCGGCGAGTTATGGCAATGAATTCACGACTTGGACACAAGCGCTCGCTGGTGGCGAGAACAATACCGCGCCAACGGCCCGTATTAACGCCCTCGATACCGGGGTTGTGAATCAAAGTGTGGCCTTTGATGGCAGTGCGAGCAGCGACAACGAAGGCGCTATCGCAAGCTATATCTGGGACTTTGGCGATGGCACATCAGGGCGAGGGGCTATTGCACAGCACAGTTATAATCAGCCGGGCAGTTACACCGTGACCTTGAGTGTGAGTGATGAGCAGGGCCTGAGCCACAGTGTTAGTCACAGTATTACCATTGAGGCCGATAGCAGCGGCGGTATTACTGAGCTGAGCAATGGGCAAAGCGTGTCTATCAGTGGAGCACAAGATAGCGAGCAAGTGTTCCGTATCACATTGCCGCAAGGCACTTCAGCGCTTGATGTGACCCTTTCAGGAGGCAGTGGTGATGCTGACCTTTATGTTCGTGAACAGCAAGTCCCCACCACAGGCGAGTTTGACTGTCGTCCTTATATTGGTGGCAATGAGGAACAATGCCAGCTCAATCTAGGTAGCGCGACCAGTGAAGTGTATATCATGGTCAGGGGGTATAATGCGTTTGCGGATGTGAGCCTAACAGCCAGCTATCAGGCGCCTTCTCACATCGATGATATGTGCGCGCAACAAGGGCCTCGTACTGATGGGCGCTTAGTGGCCGGTGAGACTATCTGCTTAGGTGCGCAGGCACCGATGTGGTTTAGTATTGAAAATGTCGCCGCAGCGCAAAGTGTGCGTATCGAAACGGCCCATGGCAGTGGCGATTTAATGCTGGAATATGCCAACCAAGGCTGGCCCAACGGCAGCAATGTTGAGGCGCGCAGTGACACATCAGGAAACGTGGAGTGTTTATCGGTGAGTGGTCAAAGCAACTACTGGGGGTATTTAAAAGTGTCCGGCAACAGCGCTGGAGCGAGCTTGAAACTTAGTATTGATGAGGGCCATTGTCAGTAAACTAAAGACACAAAAAAACCTGCGTTAGCGCAGGTTTTTTTTCATATGGGCAATTAGTTATTGCTCATCTCGGCGTAGTTCTTACACGCTTCAACATCTTTGCACTCACCATATAGATAGAGTGAGTGATTAGTTAGCGTAATGCCGTTTTCTTCTGCGATTTCTACTTGACGACGTTCAATCATGTCGTCTTCAAACTCGATCACTCGACCACATTTTAAACACACTAAATGGTCGTGGTGCGTAGAGCCGGCCAATTCAAATACCGATTTGCCGCCTTCGAAGTGGTGGCGGGTGACAATGCCAGCATCATCGAACTGGTTTAAAACGCGATAAACAGTAGCCAGACCGATCTCTTCGCTGTTATCAAGCAGGATTTTGTAGACGTCCTCGGCACTGATGTGCTGGTTATCCGGAGACTGGAGGATTTCTAGGATTTTAATACGCGGTAGCGTGACCTTTAAGCCCGCTTTTTTAAGCTCTAGATTATGATCAGTCATTCAACTTGTTCTCGATTTTAGATTCTTGATTGCACCGCTAAGGGACAGCAAGCGGTGCGTGCGACGCATAATAATGGCTAAGAATAACGTGCTTTACTATCAAGTGTAAAGCCAAGTTACCCTTAGCGTTTTTGTTCTTAGTCGGCAAGTTCTGCTAGGCACATTTCATCAAAAATCTGCTTACACCAGGTTTTCACACGCTCATCGGTAAGCTCTGGTTGACGGTCTTCATCAATGCCCAAGCCAACGAAATGCTCGTCATCAACCAGCCCTTTTGATGCTTCAAAATCATAGCCTTCGGTAGGCCAATTACCGACTACAATAGCACCACGCTCGGTGATAATGTCGTTGACCATGCCCATGGCATCAAGGAAGTACTCGGCGTAATCTTCTTGATCACCACAACCAAAGATAGCACATAGCTTGCCGTCAAAGTCGATTTCTTCTAGTTCAGGGAAAAAGTCATCCCAGTCACACTGCGCTTCGCCGTAGTACCATGTGGGGATACCAAAGAGCAGCAGGTCAAACTCTGCAATCTCTTCTTTGCTGCTTTTCGCGATGTCGTGCACGGCTACCATGTTCTTGCCGAGCTCTTTTTGGATCATTTTTGCAACGTGCTCAGTGTTACCCGTATCACTACCAAAAAATATACCTACACTTGCCATGAATAAATAACCTTTTATGTATCTATAGCCAATCGTTCTTGCAAAATGGTTTCAATCAACGCACTACGGCTAATATTCTGCGCATCTGCCATATCATTTAATGCTTGATACAGCTCTGATGAAACTTTAAATTCGACGCGTTTCAAGCCCCGCGCTTTATCGCGCTTGAGCTGGTTACGCTTATTTACTTTCAGTTGTAACTCCCGAGGGAGCGGGTTAGTTTTTGGACGACCCGGGCGTCGCTCATACTCGAATAAATCGAGCGTGGTTCTATCTAGCTCTGACTTGGCCATGGTTAACCCACACCTGCTCCTTGCCAGAAGACTTGAATAAGCCCTTTGGCGATAAAGCCGGAACAGCCTAAAAACAACACAAGCCAGACAATATAACGACCAAATTTAGGCACATCGCCTTTTTTAAGTACGTCTTGAATTGCCATGCCGATGAAAAAAAAGATGCCAGCAAGGCCAAAATATAACCCGAGGGTATCGATCTCATTGATTAATTGGTCGACCATTGACTGCTACCTATCTGTAAAACGGCGCGCATTGTAGCACAGAAAAATCCAATAATTTAGGTGATATTGAGGCTTTTAGCCTCCGTTATACTAACCCTAAATTACGCCCATACTATTGATATGGATTAACGTGTTAAAAAATCAACGATGGATTTATTTACTGCTGCCGGTTTTTCAGCGTGTAGCCAATGTCCGGTGCCTTGAATTACTTTTGCTTTGGCATTCGGGAACAGGGTCATGATCTGTTCTTTGTGCTCAGGCAAAATATAATCTGAGTCGCCACCTTTAACGAACAGTGTATCACACAAACAAGAATCATTTACAACTGGCTGCGATAGGATATTAGCATATTGCTGTTTTAGCACGGGCAAATTAAATTGCCATTCTAGGGAGCCTTTGTCGGTTTTTTTCAAACTTTTAGCCAAAAACTGGCGTACACCCGGTGTGGCTATGTATTCACTCATTAGCTCATCCGCTTGCGAACGTGAGCTAACCGATGCACTGGCAACGCTTTCAAGCGCTTGAAAAATGGCGTCATGACGGGAGTGGTAACTTACCGGAGCCACGTCAAGTACAACGAGCTTGCTGACGCGCTCGGGTGCATCTATTGCTACTTGCATAGCCACCTTGCCGCCCATGGAATGACCCACAATGTGCGCTTGGGCGATCTCCAGCTCATTCATCAGCGCAATAATGTCCTCAGCCATAGCCGGGTAGGTCATGGTCTCGCTGTGAAAAGATTGACCGTGATTGCGCACGTCCACGTTAATTACATGAAACTGCTCACTGAGGGCTCTGGCAACGACTTTTAGATTATCTAATGAGCCAAATAAACCATGAATAACAATCACAGTGGGCGCATTTTTTGGCGCCTCAGAGCTGCTTTGATAATTTAGTAACATAAACAGGTTATCATCGATGAAAGTAGGTAAATTGTGCCCACTGGGCGCGCGCAATGCAACACTTGGTCAAACACTGCTCAGTTGCTAAGGGCCTATACAGGGCACGCCCCCTAGCTTATTCAGGTAACTTGGGTATAATTCTGCAAAGCATTTGTAAACTTGGCAGTAATGACAGGAATATCATGAAAAAAATAGAAATAGACGACGAGCTATACCAATATATTGCCAGCAATACCCAAAGCATTGGCGAAAGTGCCTCTGAGATTTTGCGTCGTTTATTGAATTTGCAAAGCGCAGCGCCCGTAGCTGCGCCAGCCACTGTAGAAACCGATGTAAGCGATGAGCCCGAGGAGCAGCAAGCGCAGCCCATGGCTGAAGCTGATGATAGCCAAGCCAGCGTGTTCGACATTCTTAATAAAGAAGAATTGGCGATGCAAAAGGGCGTTGTTGGCCGCTTCTTGTTTATTCTTGCAGCGCTGCACCGCACCCATAAAACCACATTCCACCGCGTACTGAATATTAAAGGCCGTGACCGTCGATACTTTGGTAAAAGTAAAGAGGAATTGCAGGCCAGTGGTAGCAGTCTAAACCCAAAGAATATCGATGACAGTCCTTTTTGGGTAATGACCAACTCTAATACCACCCGTAAGAAGATGATGTTGCATGAAGCGGCGTTAGAGCTGGGTTACACTAAAGAGCAAGCAGAAACTATTCGCGACTATTTATAAGGAATCAGGTATGGCCCTTCACCCCAATGCCGGAAAACTCGCCAAGCAAGCCGATCTTGTTAATGTACCTAAATTAATGAGCGCTTATTATCTCAATGAGCCTGACGTGGAGCAATTTCCAGAGCACCGGGTCGCATTTGGTACTTCCGGTCATCGTGGTTGTTCTTTTAATACGCAGTTTAATGAATCTCACATTTTGGCTATTACCCAGGCTATTTGTGATTACCGCAAAAAAGAGAATATTTTCGGGCCGCTGTTTTTAGGCAAAGATACGCATGCGTTGTCGGAGTCGGCGTTTAATTCTGCCATTGAGGTATTGGTCGCCAACGAGGTGCAAATCATTACCCAGCAAGACGATGACTTTACCCCCACTCCGGTGATAAGCCATGCGGTAGTGAGCCACAATAAAGCCCACCCACATGAATTGGCCGACGGCATTGTGGTGACGCCCTCACATAATCCACCTCAAGATGGTGGGTTTAAATATAACCCACCCAATGGTGGGCCTGCTGATACCAACGCCACAAAATGGATTGAAGATAGAGCCAATCAGCTGCTCATTGAGGACTTGGTGGAAGTGGAGCTTTTCCCCTTTGCTAAGGCTGTGCGCTCTGGTTTTATCAAATACGTGGACTTAATAACCCCATTTGTTGCTGATTTAGCTAATGTCGTTGATATGCACGCGATTGCCAAATCAGGGATCACCATAGGGATCGACCCCCTTGGTGGTTCGGGAATTCATTATTGGCCGCATATTGCCAAGCAATACGGATTAAACCTCACGGTTGTTAACGACGCGATAGACCCGCGTTTTGCGTTTATGCCACAAGATAAAGATGGCAAAATCCGAATGGATTGCTCATCCCCTTATGCGATGACCAATTTGGTTGCACTAAAAGACCGCTTCGATATTGGCATTGGTAACGACCCAGATTATGACCGCCACGGTATTGTTACCCCAGACGGGTTGATGAATCCCAACCACTTTCTTGCCGTCGCTATTGATTACCTATTGACTCATCGCAGCGCGTGGCCGGGCGATGTGAAAGTCGGTAAAACCCTGGTTTCCAGTGCGATGATTGATAAAGTGGTACAAAGCCACGGTAAAACTTTGTTTGAAGTCCCTGTGGGCTTTAAATGGTTTGTTGACGGTTTGCACAGCAGCGAATTGTGCTTCGGCGGTGAAGAAAGTGCCGGAGCTTCGTATCTACGCTTAGACGGCTCGGTATGGAACACCGATAAAGATGGATTTGTTATGGGGTTACTTGCTGCTGAGATTCTAGCCGTTACCGGTAAAACGCCTTCGCAGTATTACCAACAGCTAGTGGCGAAATTTGGCGAACCTGTTTACAAACGCATTGACGCCCCTGCCAATAGTGAGCAAAAAGCGAAACTGAAAGCACTCAGTGCTGAGGCCATTACGGCCACTGAACTGGCCGGAGATGCGATCACAGCCAAGCTGACTCATGCGCCAGGCAATGATGCTCCGATTGGTGGTCTAAAAGTAGTGACTGAAAATGGCTGGTTTGCGGCCAGACCGTCGGGCACCGAAGACATTTACAAGATTTACCTTGAGTCCTTCCAAGGTGAAGAACATTTACAACAACTAGAACAAGCAGCCAAGGCGTTGGTTGATAACGCCATTGCTTAACCCGCTCATATAAGCCAGTCGCTCGACTGGCTTTTTACTGTTTATCTTGATAACGCTGCCAATAGGCGGCGAAGCTCTCACAATAAAGGTGTACTATGTATTTACAGCGTCTGAAAGAGACCGGTGACTTCCTTAGCATAACCCGTGAAAATGAATTCAATCTGCCGCCAGAGCAGTTCACGCTTGATAATGGCACAATTGTAAAGGTCCTTGACACAGGAGTCATTGAATTCACTCCAGCGCAATACGGTGATAAGGATTTTGTTTTCTCCAGTGCCGTGCATGGCAATGAAACTGCGCCTATAGAAATTTGTGATCAACTGATTCAAGCCATTATCGCTGAACACATTACTTTAACTCACCGTGTGCTGTTCATTTTTGGTAATCCGAAATCAATTAATATTGGCCAGCGTTTTGTCGATGAAAACCTTAACCGTCTGTTCTGCGGCAAGCACAGCGAGGGTGGGATAGATAACCCTGAGCGTCAGCGCGCGAAAAAGCTTGAGCACTATGTAGAGCAGTTCTTTACCATGGCGGGGCAAGGGCGCTATCGTGCACATTATGACCTGCATACCGCGATTCGCGACTCCAAAAATGAGAAGTTTGCGGTGTATCCGTTTTTACATGGTAAACCCCATAAACGCGAACAACTACAGTTTTTGCTTAGTTGTGGTGTACAAACGGTGTTGCTAATGTCTGAACCCGCATCCACCTTCAGTTATTTTTCTTCCCGTCATTTTGATGCAGATGCGTTCACTATTGAATTAGGGAAAGTGCGTCCTTTTGGTGACAACGACATGAGCCGTTTCGCTAAAGCCAAAGCCACCCTTGAGGCATTGATCACGCAAGAAACTGTGACTTACCCTGAACTTCATGCGGATGATGTTGAGTTATTTTCGGTGTATCGCACCATTAATCGCCATCGTGAAGATTTCAGCTTTACCTTTGCCGACGATGTGCCTAATTTCACTGGCTTCGCCAAAGGTGAATTATTAGGTCATGATGGTGAGCAAGAAATTCGTGCCGAGGTAGAGGGTGAGGCGATTATTTTCCCTAACGCTAAAGTCGCATTGGGGCAACGAGCTTTGCTCACAGTTGTCCCCACAAAACTCACCGATGAATTCATCTGATCCGACCACTCTGCTCCGTAATATCCATTTATTTCAATATGTTACGGAGCGTACACGGAACTTGCCAAGGCCCCATTCTCAATGATGTGAATATTCGGCTATCATTAGTTGAATATACCTTTACGTTGACGTAAAGTGGCGGCAGCATAATTTAAACTAAGCGCGTGTAGTGGAAGATTTAGACCACTATTCACTAACTGAAAGACTAACTATTGCAAGTTAGTCTTTCAGCAAAGCAACAATAACAACATCTCAACGCTTAGCTTGGTGACAACAACAGAAGGGAAGGTTATGACTAACCCCAATAATGTTTCGTTGAATATTAATCACGAACTAGAATTTATTGATGGCCACGGCCTCGATGTGCCTACTTATCGCGTTCTTAGCGAACAAGGTAGTGTGCTTGAGGGCGCAAAAGAGCCAGAAATTGATAAGCAAACAGCGCTTAAAATATACGATACTATGCGCTTCATTCGTGCCTTAGACGAGCGTATGCAAGCAGCACAACGCCAAGGGCGTGTCAGCTTTTATATGCAGTGTTTAGGTGAAGAAGCTGCGGTAACCGCCAGTGCGGCGGCGCTTGATGATAATGATATGATCATGGCGCAGTATCGTGAGCAGGCAGCGCTACGCTACCGAGGTTTTACCCTAGAGCAGTTCATGAATCAGATGTTCTCTAACGAGCAGGACTTGGGTAAAGGCCGCCAAATGCCAATTCACTACGGCTCACGTGAACTCAACTACATGACCATCTCGTCACCGCTGGGCACGCAAATCCCACAAGCGACTGGGTATGCTTATGGGCAGAAACTTAAGCACGTCAACAAAGATTCCGGCGAGCTCGATAGCACCATTGACAACGTCACCATTTGCTATTTTGGCGAAGGGGCGGCATCAGAGGGTGATTTTCATGCCGGGTTAAATATGGCCGCTGTACATAAAGCGCCAGTGCTGTTTTTTGCTCGGAACAACGGTTATGCGATTTCCACCCCCGCCGATGAGCAGTTTGCCGGCGACGGTATTGCATCGCGTGGTGTGGGTTATGGTATTAAAGCTATCCGTGTAGATGGAGCCGATGCTTTAGCCGTTTATGCGGCGACCAAAAAGGCACGTGAAATTGCCACCGAAACAGGTGAACCTGTGCTAATTGAATCACTCGCTTACCGTTTAGGGGCGCACTCAACTTCGGATGACCCGAGCGGCTACCGCTCTAAAGATGAAGAAGCGGGCTTTCGTGAAAACTGTCCAGTCGCACGTTTTCGCAATTGGTTGCTGAGTAAAGGCTGGCTTGATGAACAAGAAGACGAGCAAGTGAAAGAGAAAGTGCGTGAGCAAATTCTTGAAGCGTTAAAGGCGGCAGAAAAAGTGGCTAAGCCACCGTTGGAAGACCTTATTAGCGACGTGTATGACACGCCCATCCCGAGTCTTGAAAAGCAATACAATGAATTAAAGGCTCATATTAAGAAGTACCCCGATGCCTATCCAACAACAGCAGGGAGATTGAAATAATGAAAACAATGAACATGCTTCATGCTATCAACTCGGCGTTGGATATCACCATGGCAGAGCACGACCATGCCTGTATTTTCGGTGAGGATGTTGGTTACTTTGGCGGTGTATTTCGGGCCACGTCCGGATTACAGGAGAAATACGGGAAACACCGGGTATTCAACACGCCGCTAACCGAACAAGGGATTGCGGGATTCGCCAATGGTTTAGCGGCGTTTGGTGCGCCAGCGATTGCTGAAATTCAATTTGCGGATTACATTTTCCCTGCCTTTGACCAAATCGTTAATGAGTCAGCGAAGTTCCGTTACCGCAGCGGTAACGAGTTTAATGTCGGTAATCTTACCATTCGTACACCTTATGGTGGCGGCATTGCCGGTGGTTTATACCACTCGCAATCACCTGAAGCGTATTTTGCGCACACCCCGGGGTTAAAGATTGTCGTACCGCGAAACCCATATCAAGCCAAAGGCTTACTGCGCGCTGCCATCAAAGATGACAACCCTGTGCTGTTCTTCGAACCAAAGCGTCTCTATCGGGCGTCTACTGGCGAAGTGCCCGAGGAAGATTACACCATCGAGCTGGGCAAAGCCGAAGTGGTGCAAGAAGGTAAAGACGTGACTGTATTGGCCTGGGGTGCACAGATGGAAATCATTGCAGCAGCGGCTGAGAAAGCTAAAGAGCAGGGGATCAGTGTCGAGCTGATAGACTTGCGCAGCATCCTTCCTTGGGACGTCGATACTGTTGCTGAGTCTGTGAAAAAGACCGGTCGACTCGTGGTGAGTCATGAAGCGCCTATTACTAACGGTTTTGGCGCCGAGATTGTGGCGACCATCCAGCAACAATGCTTCCTTTACTTAGAATCACCCATCACGCGTGTATGTGGCTTGGATACACCGTATCCATTAGCACTAGAAAAAGAATATATTCCAGATGCGCTGAAGGTATTCGAAGCCATTAAAAACGCGGTTGAGTTTTAAGGGGATAATCATGGCAAAAGATTTTATTTTACCAGATATTGGTGAAGGCATTGTTGAATGTGAAGTGGTTGAGTGGCTCGTGGCAGTTGGTGACCAAGTCAAAGAAGACCAGCCTATTTGCGATGTCATGACTGACAAAGCTCTAGTGCAAATCCCAGCGGTACATGATGGCGTCATCACTGAGCTTTATTATGCCAAAGGGGATATTGCTAAAGTACATCAACCCTTATTTGCAATGGATGTCAACGGCGAGCAAGAAGACAGCTCCAAGGCGCAAAGCACCGAGCAAGAGCCCGAAGTGAAACAATCGAGTGCAACTCCTAACAGCGCGGGTACTCAGCGCGAGGACTTTATCTTGCCTGATATTGGCGAGGGCATTGTCGAGTGTGAGATAGTTGAATGGTTGGTGAGTGAAGGCGATACCATAAAAGAAGACCAAGCGGTGTGTGATGTGATGACCGACAAGGCGTTGGTACAAATCCCTGCTAAGTACGATGGTCAAGTGGTGAAGCTCTATTATCAAAAGGGTGATATTGCTAAGGTACACAGCCCGCTATTCCAAATGGAAATTGCCGGTTCGACAAACGCCGAGCAAAGTAGCGAGAGCGCCGACTCGGCAGCGCAATCACAGCACAATGAAGCAGCCTCAGAGACCGATACTGACACCTCTGTTGCCCAAGGCAAAGCATTAGCATCACCGGCTGTGCGTCGCCGTGCGCGTGAGCATGATATTGACATCAGCAAAGTTCCAGGCAGCGGTAAAAATGGCCGTGTATACAAAGAAGACATTGAACGCTTCTTGGCATCTGGTGACACAGCGCAAAGTGCTTCGCAGCAAGGGCTGAGCAACACGACATCGAGTAACGCCAATCAACAAAGTGGCGGGTCTCGTGTAGAGCCGATCAAAGGTATGAAAGCGGCCATGGCGAAGCAGATGTCGGCGTCGGTTTCCACGATTCCGCACTTTACATACAGTGATGAAATTGACCTTACGGACTTAATCGCATTGCGCGGCGCGCTCAAAGAGCAGTATAAGCAGCAAGGCGTGAAGTTAACTATGATGCCATTTTTCATCAAGGCGCTATCACTGGCGATGCAAGAATTCCCGGTGTTAAACGCGCAAGTCAATGATGAGTGTACCGAGTTAACTTATTTCGATGACCACAACATTGGCATGGCCGTTGACTCTAAACTTGGATTGCTGGTACCGAATGTAAAACAAGTGCAGAACAAATCGATTGTTGATGTCGCTAACGAAGTAACTCGCCTTACTGACAGTGCCCGAGAAGGGCGTGTGGCGCCAGCCGATTTGAAATCAGGGACTATCTCTATTTCTAACATCGGTGCTATTGGCGGCACGACAGCCACACCGATTATTAATAAGCCTGAAGTAGCCATTGTTGCCCTTGGTAAAGTACAGCAATTGCCGCGCTTTAACGAAGCCGGTGATGTTGAAGCGCGTGCAATAATGCAGGTAAGTTGGTCTGGGGATCACCGTGTAATTGATGGCGGCACCATCGCCCGCTTTAATAATCTATGGAAAGATTTCTTAGAGCAGCCAAGTAAAATGCTGATGGCGATGCGCTAACTGGTCCAATTAGCTGAACAAAAACTGAAAAAACTAGCTCCGGCTAGTTTTTTTTATAGCTATTTTCCTCTATTATTATCCTAACTTTTGCGCTGCAAAGGTGGCTTGCTCTGACGTACATCGCTCAGGACAAAGGAATTTCAAAATAACTAATAGGAAAATAGTGATGAACTATTATATTGAAGCGTTTCAACGCTTTGCTGATTTTAAAGGCCGTATCCGTCGTAAAGCTTACTGGATGTTCTTTTTATTCAACTTCATCTTTAGCATCGTTACTGCGGTGATTGATGGCGTTTTAGGCACGGCTTTTATCGGTTCAATCTACTCGTTAGTGCTACTTGTTCCAAGTTTAGCTGCGGGTGCTCGTCGCTTACACGATACTGGCCGTTCTGGTTGGTGGCAACTACTTTACCTTATTCCAATTATCGGTTTTATCGTAGTTATTATCTTCCTTGCGCAAGACAGCCAAGAAGGTGACAACGATTGGGGTGCAAACCCTAAAGAAGGTGATATCGAAGGCGCCACTGCCTAATTGATAACGATATACAAAGAGCCGGTTCATTACCGGCTTTTTTTATGTCCACAGCTTTATAAAATACCAGCCATAGCCTAAAACGAGCGCCGGTATCAAGGTATAGACTGTAGCAATAAATGCGGCCTTGGGTGACAGGGCGATGGCAGGGAATAAGGCATCCCCATCATTTGAGATGGCATTGGCTAACAAGGCACTGAAGGGGAGCCCACCTTGAAGGTATAGGCCAGTGACAACAATCTGCGGGCCACAACCGGGAATTAAACCAATCAGCGCAGCGATTAAGGGCGTCCATAGTGCATACTGATTAAACCACACCGCTAAATCAAGCCCTGCGAGGGTGCTGACAAGTTCAAAAGTAATAAACGCAGCCACCACCCAGACAGTAATAAAATGGGTATCTTGTATAGCCTTAAGAGTTGCAGATTCTGGCTCGGGCGGGCAGTCTTCACAGGCAATAGATTGATAATTACCCTCATTTTTGGTGAGCGCCCACACCAGCATCGACGCCACCGCTAAAACACTACTGCCATACAGCACCATGGTATCGGCACCTTGGAATAGGGTTGCCGGCTCGATATTAAACGCCAAAACGAGGGCAACAAGTAATAACAATGGTAATGTCCATATCCATATTTGCTTTGTCGCCATTAATAATGGGCTTGCAGGCTTGCCTTGCAATACATCGGGGTCTGGTTTTTTATGGTGAAATTCGATATCGGCGTGTATTTTATTGACCAGCGTGCCCATCAACGTGCCCGCCACCAGGCTAATAGCAAGTACTAACAGGGCATCGAAAGGACTGGCTGCCAAGAGTAAAAATGCGGCATCTCCCATTGTTGCGCTTAACACCGCCACAACGGCACCGAAACTGACTTGCCCCCGGGTAAATTGGGTCACGACAATAATGGCACCACCACAGCCAGGCAACGCGCCTAAGAACGCCGCAAATAACACTTCAAATTTAGGGTAACGCTGAGAGAACTGCCCTAATTCCAGTAAAGGATAACGCTTTATTAGCAGGTAGTAGAGTAATAGGGTAGCAGCGACAAAGACACTGACCTGAAAAAACGCATCACTGAGCGCCGTTAACGTCAGTTCGCGGGTGCTAGGTAAGGCCAACAGTAGCGCCAAACCAAGAGGGAAAAATAACCGTTTATTAATGACTTTCATCCAATTGGTGGTAAGAACACAGGGTGAGAGAGTCGATACGGGCATAATGTGTAACCTAGATCATAAACTAGGTTACACTATAGTTTAATCTAAATGATAATTAAACCTATTTAGATCTTTGGAATTCCGCGTCTGCATACCACTGCGGCCATTCGCTTTGCTGTGAGATGTCATAGCCCACTTTATAGAACAGCTGCAAATCCTGTACTGCACCGGATAAATCCCATTCATCGCGGTAGCGATCGCAAGGCTGGTGATAACAGCCGCGCAACACTAGGCCCATACGTTTACGATACTTAGCCGTTTGCGCATCTGCAGGCTCACTGCCACCCCCGGCGTACATCGCTGGCACACCCATGTTGGCAAAGGCAAAGTGATCAGAGCGATAATACCCACCTGAGCTTGGTTTAGGGTCACCAGACACACTGCGCTGCTGCATTTTAGCGGCTTCGCTTAGCATATCATCAAGTTCAGACTTACCCATGCCGACAACGCTGATATCTTTAACCTTACCGAGTAGGTTCAAGCTGTCCATATTGATATTGGCAACGGTTTTATCGATATCGATAACTGGGTTAGCAGCGTAGTATTTTGCCCCTAACAGACCTTGCTCTTCAGCAGTAACGGCTAAAAACGTCATCGAACGGTCTGGGTTTTTGGGCAATGTGGCAAAGGCTTCAGCGACTTCAATCATACCGCCAGTGCCGGTGGCATTATCATGTGCGCCATTATAAATCTGGTCGCCCTTACGATTCTTATCGGTTCCTAAGTGATCCCAGTGCGCGGAGTAGATAATGTGCTCATCAGGTTTCGTGCTGCCCGGTAGCGTGGCGATAAAGTTATAGGAAATCGATTTTTTGATTTCGCTGTTTACTTCAACGCTGGCAGTTAAATCGCCCATATCAACATGGTAAGCACCTTCGCTTGCACGTTGTTTAGCTTGGTCAAAGTCCAGACCGGCTTTTGCGAATAGCTCTTTGGCTACATCCACAGTCACCCAGCCTTCCACCGCCACGCGGTCCATATTGTTGTTGTCTTTTTGGAAACCAAACTGGGGGCCGCTCCACGAGTTTTCGACCACCGACCACGGGTAAGATGCAGGTGCGGTCTCGTGCACAATAATAGCACCAGCAGCGCCTTGGCGGCTTGCTTCTTCGTATTTATATGTCCAGCGGCCATAGTAGGTCATGGCATCGCCGGTGAACAACTCCGGATCTTTGGTCGCAAACCCTGGGTCGTTAACTAGCATCACCACGGTCTTGCCTTTTACATCAAGGCCTTCATAGTCGTTCCAGCCATATTCTGGGGCATTCACACCATAGCCAACAAATACCAGCTCAGAATCATTGATGGCTTCTTTAGCACTAATACGGCTGGTCCCCATGACCATGTCTTTTTTATATTGGTAGTCTTTACCACCAATATTAAGGGTCATATTGGGGTCCGCTTCAATCGACACCAGCGGCACTTCTTGTAAGAAGCTATCACCATTGCCGGGCTTAAAGCCTAGGGCCGTAAATTGTTCGGTGAGATAAGCCAGCGTAAGCTCTTCGCCTTTGGTTGACGGAGCACGTCCGCCAAACTCATCGGAAGCCAGTGTTTTAACGTGCTGCGCGAGTTGTTCAGCGTTGATGCTGTTCCAGCCCGCCATAACGTCTTGTTCAGTAATTTGTGTGCTTGCACAGCCAGCAAGGATGCCGCCGGCAAGTAAAGTCAGTGGGAAATAGCGTTTCATATTTATTCATTTCATTGCTATAAGACGAAAGCCAGTATAAGGATAGCGATGAAATTACACCAGTTTTTGCGCTAAACTAGGCAAAATTTACGGTTAAAATAAGTAGTAATGAAACGTTTTACTCCCTATCCACAGTGGCGCACTGATTGTTTACAAGGTGGTGCATTCGCCCACCTCAATGCCCTGTTTGCTTTAGAGCAATATCGCGACTGGCCGAGTTTAAGTGAGTTAAACCAACATCAATTGGTGAACGCCCAAGGTTTGGCCATAGAATTTATAGCCAATAGCGAGTTTGAACTGGATGGGCGCTATTATGAGCAGTTCATTTATGAAACTGGCAAAGTCCCCACGCGCAGCGAAAACTGGCATGATCTGTTTGGTGCCTATATATGGCAGCTATTTCCTAAAACCAAGGCCTTACTCAATCGCTTACATATTGAGGAAATGGCCCTGCAAACCTGCTCTAAGCGCAGTAAAACCCGTAATGCACTGACCTTATTTGATGAATGTGCCGTGGTATTAGCGGTGAGTGACCCCAGTTGGATAACCGCCTTTCGCCAACACCAGTGGCAGGAGGTATTTGTAGAGCGCAAAGAGCAGTGGCAACATAGCATTCGTGCCTATACCTTTGGCCATGCTAATTATGAAATGCTGACACAGCCGTTTATTGGCTTAACGGGGAAAGCGTTATTTATCGACGTTGACGCTGATATATTTTGTAAAGATTTAAGTGCCCAATACCGCTACCTCGATGCGCGCCTATATGAGATGATAGCCGAGCAAAATGTGTTGGCTGATAACTCGCAGCTATCCCCGCTTCCCTTGCTCGGGGTGCCGGGATGGTATGACGATAATGTCGACCCGAATTTTTATGCCAATACGGACTACTTTCGACCAAAACGAAGGAACACAAAATAATGATAAGAGTGAATGGGCTACAGAAAAAGTTCAAACTCACCAAAGACCATAAGAAAAATGTCAAAGAGTCGCAGCAAGACCCCCGTGAAGACAAAGACTTTTTCCATTCGGTGCGCGATGTCAGTTTTCATTGCAATCAAGGTGAAGTGCTGGGGTTACTTGGGCCTAATGGCGCCGGTAAAACCACCACGCTACGAATGTTATCAACCGCATTAAAACCCGACTCAGGAAGCATTGAAGTCAATGGCGTGGACGCGGTTAAAAAGCCCTTAGCGGGGCGCAAAGCTATTGGTTTTCTCTCAGGGTCTACAGGCTTGTATGGGCGCTTAACAGCGAAAGAAAATGTTGAGTACTTCGCCAAGCTCCATGGTCTGAGAGGTTCGGCGCTCGCAGAGCGTTGTGAAGAGCTGTTTACCTTGTTGGATATGCACAGCTTTTTGGATAAACGAGCCGATAACCTGTCTACCGGAATGAAGCAAAAAACCAATATCGCCAGAGCCGTGGTACATAAGCCCGATGTGGTGATATTGGATGAGCCCACCACAGGCTTAGATATTATGACCACGCAAACGGTGATTAACTTTATTAAAGGCCTTAAAGAGCAGGGCACACCGGTGATTTTCTCGACCCATCATCTCGATGAAGTTGCGTTATTGTGTGACCGCGTCAGCGTTATTGACTTAGGGGTCACTTGCTTTGACGGCACCTTAGCGCAGTTTAGCGAGCAAGGGCGCGCGACAGCGCTGAACGACGCGTTTATGAACATTCTTGAGGATCATCGCCATGTATGAAGTATTTTTAAAGGAAATAAAAGAGCTGTTACGCGATAGAAAAACGCTGATGTTCGTGGTTGCGCTGCCGCTGCTTATTTTTCCGATAATTTTTGCGCTTATTGGCTTTTTAGCATCGCAGGCCGCGCTTGAGGCCAAGCAGGAAGTGCACACATATGTCATCGTTAATGCCCAATATGCAGAGCCTTTCGCGAAGGAAGTCTTTTTTCATAAAAGCTTTAAAGAGCTTGAACAAAAGCATTCATACCAGAGCATTGATGACTTAAAAGCGGCGGTGGAAGCAGGAACCATTGATGTCGGTATTTATATTCCACACGATGCGCAAGGGGCGCTGGATAACGGTGAACAAAGCACCTGGCAAGTTATATTTAATGATGCGCAAACCATCAACTTCTTATTTACCAACTTGAAAGAAGTGGCGGACAAATACGCGCAGCAACTACAAAGTGCCAAGCTTATTGAGCTTGGGGTCAGTGAAGATGCTCAGGCGGCGTTGCTACAGCCCATTGAGCTTGAGAAGGTCAATACCGCCGATCAGCGCGAGAATCTCGGTGAGAAAATCGGTGCCTATATCCCTTATCTGCTGCTACCTTTAGTGCTGACCGGCGCTATGTATCCGGCCATTGACTTAGGGGCCGGTGAAAAAGAGCGCGGTACTCTGGAGACCCTATTATTGACGCCTCTATCACGCACTCAAGTGGTGCTCGGTAAATTCTTAACGGTATTTTGCAGTGGCATTACCAGCGCCATGGTCACGGTGCTCAGTTTTGGCTTATGGATCACCCTGGCTGGGCAATTTATTGAGCTTGATATGCTTAAAGAAGCCTTTGGTACGGTAATGGTGACCGACTTATTATTAATTTTGTTGCTATTAATTCCAGTTGCGGCGATTTTCGGCTCTTTAGCGCTGACCATTTCTATTTATGCGCGCAGCTTTAAAGAAGCACAAAACTACATGTCGCCGCTGTCATTTTTAGTGTTCATCCCTATCATTGTCGCCATCATGCCGAATATGGAATTGACCGCTAAAACAGCGCTGATCCCTATCACTAATATTTGTCTGGCTATCAAAGAGATCATTAAAGGCACAGTTGATTTGGGCTTAGTGGGACTTATCTTTGCAGCCACCGTGGTGCTTGCCGGGGCGTTACTGGCATTTTGTACCTACTGGTTTAATAAAGAGGATGTGTTGTTTCGCTAAATTAGGTAATTTGGTTAACTAATTGTTACCAGATGTAATATCTATATAAGGCGTTCCTTCTATACTCAGCACTACGCTAAATGGTATAGAAGGAACCGTCATGAATCTTACCCAACCGCTCATCTTGGCGACTAGCATCGCGCTGGTGCTTAGTGGCTGTAACAATGCGACCCCAGTGGCTGATGAAATCCAAAGCGGTGATCCGCTGTTTTGCAAGGCCAGTCAGCAGTGGGTTACCAACCCCAGCAACCCACCGGCAGAAATTCCGGGGGAGGGTGAGAACCTATGTCAATTTTATCAATTTTCTTGGCAGTGGTTTATCAATCTAATGGCAGCGCCGCAATCGACACGCAACTTCCTTGACTCCGGCCAATATCCCTTGTTTTTGGGGACTGAACAAAACTCCTGTGCAACGAACACCGTTGCGTCAAAGCTCTTTATTCGCACGCAGAAAGACAGCCACACTAGCAGCGGTGATTTCACTTTGCCTAGCGGCACCAACCAGGCGCTCAACAACGCAGTTATTTATGACCAACAAGGTAACGTCGTTCTCTACGAGGCTCGCTTTAATAAAGACATGTGTAATGTTGCATCAACCTCGACAACGCTGCCTGCTGGCACGACGGAGATAAAGTCGTCTTGGCGCAAGATCAGCGAACAAGAGAAAAGTGACTATGTGTGGATCCAATCTGATACTAACGCCAACGGCAAGCTTGAGAGCGACGAGATTTACGGTATGGTGGGTTTTCATTTAGTAAAAAGTACGGCGTTGCACCCAGAATTTATTTGGGCTACGTTCGAGCATCGTAGCAACGCTCCCGACTGTCAAACTAAGCCAAAAACGTCGCAAGGGTGGAGTTTTGCCAGTAGCCAATGCGCAAGCTCCTTACCTAACCCGAAAGCGGGCTGTGACTTCAATAAAACAGCGGATATCTCCGGCAGCACACCCTTGACTGGCACACCAACAGAAATTTGCCAGGTCTACGCACAAGGTACACGCGAAGGGGATAATCAAGCGACAAAAAATCGCGCTAATATCACTACCATTAATAAGCAGTTACAAAGCAGCTTTGCCGCCTTGCCTAATAGTAGTGAGCTCCAGGTACTCAGCCAGTACATGTTAGTTGGGGCATTGTGGGTCAGTGATCCCAGTCAACCCAGTAGCCTTGAGAATCAACGAGGCTCTATTCAACTTGCCAATACCACCATGGAGACCAATGCTCAGCAAGGCTTTGGTGAGTTGAGTTACAGTGGTAAAAGTAGCCTGCAACCCGCTGCTAATTGTTTTGCATGTCATGGCTATAGCGGACCGCAAAATAATGCGCAAGTTAGTCATATCTTCACCCATATTCACGGTAGCGGCGAAGGAAAATAGTTAAAGGGTTTTTTCAGCCATGCGCCCTTAGCGGCGCTTTACTTGGCAGCCTAGTTTGCTAATATCGTCCATTATTCAAAGGATTGCTTTATCAGTGGACGATATTTATGCGCTTATTATTGGTATGGCTGGCGATGGTAGCCAGCTCTGCTTCAGCCCAGTCACTTACCCTCGTTTATCAAGTAGACAATCGCCACACCGGTGAGCGCGGTGAAGCGATGTTACATATATCCAATTCGGCCATTGCCAACCATTACCGCTTGCCCGATATGCAGTTATCGCAAATCACCCGGCAAGGCGAAGGCCAGTATGTGCTTATTCATAGCCACAAGCAGATCTTGTTTCGCGACTTTCAGCCTTTTTATGAAAATGCCAGTAGCCAACTTAAAGCTATGGCCGAGAGAATGGGCAAGAGTGAGCAGCAGTTATGGAAGATGATGCTCGACCCTAGCAACGACCCCAGTGCGGCCACTTTCTCTCAGATAAATACACAGCAATACCAAGGGGTACGTGATGAGGTTGTGGTATATCGTGTGCAGACTGAGCAATCGCGACTTAGTGCCTCCGAGCTTGATTGGCTCAAAACTCGTTTAGAGCAGCAGATGCAAATTCCCCAGTCAGGACTGGGGTTAATGGCCGACAACGTCGATGAGTTACTGCGTTTATTTACCTATGATCACGATGCGCTTCCAAGTCGCATAGAGGATCTTGATAGCGGCTATGTATTGACACTACAAAAGCAAAAATGGGGGGCGCTAGAGCCGTCGGCCTTTTCTTTGCCCGCAGGGTATCCTAAAAAAGACATCACTGAACAAACTCTCAACCTCATGGAATACCTGCAAAATTTAAACGAGTAGGAAAGCTCAAACTAAACCAAATCAAAGCTCGGTCATAAAAAGGAATAAAAATGAGCCAAGGATTACAGATAAAATCGTTGCGGGAGTGGATAGCGACCATTTTAGCTGGCTTCTTTTCACTGTTAGTCGTCCTAGCTATCGTTAGCGGTGATATTGAGTCAGTTGTAATAAACACGCTGTTTACCTTGTTGCTTGCGGCTTATCAGCGGCGCTTTATACTCGATAACGACGCTCTGCTAATTCGCAGCCAACTAAAGTTGTTTGGCATCGGGGTGATAACCTTTAGCGTAAAGCGTATTGCGCTGTCATCGCTCAATGAGCTTGTGCTAACGTGTGGGCGCGCTAAAAACGAGTTAATGCTTACCTTTTCATCTGAGCATAGCACCCAAGTGGAGCGCTTCGACTTTAGAGGCCAAGGTGAACTGATCAAGCGTTTACTCGCGGACTCAGGCATTGATTACACCCTACGTAGTAAGGGGACAGCGAGTAAAAAGGGGCACAAAGCCGCTGTAGCCAGCAAAGACACTGTAGCTGATATTTTCTATCGCCATACTTCTCCTGGCGAGATACTCTCAAGCCATAGCGTGTCGCGCTTTGCGATGCCACTGCCAAACAGTCAACGTAAGACTGTATATATTGCGGTCGCTTTTGGTTTGCTAATAACTATAGGCGTTGTGAGCTCCTCCCAAAACTGGATTGCTGGGTGTGTTCTTTTAGCGCTGACCTACCTGAGTTATTGGCTGGTTCGAGCCCATTTATGTAATCAGTATTACTTTATCGGCCAATCACCTCAAAGCGATATTGTGGTTGACGAGCAGTATTTACAACTCCCAGCACTGCTGTTTGCAGACAAAAAAGCGCGTAAGGTAGCAAAGGAGCAAGTCCGCTCGATAGAGGCAAGATGGAATTATTACGTAGTAGATAGCTATTCCATTGGCTGGTCTCGACGCAAAATTAAACGCCCACACGTGGTGTCATTAACCTTTATAACCGACGAAGGCCCGACTATTGCAGTGAGCAATATGGCCATCAATGGTCAAGCGCTGTTATTAGCGCTTACCCATATGAACTATCCGGTATCGCTTGAGCGCTCAACAAAACAGGCACTGCCGATGCTGTTTCATATACGTATTGCCGTTTTATTGGGCGTTGTTGGCATTATCATCTCATCGATGATTCGTTTTCTATAAATAAGGATTGTTATGAAAAAACTAACGTTAATAGTCTTGCTGGGGATTATCAGTAGCACCGCATCTTATGCTCAACAAGTGAAAACTGATAACTCACTGAAAGCCACGTTGTTTGGCAAAGACGATAGTAATCTTGATATCCAACTGGAGAAAGCTAAACAGGGGGATGCACAAGCTATGGCTCGCTCTGGTTGGCTTTTTGCTCTGGGGTTGAAGCCAAATTATGATAAGTCGCACTATTGGCTCAATAAAGCTATCGAAAACGGAAACACAACCGCGTTCTATTTTTATGCAAAATTATATGAAGAGGGAAATTTTGGCGACAAGAATCCTGAAAAGGCGTTCGATTATTATCAGCAGGGCGCTGACAATGGCAATTTAACCGCTATGTACTACGTATATGAAGCCTATCGAGATGGCAAAGGTGTTGCCGTGGATGAGCAAAAAGCCGAGGAAGTGCTCAATGAGTGTGCCAAGGCCGGTGGAGAGCTTTGTTCTGGATGGAAAGAGTTTAAAGACAACCTCAAACGTTCCAGAAAACAATCAAACTAAGCAGGGGCTGCCAATTTAGCGCTGTTCGCTCAGTTTCAATGTGCATAAAGTGCATAGGGATAAAAGAAGGAAAGACACAAATGAAAGGACAAGGATTAGGGCTGTTAGTGGGGACTGTGGGGATCTCATTACTGTCATTTGCTGCGGTGAAGCTATTTTTATTTGTTGAACCCCCTGGGTTTATCAATATTGGAATGATGGCCGTGGGCATTATACTGTGTTTATCGAGTCTCTTTCTCGTTACGCGTAAATCCCTAAACCTTTAAGCGTTCCGCTTTCTAGATACAGATATAAAAGGGTTTACAGGGAGTCAGCGGCAGCCGTCATGGTTGCCGCTGCAAACAACTAACCTATCAAGTTATACAGAAGCGCAGAGACGGCTAGTACACCTACAAGTAACACAAAGTACGTACTCAGCTTGCCTTTGTAACGTGCAAGGGAAGGGACTTTGTACACTGCAATCATCGGCATAATAAATAAGATCATCGCGATGATTGGACCTGAAATCGCCCCCATCATATCCAAAATACTGGGGTTATAGATGGCGCAAATCCAAATCGCTACAAACATCAAGGCAACACCTAGCTTATCCGCCGCCTGATAACTTAACTTCGAATGCTTAACCGCTAAGCCATTGAAGCTCTCGCGTGCTCCCAAGAAGTGACCAAAAAACGACGAGGTGATGGCAATAAAGGCCACCAAGGGGCCAACATAGGCCAAAAGGGGGTTGTCATAGGTATTAGCAAGATAAGAGAGCACGGAAATATTGGCTTCCTTTGCGGCTTCAAGTTGTTCAGCACTGAGCGCAAAAACACATGAAAATACAAAAAGAAGTACAAAACTTATCAGCATAATTGCAGTGTACTTGAGGATTTTGTCAGACTTTACACGTGCACTTTGGCCATAATGACGACGCTGTGCATTGGCAAAGCTGGAGATCGCCGCAGCATGACTAAAAGAAAATACGATAACAGGCACGGCCAGCCATAAGTTCTCAATAAACTGCGGTGCTTGGGCGATATCTGTACTGGGGATCTGCCAGTGTGGCATTAAATACAGAGATAAACCAAACAGTACCGCAACTAAAGGGTAAACCAGGATGGCAAAGGCGCGCAGCATTAGCTTTTCGCCTCCGAGCATCACGGCCACCATGGCTGCCACCAACACGCCGGACAGTAGCGCTCGAGGCGGTTGTGCAAAGCCCAGTTGATGCACGATAAAGTCATTCACGGTGTTGGTTAGGCCGACTCCGTAAATAAGTAAAATAGGGAAGATAGATAGAAAATACAGCAGTGAGATTAATCTGCCAGCGCCAGCACCGAAGTGTTCTTGCACCACATCAGTGAAGTCACTGTCGTCGTGTTTAGACGATAACACAAAGCGTGCTAAGCCTCGGTGCGCGAGGTAGGTCATTGGGAATGCGGCACAGGCCATAATGATGAGGGGCCAAAAGCCGCCGAGGCCGACATTAATGGGTAAGAATAAAATACCTGCACCCACTGCGGTGCCAAATAAACTTAATACCCAATGGGTATCGTGGCGAGACCACGCCGGTGCTGTGGTGGTGCCTTCACCACCGAGCACATGTTGAGAGGAACTCATAGATACTACCTTTGAACTGCATAAAAACGTGGCAATCATACAGAATTTGGCAAGGTAATTCATACTTATGCCAAAAATTGTTATAGCAATCCAACTTTGGTCGTATTAATTAGAATAACTAGCTAAATGATGTTCTTTTTTTAGCCAAAGAGTGTGGTGTTGAAATAAAAACGGCCCTAAATAGGGCCGTTGGCAGTCGTGATTTAGTATTAAACCTTTTGTTCTGCAGGTTGTTCGCTTGGGTTTGGTTCAGGAACTTCTGGGGCATTTTGGCCCGCGCGCTCCCAATACTTCGCTTTGAAGTTAAACAATACCAAGATAATACCTACACCAATACTGAACAAGGCTATTTGCATGTACAGGCCAGGGATTTCTTGAACGTTTTCTGGGTCAAAGCTACCAGCTAGTAAGCCAGAGATAATATTACCAATGGAGTAGGTAAGAACAAATACGCCCATCATTTGGCCCACATAACGTGCAGGCGACAAACGGCTTACCGCACTGAGTGCGACTGGGCTGAGGCATAGCTCACCTACCGTATGTAGGAAGTAAGTGGTAATAAGCCAGTAAGGTGCGACTTTCAGACCATCAGCAGCATATTGCGCGGCAAAGAACATGACCAAAAAGCCAGTTGCCATAATGATAAGACCCACGGCACATTTAACGCTGTACGATGGCGTGATCATGCGCTTGGCAAGGTTAATCCACAGTGCTGCAAAAAATGGTGACAGTATGATGATGAAAAATGAGTTCGCTGACTGGAACCATGCTGTTGGGATCTCAAAAGAGCCCAGCATACGGTCGGTGTAGTCGCGAGCGAATAAGTTCAACGATGAACCAGCCTGTTCGAACCCTGACCAAAAACACGCTGAGGCTACACAGACTAAGAATAGTGCCCACATGCGTTGCTTTTCATCGTCTGTTAGCTCACCTAAAAAGTAGATGTAGCCAAAGTAAATGAAAAAGGTAATGGTAAAGACGATGGCTACCGAGCCCGCTAAAGCGACCGGGTCAATGACCAACCAGCCATTGTGTGCAGCGTAAACAGTCAGTGCGACCATCGCAATTGATGCGCCAATAACAGTCCAAGCAAGCGATGCGCCCTTGGTCGACAATGGGTTTGCTGGCTTATCATTGATGCCGCGAATACTACCTTGAGTCAGGCGGTACTGCACTAAACCGATGGCCATGCCCACGGCTGCTGCACCAAAGGCCCAGTGCCAACCGACATTTTCCATAAAGTAGCCACATACACCGTAGCCAATCATAGAGCCGAGGTTGATGCCCATGTAATAAATTGCGTAGCCACTGTCGCGACGCTCATCTTCGGTTTTATACAGCTGACCTACCATGGCACTGATGTTTGGTTTTAATAAACCGGTACCGGTAGCAACAAATATTAAGCCGATAAAGAACGAACTAGGGTGGGGAATTGCGAGGATAATATGGCCGATCATAATAACGATACCGCCATACCAGACAGTTCGCTGACCGCCTAACAGGCGATCTGAGATCCAACCACCGGGTAAGCCAAGGAAGTAGACTGCACCGGTATAGAGGCCGTAAATTGCCGCAGCAGACGCTACCGTGAAGGCCAAACCTTCCTCTTGCAGCGATGCGGTCATAAACAGCACTAGCATGGCACGCATGCCGTAGTAACTCATGCGTTCCCACATTTCTGTGAAAAATAGGGTTTGTAACCCTTTGGGATGACCGAAAAAGGCGGTATCCAATTTTGAATCCCCAGCCGCCGAAGTCGGTGGCGTGGGTATCTGCTCATCAGACATAGATTCACTTCCATTATTGTCGTTATAGTGAGCAGTTATTAGTACGTGAAATAAGCTCAATATGCAACCAAATCGCGCCTTACAGAGGCTAGATGGTTAGATTTATAGCAATAGCTGTGAATAAATTAATCAACCTCGGGCGTGTCGTTGAATAATGCCTACGGTCACGTAATGAATTTATGCTGCCTTGCTATTCACTTCGCTTAACGGGTTTGAAGCCATCACATGCTGGGTGTCTGACCAATGTAAAAGCTCAATACGGCCCTGATGATTCTCGACCAAGGCGCTACAGTTCTCTATCCAGTCGCCATCGTTACAGTAAATAATACCATCACTGACACGTAGCTTGGGTTGGTGAATATGACCACAGACAATGCCGTCATAGCCCCGGCGCTTGGCCTCGTGAATGGCCGCATCTTCAAATGCTGTAATCGCTTGTTGGGCCTTGTGTACACGAGATTTTAACCACGCTGCTAAAGACCAATAGCGGCCACCAAAAAGGCGGCGTACGCGATTATGCCAGCGATTTAAAAACAGCAAAAAGTCATAGGCGGCGTCGCCGATAATACTGATCAGTTTGCTGTAACGCGTTGCAGAATCAAAGTCATCACCGTGCAAGATAACAAAGCGCTTACCATTACCTGTGGTATGCACAAATTGCCGGTGTACTTCCACGCCCATGAGCAGCTCTTTATCATACTTACGAAAGGTTTCATCGTGATTACCTGGTACGTAAATGACCCGTGTGCCTGCTTTTACTTTCTCCTGCAGTGCTTGCAGTACATGGTAGTGACTGGAATGCCAAAAGAACCGCCTTTTCATTGACCATAAATCAATAATATCGCCCACTAAATAAAGTGTATCGCACTGAATATGGGCTAAGAAGTCGAGTAAATAGTCGGCTTTACAATCTTTGCAACCTAAATGAATATCAGAGATAAATACGGCCGGGTAATGGGTGGTTTTACGTTGTTTCATAATGGTGTGACTCGCAGCGTAATAATAGTGAGGCTAGAGCGTAGCGATGACAAAAAAAAGACTAAAAAAAGAACAATCCGTGACAACTATCGGATCTGCTTGTCTAACGGTATAAGCCTGATTATTATTGCGACCTTCAGCCAGCCTTGGTAAGCAAGTGCTGGGAGACAATGAGCCAATATGACAGCAAAGCAATGGTTTGTTCGCTTTAACAGGCTTTACGCTTTGCAAGAACCGGTCATTTTGGCGATGTTTTAGCAGTGCCTCGTCGACCATAAAACTTGGGTGTAACGAGGATAAACGCGTAAAGCGTAATAGGAGAGCAACATGAAGTATCGTTTAGCTGGGCTGTGTATCGTGTTAACAGCTGCGCTTAGCGGTTGCCAAGACGAGCCATTAACGCAACAACTGCCTGTGGATATGAGTAATCCCGCTGCAAAATTCTGTGTTGATCAGGGCGGGCAATACCTTGTTGAGCAACAGCCCCAAGGCGAGAGCAGCTTTTGTGTATTGGATAACGGCTCAAAAGTTGACGCGTGGGAGTTTTTCCGCAAATACCAGTAACAAAAAAGCCAGTCTCTCGACTGGCTTTTTTCGTTTATGCTTTAGCAAGCTCGGCAACAATGGCGGCTACCGCACCATCAATATCCAGCAACTGCTTTTCACCTGTACGGCGGTTTTTAAGCTCTACTTGATCATTATCGAGGTTGCGCTCACCAATCACTAAGGTCAGTGGCACACCCAGTAGTTCCATATCGTTAAACATGACGCCAGGGCGCTCTTTGCGGTCGTCAAAGAGTACATCAATGCCAGCTTGTTGCAATTCGCTGTAAAAGCGCTCAGCAATATCAGGGATACGATGTGACTTGTGCATATTCATGGGCACGATAGCCAGTTCGTATGGAGCGATATTTTTCGGCCAAATAATGCCGTATTTATCATTGTTTTGCTCGATGGCAGCGGCAACGATACGGGATACACCGATACCGTAACAGCCCATGGTCATGGTCTGGTTTTTACCACTTTCTGCCAATACTCCGGCTTTCATAGCCTCGGAATACTTGGTGCCAAGCTGGAAGATATGACCAACTTCAATCCCTCGTTTAATACTCAAAGTACCGTTACCACAAGGGCTCGGATCGCCATCAACCACGTTACGAATATCCGCAACTTGGTAGCCATTGACGTCGCGATCCCAGTTGATGCCACTGAAGTGCACATCATCTTCGTTGGCACCGGCGACAAAATCTGCCATCACCGCCGCTGAGCGGTCAACAATAATCGCTGTATTTAAGCCAACAGGGCCTAAAGAGCCAGGACGAGCGCCTACTGTTTTAACAATGTCCGCTTCGCTCGCCATTTCCAGTGGTGCTTGCACGCCTTCAAGCTTCTCTGCTTTGAGTTCGTTGAGCTCATGATCGCCACGCAGTACTAAAGCAACCAGTGGGCGTTGCTCTTGCTCGTCTGCTTCGCCGTAAACAAATAAAGTTTTCACACCACGGTGCGGCTTAACGCCGTAATGCTCTTTAAGTTCAGCAATGGTTTTTGCTTTCGGGGTATCGAACTTTTGCAATTCTTTGCTGGGCTCAGGACGGGCTTCGCTCGGGGCTTTTGCCTCTGCCTTTTCGATATTTGCAGCATAATCACTGCCATCACTGAAGGCGATAGCGTCTTCACCGGATTCGGCCAATACGTGGAATTCATGAGACAAATTACCACCAATGGAACCGGTGTCTGCAAGAACTGGGCGGTAATCTAAGCCTAAACGGTCGAAAATATTGCAATATGCTTGGTGTAGCTTTTCATACGTTTGCGCTAAACACTCGTCACTTAGGTGGAACGAGTAAGCGTCTTTCATGACAAACTCGCGCGAGCGCATGATGCCAAAACGAGGACGAATTTCATCGCGCACTTTGGTCTGTACTTGGTATAAGGTGATTGGCAGCTGTTTGTAGCTACTAATTTCTTTACGCACGCAATCAGTGATCACTTCTTCGTGGGTAGGTCCTAACGCAAAAGGGCGTTTATGACGGTCTTCAATACGCAAAAGCTCAGGACCATATTGTTCCCAACGGCCCGACTCCTGCCACAACTCAGCAGGTTGAATGATGGGCATGAGCATCTCAATGGCGCCAGCCTTATTCATTTCCTCACGAACAATGTTTTCAACTTTTTTCAGCACTTTAACGCCGGAAGGCAGCCAAGTGTATAGGCCGGAGGCGAGTTTGCGGATCATGCCCGCACGAAGCATGAGCTGGTGGCTCACCACCTCGGCATCTGAGGGCGTCTCTTTCAGGGTCGCAAGTAAATACTGACTGGTACGCATGAATATTCCGTTTTTTATTTAATGATTAATAGGTAAGAGCGCTAGTTTAGCAGCGCTCGGGCGCAGGGCAAAGCGCTAAAGCGGGCAAATTTCGAGAACATGATTGTGCTCACCGTCTACTTGCCAGCGAATATTAAAATCATACAAGGTCATGCCGTAGTGCTGCACCCCAGCCTGACTCTTTTTATACGCTGGCCGTGGGTCTTGCTGAAGCACTTGAGTGATAAATTGCTCAAGCACTAAAGCGGGGTCGCTGTTGTCGATAACGCTTTGTGCTTGTTCAGAAAAACTGACACTCATCTGTGTGTGTGGCCGGGTATCGGCAAAGCCAGCACTGGCATCCATCATGGCATCGGAATAAGGCAGATAGGGCTTGATATCAATAATCGGGGTGCCATCGAGTAAGTCGATTCCCCCTAAACGAAGACTAAGCTGCCCGTGTTGGTAATTCACACCTAGTAGTTCGACAGCGCTCATGCCAATGGCGTTGGGACGGAATGTCGCTCGGGTAGCGAACACGCCTTTGCGAGCGTTACCTCCTAAGCGAGGAGGGCGAACTAACGGTGAATAGCCTTTATCAGCCGTTTCATGAAAACGAAACAACAGCCATAGGTGGCTAAACTCCTCGATACCACGCACAAACTCTTCTCTATTAAATTCATCTGTAAAGATAAGATCAGCGCGCGCCGCGCTAACTAGCCGGGGTTGCCGGGGAATAGCAAACTTTTGTTTATACGGAGAGCGAATATGGCCAATGGCGGTGATTTGATACTGGGAAGACACAATGTTTTACACAGCGAATTAAGGTGAGCGCAGTGTAATCATGGCATCGGGTAAAAACAAGGGGCACAGGGCCCCTTGTACAAGTAGGGAAAGCGCAGTGCTAATTAGAATAGGTATTCAACCGAAACAGACGCAACGTCCATTTCAGGGTCAATTTGTTCGTCTAGTTCATAACGCTCGTATTCAAGGTTGAAGCGTACTTGCTCTGTCATCGCGAACTGTACGCCAGCGCCATAAAACACATCGCCGCCATCGGCTTCCGTAGTAGCAATAGTTAGGTCATCAAGTTGCGCACGTAGATCTGCATCCCATTCTAGCCAACCGGCGGTAGCGTAAACTTTGAAACGCTCACTAACAGGCAGAGCGAGTTTAGTTGATAGCGAAACACCATCTAGTTCTGCTTGTTGGTCGATATCAGACACTTCATCAAAATTGTGATAGCCGAGCTCGAAACTCCAATAATCATTGAGCTGTGTACCCACGTAAGCTTCAAGCATACCGGCATCGTCATCAAATTCAGTATCTAGGTCATCATTGTCGAACTCAAATGAGTATTGGCCGTAACCGATACCTGTGTAGAAACGAGGGTTCACTTCACTGCTTGGTTCATAACTTGTAGGGGCCGCCATCGCTGTAGTTGTCGTCAAAGCCATCGCTAAAGCGCAAAGGGAAAAGCGAGCAGTTTTATTAGTGTGTTTCATCTTGATTCTCCATTTTGTTAGTTCATGCCTAACAAAGCAGAGGCCATGCCAAGAGTCTTAAAACAACTAAAATTAGGTGTTTTATTAATATATAATTCAGTTAGTTACAGAAAAGCGCAAGGTTGTTTACAAAGCCTTAAGGAGTGTAACGCGCCGCTGTTTTGTATGGACCTGAAAAAGGTGTAAAATTTTCCGGTAAATGTCAAAATTACACCCTGAATGGAACCTAACTAATTGATTAATAGTCGATTAACAGGTCTTCTGTAAAAGTGTTTCGGTTTCGATGGCTATCTCTTTCATTTTAATCGCATACGCCTCTAGGCGCTTCTGCTCTTCTGTTTTTGCCTTAAAGCATGGCACCTCTACTGGGTAGCCAGCTTGGTCCATAGCGACAAAACTGATCACGCAATGGTTAGTCTCGACCATATGTTGCGTCTTGGGGTCACCACAGCGTACTTGTATAAATATTTGCATACTGGTTTTACCGGTATGCGCAATAGAGGCGTTCACTTCAACTAATTGACCCACTAACACTGGCCGGCGAAATTTTACTCCCGCCACAGATACCGTGACACAGTAATGACCGCTCCAACCTGCGGCACAGGCATAGCCAGCTTGATCTATCCATTTCATGACGACTCCGCCGTGGACCTTACCACCGAAATTGACATCGGTAGGCTCGGCTAAAAATCGAAAAGTAACCGTATCTTGACTCATAGAGCTCCCCAAATATGCTCGACCTGTTACAGCAAGTGTAGTGTATATAAATAAAAAAGGGGCTTACGCCCCAGTTGCAACTTAGGATAAAGTACTTAATAACAACTACATATTAGGGTAGTTAGGACCACCCGCTCCCTCTGGGGTGACCCAGGTGATGTTTTGGCTGGGATCTTTGATATCACAGGTTTTACAGTGCACACAGTTTTGTGCATTGATCACAAACTTTGCCTCACCTTCACTGTCATCCACTTCGTAAACCCCAGCTGGGCAGTAGCGCTGTGCGGGTTCATCAAAGCGTGGCAAATTAACCGTAATAGGTATCGCAGCATCCTTTAATTGTAAGTGACACGGCTGAGACTCTTCGTGATTGGTATTAGACAAAAAGACCGATGAGAGTTTGTCAAAACTAAGCTCACCATCTGGCTTTGGGTAGTCGATTTTCGGTGCTTGTGAGCTGCTCAGTAGGGTCGCGTAATCAGGGGTGTTGTCCTTAAAGGTAAAAGGCAGCTTTCCTGCGAATAGGTTTTGTTCCAGCGTGTTATATGCGCCCCCGAAGAACTTACCCAATTTGTGCATCGCCGGCCCAAAATTGCGTGAGCGGTAAAGCTCATCATACACCCAAGAGGATTCAAAACGCTGCGCGTAGTCAGCCAAATCAGTGTGCTTATCACCGGCTTTTATTGCCTCAAAGATACTTTCGGCCGCCAACATACCGGATTTCATTGCAGTGTGATTGCCTTTGATTTTGGCAAAATTCAGCGTACCTGCGTCACAGCCTACGAGTAGGCCGCCCGGGAAGTGCATTTTCGGTAGCGAATGTAACCCGCCTTTGGCTATTGCACGCGCGCCGTAGGCTAAGCGTTTACCGCCTTTGAGTACATCAGCGAATACAGGATGATGTTTCATTCGCTGAAATTCATCAAAAGGACTTAAGTGCGGGTTGGTGTAGTTAAGGTCGACAATGAGGCCCACCACCACTTGGTTATCCTCGCAGTGGTACATAAATGCGCCGCCATTGGTATCTCCACTAAGCGGCCACCCAGTGCCATGAACCACTTTTCCTTGTTGATGTTGCTGTGCATCTACTTGCCAGATTTCTTTAAAACCAAGACCGTAGTGTTGCACAGAGCGGTCTTTATCTAGGGCAAATTGATTGATCAATTGTTTACCCAAGTGGCCACGGCAGCCCTCTGCGAAAATGGTGTATTTTGCTCTGAGCTCCATCCCCGGCATAAACCCAGGCTTTTCATTGCCCTCTTTATCGCGACCCATATCACCGGTAATGATACCTTTAACGCTGTCGTCTTCAATAAGTAGTTCGTGCGCGGAAAAACCAGGGAAAATTTCGACCCCTAATTGTTCTGCTTGCTCGGCTAAAAAACGACAAACGTTGCCCATAGAGACGATATAGTTACCACTGTTATGAAATGTTTTGGGAACCATAAAGTGGGGCAGGGATTTAGCCTTTTGCTCATCACTGAACCATAAAATTTCGTCTTCGGTGACTTGGGTATGCAGTGGCGCGCCTAACTCCTGCCAATTAGGGAGTAGCTCATCGAGTGCGCGAGTTTCGAAAACGGCACCGGAGAGCACATGAGCACCTACCTCAGAGCCTTTTTCAACCACGCAAATCATCAATTCTTGTTGTTGTTCTTGTGCTAATTGCGCGAGCTTAATGGCGCTAGCAAGGCCGCTGGGCCCTGCACCGACGATGACCACGTCAAATTCCATGGTTTCGCGTTCTACCATAATGATCCCCTGCTTTATATGACGGTATAAGGTGTTACGAAATGCAAATTATTCGTTACACAAAAGGTTATTGTCCAAGGTTATTTTAGGTTGACGTTTACGTCAACAGGAAGTAGTCTGATTTCATCAAATAAATAAGTTTACGTTAACGTCAGGTGTGGGCGTGTCAGTAGTAACCGCGCAGGTTACAGCCGCTTTAAAACGTCCACTCGCGTGTCAACAGGAGCAAATATGAAAGTATTAGTGCCCATCAAACGTGTCATCGACTACAACGTCAAAGTGCGCGTAAAGGCAGATAACAGCGATGTCGATTTGGCGAATGTGAAAATGGCGATGAACCCATTTTGCGAAATCGCCATAGAAGAAGCTATTCGCCTAAAAGAATCAGGTAAGGCAACGGAAGTGGTTGCTGTGACTATTGGTGATAAGTCATCGCAAGAGCAGTTGCGCACTGCACTGGCTCTGGGTGCCGACAGCGCCATTCATATCGAAAGTGATGAGAAGCTAGACTCACTGCATGTGGCAAAACTACTCGACAAGTTAATTGATGAGCAGCAACCCGATTTGGTTATCTTAGGGAAGCAAAGTATCGACTCAGACAATAACCAGACTGGGCAAATGCTGGCTGCACTACGCGGATGGGGGCAGGGTACTTTTGCCTCAAAAGTGGATATTAACGATGGCAAAGTGAACGTGACGCGTGAGGTTGATGGTGGCTTACAAACTGTAGCGCTCGCGCTTCCTGCGATTGTCACTACTGATTTGCGTTTGAACGAACCCCGTTATGCATCATTACCTAATATTATGAAAGCAAAACGCAAACCTTTAGATGTGAAAAGCGCTGCGGATATGGGCGTCGACCTTGCTGCGCGAGTGCAGTTGGTGAGCGTGGAAGAGCCTGCTCAGCGTCAAGGTGGTGAAATCGTCGAAGACGTTGAAACCTTAGTGAATAAGTTAAAAAATGAGGCAAAGGTGGTGTCATGAAAGCATTAGTGGTAGCTGAGCACGAGTACGGTGAACTAAAGCCTGAAACCGCGAAGACATTAAGCGCGGCGCACAAAGTAGGCGCTGATATTGATGTGTTGCTGGTTGGTGAAAACCTTAATGATGCGGCTGAACAGGCCAGTAAGCTCAGCGGTGTAAGTCGTGTGTTGGTCGCTGATAGCAGTGACTATGCACACCAACTAGCTGAAAACACCGCTGATTTAATTGTGAGCCTAGCGGGTGATTACAGCCATCTATTTGCCAGTGCGACGACCACCGGTAAAAACATTATGCCACGGGTTGCAGCGCTATTAGACAAAGCGCAAGTATCGGACATTATTGATGTTATCGACGCTAATACGTTCAAACGCCCGATTTATGCTGGTAATGCCATTGCGACGGTGAAGTCACTTGAGTCTGTGCATGTTATTACTGTGCGTGCCAGTGCCTTTGATGCGGTGAGCGGCGACGGCAGTGCCAGCATCGAAAAGATTGACAATAGCATGGCCTCAACGAACAGTGAGTTTGTCTCTAAAGAGCAAACTGAGTCTGAACGTCCTGAATTGACCGCTGCTGATGTGGTTATTTCCGGCGGTCGAGGCATGCAAAATGGTGAAAACTTCAAACTGTTAGAAGGTATTGCCGATAGGCTCGGTGCGGCTATTGGCGCTTCACGCGCAGCGGTAGACGCGGGCTTTGTGCCGAACGATATGCAAGTAGGGCAAACCGGTAAAATTGTCGCTCCTGATTTATACATAGCCGTGGGTATCAGTGGTGCCATCCAGCATTTGGCAGGTATGAAAGACTCAAAGGTCATTGTAGCTATCAACAAAGACCCAGAAGCACCGATTTTCCAAGTGGCTGACTATGGGTTAGTGGCTGATTTATTCGATGTTCTGCCTGAGTTAGAAGCCAAGCTTTAAAGCGCAACTAGTTTACAAAAAGCCCGCGACTGTTTTTGTGTTGCGGGCTTTTTTGTAGGTAATGTTGTTTCAACAGCTTAGGCGCAAAGAAAAACCCGCTGAATTAGCGGGTTTTTGATGTCTATAGCGTGCGCCGTTATTAGTAAGTAGCGCTGCCTTTAGTGCGAGGGAAGGCAATCACATCACGGACATTGCCCATACCGGTCACGTAAGCGACTAAACGTTCAAAACCTAAACCAAAGCCTGAATGAGGTACCGTGCCGTAGCGACGTAAGTCGCGATACCAGCTATAGTCTTCTTTGTTTAAGCCCATTTCCTCTAAACGAGCATCAAGCACATCTAAACGTTCTTCACGCTGTGAGCCACCGATGATCTCGCCAATCCCTGGGGCAACGACATCCATCGCTGCAACGGTTTTGCCGTCTTCATTCTGGCGCATGTAGAAGGCTTTAATATCGCGCGGGTAGTTTTTGATAACCACAGGTGCTTTGAAGTGCTCTTCAGCCAGATAACGCTCATGTTCAGACTGTAAATCCACACCCCACTCAACAGCGTATTCAAATTTCTTACCGCACGCCTTAAGAATGTCGATAGCGTCGGTATAATCAACCTGCGCAAAGTCCTTGCTGACGAATTCTTCAAGACGACTGATGGCCGTTTTTTCGATACGTTGTGCGAAGAACTCCATGTCATCACGACGCTCTTCCAATACCGCAGCAAAGACATATTTAAGCATGTCTTCTGCAAGTTTGGCGATGTCGTTCAAATCGGCAAAAGCCACTTCCGGCTCGACCATCCAGAACTCTGCAAGGTGGCGCGAGGTGTTAGAGTTTTCAGCACGGAAGGTTGGGCCAAAGGTGTAGATCTTTGACATTGCGCTGGCATAGGTTTCACCGTTGAGCTGGCCTGATACCGTTAAAAATGCTTCTTTACCGAAAAAGTCTTCGCTGTAGTCGATATCGCCCTTATCAGTGCGTGGTAGGTTCTGCATATCCAATGTCGACACTCGGAACATTTCACCAGCACCTTCGCAGTCACTGGCGGTAATGATGGGAGTGCTGATCCACATGTAGCCACGCTCATGGAAAAAGCGGTGGATAGCCTGCGATAAACAGTTACGAACACGGGTAACAGCGCCAATCACGTTGGTGCGTGGACGCAGGTGGGCGTGCTCACGTAGGTACTCAATACTATGGCGCTTTGCTGCCATAGGGTAAGTGTCAGGATTTTCTACCCAGCCAATTACTTCAACGCTGTCCGCTTGAATTTCAAAGGCCTGACCTTTACCGGCTGAAGCTACGAGCTTACCGGTTACACTTACCGAGCAGCCTGCCGTTAAACGCGTTACTTCATCATAATTATTGAGCGAATTAGGCACTACAGCTTGGATAGGATCAAAACTCGAACCGTCATGAACGGCTAGAAACGAAATACCTGCTTTAGAATCGCGACGTGTGCGCACCCAACCTTTAATGTTGACCTGGGTGTCCACGGCAACGGCGCCTTTTAATAGCTCGGCGATTGCTGTATGGCTCATTTTCACTCCAATGATTACTATTGCCCACTGTGCTGCACCTTGGCAGCAGCAGTATTATGATGAAAGTTAAGAGGCCTATCTTAACCGTGATTTAGGGAGAAAAAAACTGCCAATTGCCTCAATCAGGGCAGAAATACGTAAAAGCGTAGAAAATATCACCTAAACTAATCATATATAACTTATTATCGAGACGCTTTAGCATGTTGAGGGGAGATAAACCGGGCCCTTTTCGATTAGTCGCTTGGTGTGCAGGTGTAGGCTGGGTGCTTTTTGTTGTGGTATTAGTATTAATTCACTACGCTCGCCCTGATGTAGATTACGGCATATTACGTTATTTCGACGTGCCCATTCGCGAGCATTGGCTCTTAAAACCGAAAAATAGCGCCTTAATCATGCTAATGCTGTGTGGTCTTTGCTGCGTTTGTGGCATTATAAGGGCAAGAAATATAAATAAAATGATGCATCTGGCTGCACTTTCGCTTATTGCTTTAGCGTTCTTGTGTGTCAGCTTTACCCTTGCAATCTTAAGTTAAACGCAGTGAGTAGTTAATGAAACAAGCTTTTATCCTACGCGGCTTGCCAGGTAGTGGTAAAACCCACTATGCGCAGAGCCTTGCCGACGACCTCGTTGCCGGCGATGCTAGCCAATACTTTATTTGCAGTACCGACGATTTCTTCGTGCAAGATGGTCACTATCAATTTGATAAGCACAAGTTACCTGAATATCACAATCTTAATTTAGCCCGTTATATTAAAGCGCTCGCTGAGGGCATTCCGTTAGTGATTGTTGATAACACCAATATCAAAAAATGGGAATTTATTGCCTATATTGAAGCTGCGCATGCGCTCGGTTATCAAGTCAAAGAGGTGATCGTTGGCGAGGTAAAAGATAAAGCAATGCAACACCTTTATGCTCAGCGCAATACCCACAAAGTAGCACTGCGGACAATAGCGAAAATGGCCTATCAATTTGAGTGGTAATTGACCATATCAAGGAGCATTTATGAGTAACAAGCAAGTAGAGCATGACGCCCAAAAACCTAAACTAGCGCATGAGCTCCACCAAGAACTTCCGGTTGATCATCCCGATGCGTTTTTTCGCATGCTACACAAAGTGATTCGCTTTGCTATTTGTGTTTTAGCCCTGTGTATGGTGGCAGTTATACTCTGGGGGGTGGGTGATGTTATGTACATTATCTACGAGCGATTAATGCAGCCACCTTACTTTTTACTAGATGTAAATGACATCTTTTATACCTTTGGTGGCTTTATGGCTGTGTTGATAGCGGTGGAAATATTTATCAACATTAGGATGTATCTAGGCAGCAATGTTTTTCCTGTCAAACTTGTCGTCGCGACTGCTTTGATGGCTATCGCTCGTAAAGTGATCATCCTTGATTTTGATACCCTCACCCCGCTTTACCTGATAGGTATCGCTGCTACAACTTTAGCGCTGGGGATAACTTACTGGCTTTTGGGCAAAGCCCCCAATGATGATTATGACCATTAGATGGATATTGATTAAAAAAACCGCCTCAAGGGCGGTTTTTTTATTACATGGCGTTGTATTCGTCTTCCCAGAAGAACTTTTCTTCGCCAAATGCCGGCTTTAAGTCATTAAGCCATGTGGCGTTTTCGTCATACTTAGCAAAGAAAGGACGCTGAACCCAATCTGGGTTGCGAGCTTGAATAAAGCGCAGTACGAAAACCTTTTCACCGGCAATCTCGCTGACACCAGATACTTCCACTTTACCTGGACCGGCACTCATAGATGGGCCGCGCACGGTGCGACTGACACCGGATACCTGTTTATAAGCTTCGCGGAAGGTTTCCCAAGTTTTATAAAGTGGTAGCTCAAAGTAACGCTTGGCCCCGGTATCACGTTCAATAAACATGTAGTACGGGATCATCCCTAGCTGCGTTTGCTCTTTCCACATTTCCGCCCACATATTCGGGTCGGTATTAATGTTATTAAGGAGTGGTGCTTGGGTACGGATTTGCGCGCCGGTTTTGCGCAATAGGGCAATCGCTTCGCGTGTAGCTGCGGTGCGCAGCTCTTGCTTATGGTTTATGTGGGCCATAATGGAAACGTGCTTGCCTGCATCCACAAGCTCTTTAATCAAGGCCAGTAAGTCTTGCGCATCAGGATCGGTTAAATAACGGAACGGCCAGAAAGTCAGTGACTTGGTGCCAATACGGATGGTGCGAATATGGTCAAATTCGGGATCTTTAAGCTTTTCAAGATAGCCACGAAGTTTAACGGTACGCATCACCATAGGGTCGCCGCCGGTTACGAGTAGATCGGTAACCTCTTTGTGCTCACGCAGATAGTTATGCAGTAAGTCCGCATCGTTGTTATTGAATCGTGTCGCTTTACCAACAAACTGCGCCCAGCGGAAGCAGAAAGTACAGTAAGAATGGCAATATTGTCCTTGTGCTGGGAAGAACAATACGGTTTCTTTGTATTTGTGTTGAATGCCTTCAACGCGCTCACCATCGAGCTCGGGCACATTCTTTTCCATTTGCCCGGCAGGATGCGGGTTCAGCTTGTTACGGATCTGTTGTGCCAGTTCCATTACCTGTTCAGCGGTTGGGTCCGTTCTATGCAGCGCAGCCATTTGCTCGTACGACTCGTCATCTAACATACCACGCTGAGGGAACGTAAGTTGGAATACCGGATCATTGGGAACTTTATCCCAATCAATCAATTCTTCAATTACAAAGTTATTTACGCGGAATGGGAATACACTGGCCACGACCTTCATCTCAAAGCGCATATGCTCTGGTAGTTGGTGTAGGGCTTCAATTTTATCAATTTGACGGTGTTGATACACGGTAAACCTAGGCGGGACAAAGGTTTCCGCTGGCTGTATTTGAACGGTTTGCTGCATATATTTTCACTTGCTAGTTGAAAAGGTTGGTACTCTAACAAAAAGGTCAAGCCAATTCCTAGTCCTAAGTGCGAATATAATTGCGCTGTAACACGCAAAGAGCGGCCTTTGGCGCGCTCAAGCGTGTGTAAAATTGCTACGCAGTGAAACTAATTGTTCAGCGAAAAGTAAGCTAACTCTTTGAGCTGATTATAAACTGTGGCGATAGCCAGCTCAAAGGGGCAACAGTCACCACCTCATTAGTAGTGGCCCTGAGCAATAGCATCGTATATTGCCGTGGCTAAGCGCTGAATGTCGCTTTCGCTGCTAACAAACGGCGGCATAAGATAAATCAATTTACCAAAGGGGCGGATCCACACTCCTTGACTGACAAAGAACTGCTGTATCTTGGCGACATCCACAGCACTATTGAGCTCAACCACACCAATGGCGCCAAGGCGGCGTACATCAACCACGGCGGCTAATTCGCGGCAGCGCTCTAAGGCACCAAGCCAATGATGAATATCGTTTATCTGCCCATGCCAATTATTATCGAGCAACAATTCGAGACTTTTGTTGGCCACGGCGCAGGCCAGCGGGTTACCCATAAAGGTGGGACCGTGCATCAAAACGCCTGCTTCGCCTTCGCAAATACCGCGTGCTACATGACTCGTGGTCAGTGTTGCGGCTAGGGTCATATAGCCACCGGTAAGTGCTTTACCCACACACATAATGTCTGGAGTTATATCGGCATGTTCAACAGCGAACAAGGTACCGGTGCGGCCAAAGCCAGTGGCAATTTCGTCGCAAATAAGCAATATCTCATAGCGGTCGCACAACTGGCGCACGGTTTTTAAATAGTCGGGATGATAAAAGTTCATACCGCCGGCATTTTGGACGATAGGCTCAATGATAAAAGCCGCCACTTCATGATGATGTTTGGCGAAGTATTGCTCTAGGGTGTGCGCCTCTTCTGCGTCGAAGCGTTCATCGAAGCGGCTACGGGGTGGCGGCACAAAGATTTGTTCGGGTAAAAATCCGCGATACATACTGTGCATTGAGTTGACCGGGTCGCACACACTCATAGCGGCAAAGGTATCGCCGTGATAGCCCTTTTGCGGGGTCATAAGCTTATGCTTTTGTTTATGGCCTTGGCTATACCAATATTGCACTGCCATTTTTATTGCCACTTCCACACTTACTGAGCCGCCATCGGCAAGAAACACCTTGTCGAGCGCTTTAGGAGTCATCGCCACTAATTTTTTACACAGTTCAACTGCTGGCGCGTGAGTGATACCGCCAAACATAACATGGCTCATATTGTTGCTTTGGCTTTGCAGTGCTTCATTTAGTTTGGGGTGATTGTAGCCATGCAGGGCACTCCACCACGATGCCATACCATCAATTAAGGCTTCGCCACTTTGTAGATAAATGCGGGTTCCCTCAGCATGGGTAACGGGATAATTGGGAAGAGGGTTGAGCATTGATGTGTAGGGGTGCCAAATGTGCTCACGATCAAACTCAGTGTCGATATCTGTGTAATTATTGTTCATAGGTAAACTTCAAATGTCATTGCAGCGTTGACAATACTAAGGCAACTCGTAGACTGATACAAAATTAAATTCTACCGTCGATAATAAAGAGAACTCTATGGAACAGGCCGAAATCCGTCATAACTGGACGCACGAACAAGTTAAAGCCCTTTTTGACATGCCATTTAATGATTTGCTGTTCAAAGCGGCAAGCATTCACCGTCAACACTTTAACCCCAACGAAGTGCAAATTTCGACTTTATTATCGATTAAAACCGGCGCCTGCCCAGAAGATTGTAAATATTGCCCTCAGTCAGGGCACTATAAAACCGACCTCGAGCGTGAACGCTTGATGGAAGTAGAAAAAGTGGTTGAGCAGGCCAGGGCCGCCAAGTCAAAAGGTGCGACCCGTTTTTGCATGGGTGCAGCATGGTCAGACCCTAAAGACCGCGACATGCCTTACATTGAGCGCATGGTCCGAGAAGTAAAAGAGCTGGGTTTAGAAACCTGTATGACACTGGGCAAGCTCGATAACGATAAAGCCAAGCAGCTGCGCGGGGCGGGGTTAGACTACTATAACCATAACCTTGATACTTCACCTGAATACTATGAGCAGATTATCACGACGCGCACTTACCAAGACCGTTTAGACACACTGGATCATGTGCGTGATGCCGGCATGAAGGTATGCTCCGGTGGCATTATCGGTATGGGAGAGCAGGCTTCTGATCGCTACGGCCTACTGATCCAGCTGGCTAATTTGCCTAAGCAACCGGAAAGTGTGCCGATTAATATGCTGGTTAAGGTCAAGGGCACGCCTTTAGAAAACGTCGATGATTTAGACCAGTTCGAATTCATTCGCACTATTGCTGTGGCGCGTATCATGATGCCGAAAAGCTACGTGCGTTTATCAGCAGGGCGCACGGCAATGAATGAGCAGATGCAAAGCATGTGTTTCTTTGCCGGAGCAAATTCCATCTTCTATGGTGACAAACTGCTGACCACCGATAACCCTGAAGCCGATGCCGATATGAACCTCATTCGCAAACTGGGGATGCGCCCAGAGCAGGCTCAGGATTACTCAGACGAGGCCTATGAAGCGTCATTAAGTTCAGCTATCGCTGATAAGAAAACATCAGAGCTGTTTTACGAAGCACCCTAATGGCGTTTGAATACATTGATAATGTGCTCGAGGGGGCCAAAGAGCAGCACTTACTGCGTCAGCGCGTGGTCGTCGATGACATGTCTGCGCGCACCTTGGCCGTAGATGGTCGACGCTATTTAAATTTTGCGTCCAATGACTATCTTGCCTTAGGCGATCGGCCGCTGCCGCCATTAAAAGGGCGCAGTGGCGGGCACAGTTCGCCGTTGGTTACTGGGTACAGTCGTCAGCAAGCAGAGCTAGAGCAACGTTTTTGCGCACTTTATGGCTTTGAGTCAGCGCTGCTGTTTGCCAGCGGTTTTAGTGCGAATGCCAGTGTGCTAAAAGCCTTGTTTGCTCAAGCCCGTGAAGGCTTGATTGTGCAAGACAAACTGAATCATGCCAGTTTAGTCGATGGCGGCCTTGCTGCTAACGCACAGATGCAGCGCTTTAATCACAATAATATGGCGCATCTGGATGCGCGCTTGGGCAAATCCAAAGCCCACCATAAGCTGGTGGTGAGCGAGGGCGTGTTCTCAATGGATGGCGACTGCGCGCCCCTTGAACAGCTGCGCAGTCAATGTGAGAAGCACCGGGCCTGGTTAATGCTTGATGATGCCCATGGGTTTGGGGTGCTCGGTGGAGGCAAAGGCAGCGCTGCGGTGCTTAAGCCCGATATTTTAGTGCTCACGTTTGGTAAAGCACTAGCCGCTAATGGTGCTATTGTACTAGCTAGCAACAAGGTCATTGATTTGCTGCTGCAAAGTAATCGCGATTACACTTACTCCACGGCACTGTCCGCTTTGCAATGTGAGGTGATTGACGAGCGACTAACGCAGTTGTTGGCGGCCGACGCAGAGCGCCAACATCTATCAGCACTGATTGATTACTTTAAAAGCCAATGTGCGGCGGCTCATTTAGCGCTTATGCCCTCAAATACACCGATACAGCCGTTGATCGTTGGCGATAGTGAATCAGCGTTGATGATGCAAAATCAACTTCGTGAAAAAGGCATTTGGCTTAGTGCCATACGACCGCCCACTGTGGCCCACAATACTGCGCGTTTGCGCATTACCCTAACGGCGGCCCACACCGAGCAAGATATCGATACCTTAGTCAGCGCCTTGGAGCAATGCCGATGAGTGCGGCGTTAAAACTCACTACCCAGCGGCAATTCTCCAAAGCGGCAACGAATTATCAGCAGCATGCGCGAGTGCAAGCCGCGAGCAGTACTGTTTTGTTAGACCACATTGGCGCCAGACATTTGGGTGTATGTTTAGACTTAGGCGCGGGTCCCGGCGTCAATAGCCATGCGCTCAGTGTCAGGGCACAGCAGTTAGTGTCCCTCGATTTATCAGAATCCATGCTACAGTGTGCACGAACCTTAGGTGGCGATGACAATCATGTAGTGTGCGCAGATATGGACACGCTACCAATACACAGTGCAGCTATAGACACTGTCTTTAGTAACTTTGCGATGCAATGGTCTGCTGATTTAGCTGCCTTACTTTGCGAGTTACACCGTATTTTAACGGCGAATGGGCGGGCATATATTGCTGTGGTGAGCGAGGGCTCCCTTGAGGAAGTGAAAGCTGCTTTTGCCACGGCAGGGGTGCCAGCCATTAACCAATTTATATGTGTTGGCGATTTGACTCTAGCGGCAAAGCAGGCTGGGTTTAAGGTGCAATGGCAGCATCAAGCAAGGCTATTTGATCGCTTTGACAGTGCTAAACAGGCGTTAAAAAGCTTATCGGCTATTGGTGCCAATAGCTGTGAGCATGGCCACCGTCACTTATCGAAAAATCAGTATATGCAGGTTCTCAACCATTTACAGGGATCGCAGCCGGGCGTGGAGTTAAGCTACAACGTCGCATTTTTGGAGCTCATTAAATGAAACAATTTTTTGTTACCGCAACCGATACCGATGCAGGTAAAACCCATGTCACCAGCTTGCTACTGAAACTCGCTGTACAGCATAAAAAGAAGGCGGCCGGGTTTAAGCCCATCGCCGCTGGTGCTGAGGAGGCGTTTGGCCGACTGGTCAATACTGATGCACTGACACTCATCGAAAGCGGCAACACCAATGTGCTCTATGAGCAAGTAAATCCGTTTATTTTTGCGCCACCGATTGCACCTCATATTGCCGCCGCGCAGCAAGGTGAACACATTAGCGTTAGCAAGTTACGCAGCGCGTACGACGAGTTTAAAAGTTGCGGTGCCGATATTCTCATTACCGAAGGCGCCGGAGGTTGGCTATTACCCATTAATGACACAGAGCTGTTAAGTGATTGGGTGCTTGCTGAGCAGCTGTCAGTCATTTTAGTGGTGGGTATGAAACTCGGTTGCCTCAACCATGCATTGTTAACGATGGAAGTGCTGGCGCATCAAGGTGTACACGTCGCTGGGTGGATAGCCAACCAAGTGGATCCGCAGATGCAGGAATACGATGCCAATTTAGCCACTTTGAAAGCAAGGCTGCCAGCCCCATTTCTCGGAGAAAGCCCTTATACCGAGCACACACCAAAGCTAAAAATTCACCGCGCACTCATGGAGCTATTCGACTTAGGTTAAGGTTACAGTTGCTTACAAATCCGTTTGCCGAAATAACTTGATACCGTAAACATCTGCCTATATATATTGAGCATAACGCGTCGATAGGGTGACGCTATCCATTATGGATCACTCGATGATCCCTAATGAATAATCTTACCCGTTGGAGAAATGTAGTATGAAACGTGTTGTGCTCTTTTTATTGACCAACCTTGCCGTTATGTTAGTGCTAGGTGTGGTGTTATCTATCGTATTCTCAGTGCTGGGGATATCAAGTCGCAGTATGGGGGGGATCCTCATCATCGCCGCTGTGTTTGGTTTTGGTGGCTCCTTTATCTCATTGTTGATGTCTAAGTGGATAGCTAAACGCTCCACTGGCGCATATGTTATTGAGCAGCCGCGCTCCGGTACCGAGCAGTGGCTGGTAAACACGGTTGCCGAGCAAGCGCGTCAACGTGGTATCAACATGCCAGAGGTCGCTATTTACGACAGCCCAGAAATCAATGCTTTTGCTACTGGACCATCGAAAAACAACGCGTTAGTCGCGGTAAGCAGTGGCTTGCTTCACAACATGAGCCAAGAAGAAGCCGAAGCGGTAGTCGCTCATGAAGTCTCTCATGTGGCCAATGGCGACATGGTGACATTGACGTTGATTCAAGGAGTCGTGAATACCTTTGTTATCTTCTTTGCTAAGGTATTGGCTGGCATCGTTGATAATTTCCTCAATGGCGATGAGGAGCAAAGTGGTCCAAGCTGGACCTATTTTATCTTCGACATGGTGTTTCAGGTGTTATTTGGCATACTCGCTTCCGTGGTCGTTGCTTACTTCAGCCGCAAACGTGAATTTGCCGCAGACAGAGGCGCAGCCGAGTTAGTGGGCGCACATAAAATGCGTGCCGCACTAGAGCGCTTAAAAGGCAACCATGAGTCACAGCTAGAAGGCTCAATGATGGCCTTTGGTATCGCACCAGGGCGCTCTATTGGTGAGCTATTTGCTTCACACCCGCCATTGGATGCGCGAATTCATGCACTGTCAACGCAAAGCTAACGGCTTTTTTGTTTTCAGTTAAGCAATTACGCGCTTTGTTGCTGGCGTTGCTGCTGGTTGGGGATCAACTCCTCAACCACCTCTTTGGCGCTTAGGGTGTAGCGGACGCCATCAAACATCACCGAGACGAACTCCTCAATGCCAGTGATCCCTGTTAACGTCCAGCCTTCGCCGCGTTTAGGGCAGTACACCGTGGTAGTAGGAGGAACCATAATAAAATCATCAGCCATGAGTGTTTTTAACTTCTAGTGCTTGCTCTTGAGCATAGTTTAAGGCAATAATTCGCTAACTCAAGCCCGATATACTCTTACTTCTATGAATCGCTGCCCATCTCGCGGGCTTAGTTTACGTCCCATAGGCCACAAAGATGCGCCGGCAATGTTTGCTATTCTCTCGCAGCCTTTGGTTTTTCGCTTTAATGATTATTTACCACCGAAAACTAAAACTGAAGTGCGTAGTATGATTCAAGCGGACATTGAACTACTTCTAAAAGGGCAAGGCGTGCGCTTAGCTATCATTCACCAGCACCAGGTCATTGGTAGTTGCGGCCTATATAATATCGCCCAAGGTTGCGCGGAGCTCGGCTTTGAACTTCATCCTCAGCATTGGGGTAAAGGTTATATGCAAGCAGCAATAGCTTTGCTATTAGCCGAATACGGCCGCTATATTGACAAGCCGCTCACGCGTATCCAAGCACGAGTGATGGTCGAAAATCACCGCAGTATCAATACGCTTACCCGTGCAGGCTTCAAACCAAGTAGCGCACAACACTATAGTTTAGCGTTACCGGCCTGCACACTCGACGTTGCTGAGCAACTCAATCAAGCAAGTTAATCCTGATTAGAGTAGGGCGAGCTTGGCACTTAAGCGACGCACCATAGCATTAGCGTTAGGGGCTGGCTGATTTAACCCCTCTATTAAAGTCATAAAGTAACAGTCCATCATGGCTGCGGCGCGCACCTCGTCATACTGGGGAGCCGATGCAAACAGCAAGGCTTTAAATTGCTGTATTTGCTCATCGAAAAACTGTCCTTGCCAAATCAAACTCTGTAGTAGGGTCTTACTGAATTCCACATGCTGCAAATAAAACGCATACAGGTGCGCGGCGTAGTGGCGCATTTTCAGTTTTGGCTGCTGATGGTTGTCACTGCGTTGGGCATCAGCGATGACGTTATCAATCTGCGCAATCATTAACACCTTGAGCAATTCATCTTTATTCGCAAAATGGCTAAACAAGGTGCCATTTGCTATCCCTGCAGCCTTGGCAATATCACGTGTTGACGTGCTCTCAAACCCTTTGGCAATAAACAGCTCCCACGCGGTTTGGCAGATCCGTGTTCGTGTTTGCAGTTTTTTAGGCGTTAATTGGTTACTCAAAACAAACCCTTTTGCTTGATATTGAGCGCGCTCAATTATTATAATGAGCGTGCTCATTTTTATAGGTTAATGGAAAACTACAATGGAATCAGTCGTTAATATAGTATCACGGATAATCGGTTATGTGTTGTTTGTGCCCTTTATATGCTTTTACAGCTATGTGTTAGGGCCGGTGCTAAAGGCGGTGCTCATCCCCGGAGGGTTGGTGGTTTTGGCATTGATAATGGGGCCTGCTAAGGCATGGCGAGTTTGGAAAGCAGCGAATGGATAACTTTGTTCATTGCCTCTAGCAACAAAACTTAGCCATGCTTTTTATCGGGCTTTTTAGTATAATGCGCGACAATTTTTGCGGTGAAAGAGAATCACTGCGGCGCTAACCCCCCTTGATGCTTGGTCATCATACGGCGTAATTTACATTTATATCGTTCATACTGAGGAGTGGCAATGAAAGTAGGAATTATTATGGGCTCAAAGTCAGACTGGCCCACCATGCAACATGCGGCGGACATGCTGGATAAATTCGGTGTCGAGTATGAAACCAAAGTGGTTTCTGCGCATCGCACTCCTCAACTTTTAGCTGATTATGCCAGCTCAGCTGCTGAGCGTGGTATTAAAGTGATCATTGCCGGTGCTGGCGGGGCTGCGCATTTACCGGGTATGGCGGCCGCTTTTACCTCGCTACCGGTATTGGGCGTGCCAGTCAAATCGAAAGCGCTCAATGGTGTTGACTCGTTATTATCAATCTGCCAAATGCCAAAAGGTGTGGCGGTAGGTACTTTAGCTATTGGTGATGCCGGTGCCGCTAATGCGGGACTATTGGCAGCGCAAATCTTGGGCTGTCAGCAACCTGAGCTACTGGCGAAAATCGACCAATTTCGTGCCGAGCAGACAGAGACTGTTTTAGCTAACCCTAACCCAGCTGAATAAGCGAGTTGTATATGCAAATGTTAGTTCTGGGCGCGGGCCAACTAGCGCGTATGATGGCGCTTGTGGCAGCGCCGCTGGATATCCATATTCGTGCTTATGACGTGGCTAGCAAACAAGTTGTGCACCCGGTAACCGGTGAGCACTATACGCAAACGTTAGAGCAAGCAATCGCCAGTAGCGACCGTATTACTGCTGAGTTTGAGCATATTCCCAGCGATGTGCTTGCGGCCTGTGAGCAAAGCGGCAAATTCTTCCCCGGTAAGAAAGCCATTGAATGCGGCGGCGATCGCGCCAAAGAGAAGGCGCTGCTCGATAATGCTGGCGTACCGAGTGCTCCGTATATTTTAGTGAGTGAACGTGCCCACCTTGAGCAAGCGGTGAATGAACTGGGTTTACCTTCGGTGATCAAAACTTGTCAGGCTGGGTACGACGGCAAAGGCCAATGGCGCTTAAAAAGCATCGACCAGACTGATGAAATCTGGCAAGAAATGCAGGCATTTTTAGATAAAGATGCGTCGCATCGCATTATTTGTGAAAAGATGATTGCTTTTGACCGTGAAGTTTCAGTGATAGGTGCGCGCGATGCACAAGGGAATGTAAAAGTATACCCGGTCACCGAAAATGAACACACTGACGGGGTGTTAACGCTGTCGGTCGCAGGCATCGTCAGCCAAGACATGCAATCTCAGGCGGTAGATGCCTACAGCAAAATAGCCAATGCGCTGGATTATGTTGGCGTACTTGCTATCGAGTTTTTCGATGTTGACGGCGAATTATTAGTCAATGAAATTGCGCCGCGTGTGCACAACTCGGGTCATTGGACACAGCAAGGCGCTTATTGTTGCCAGTTCGAGAACCATGTGCGTGCTGTTGCCGGTTTGCCTTTGGGCTGTACTTATCTATTGCAGCCAAGTGCGATGATTAACGTTTTGGGTCAGCCAGCGATCCCGGCAGAGGTATTGGCTACCACCGGCGTTCGCAGTCACTGGTATGGTAAAGCGGTAAAACCAGGGCGAAAAATGGGTCATATCAATGTCAGTGCTAATACCTTGCATGAGCTTGGGGAACGTCTCGGTGAATTGCATGAGCACCTCAGCGAGCAGGATTATCCTGGTATTGAAGCACGAGCCCATCAGTTAATTCTTAATTAGCGCGTGTGGTTGCGCAGTACAGATAGCAACCAACAAGACTACTTAAGCGAATAAACCGAGCCTTGAAGCTCGGTTTTTTTCATCCCAAACGCTGACACAATGTCATTAACAGCTGCTAGTATGGCGTTTTCATTTTGCTTATATAAGAGAAAACCCTAAATGACCTTGTGCAAACGTTTTGGCCTTATTGGCTCCTTGTGTCTGTTCGTTGCGGCCTGTGCGCAACCTCATTCGTCTGTGCCAACAACGCTGCGTATCGCGACCTTTAACGTCAGTATGGATGGCTCGAACTACGTTACTAATCCCAGTGAGCTAAGTGAGTCGCCTTTACCTGCCTTGCTAGCCCAAGGGCAACACCCGCAAATTCACAATATCGCGCATATTATTCAACGGGTGCGTCCTGATGTGATATTGCTCAATGAATTCGATTATAACGAGAATTGGCGCGAACAAGTTGATGCTTTTCAACGCCACTATCTAGGCAAAGATCATGGTAGTGTAAAAGCCATTCATTACCCCTACAGCTATAGTGCGCCAGTTAATACCGGTGTTCCCAGCGACTACGACTTTGACGGTAATGGTAAGCTCTCTGGCAATGGCGGAGATGCTTATGGCTTTGGTTTCTACCCTGGCCAATACGGCATGGTGATCTTAAGCCGCTACCCCATTGACTATGAGCGCGTGCGCACGTTTGCACAATTGAAATGGGCGCAACAACCGCAGGCGCAGATGCCCATGCTTGATGGCAATGCTTTTTATGATAACCGTACATGGCAAGCTGCGCGCTTAAGCTCTAAGTCATTCTGGGATGTGCCTATTAGTGTTGATGGTAAACGTGTGCATCTACTGGCATCTCATCCTACACCACCGGTGTTCGATGGTCCGGAAGATAGAAACGGTCTGCGCAATAAAGCTGAGATTAAACTAATCGCCGATTATTTAGATAATCAAAGCGATTATTTGGTGGATGACCAAGGCCGCCAAGGAGGCCTCAATGACAACAGCCGATTTGTTATCCTCGGAGATTTGAACGCTGCACCACAAGGCGATAAAGCGCGTCCTGAGGCCATTAATCAAGTGTTAGCGCATGATAAAGTGGATGCCAGCATGGTGCCCGAGAGCTCCGGAGGAGCAGGGGTGGATGAGCAAGCTTATGCGCGTTATTACACCGCAAGCTGGCGTGCTAGAGCTGATTATGTGTTGCCATCAAAGTTCGGTTTTGAGCCAATCTCGGCAGGTGTATATTGGCCGACGGAGCAAGACCCGGCACAATATAAATTAATTAGTGATAGAAAAGCCTCGTCAGATCATCGTCTTGTGTGGATGGACCTAAAATTAATAAAAAAACAGTGAACCATTTAGCCGCTTAGTACTCTATATATATGTGAAGCAGGTCCCGTACTTGTTTCGTTATTGCTAGCGCAGAGTTTTGGTCAGCATCCCTTGCTGACCTTTTTTTGTCTAAGTAAACTGCCGTTGGTCTTAAAACACTGTCTTTGCTTGTGAGTTTTTGCTTAAATCAGGGCACCGTGTATTTAGTTGAAGACAATCATGTTCCATAAATCAGTACTGGCGGCGACCATTGCTTCCAGTTTTATCCTCAGCGGCTGTCAAAGCACCGCACAACAAAGCAACACGCAAGTAGAAACGAATCAAACTTCCGCCCCAAGCCAAGTGGAGACACCGGCAAAACCAGGTTCAGTGGCTATTACCTTAGAACAAGCCATGGCTGATCCGGACTGGATAGGTAACCAGCCAGAAGGCGCGTTCTGGCACAGCGACTCAAACACCGTTGTTTATCAGCAAAAACAACAAGGTAATCAACTACGCGACACCTACACACAGGCCGTTGGCGCAGACAGTGCAACCAAAGTAACGCTGGCGCAGCTACACACGTTGGGCGATGACAAGGCCGTATACAGTCAAGATAACCGCTTACAAGCCTATGTATTTAAAGGGGATGTGTTTGTTCGTGATACTTCTGCTAACACCTTAGTGCAAATCACCAAAACGTCGGCATTTGAATCTGCGCCGCAGTTTTTAAATGATAACAGCCTAGTATATCGCCGTGGTAACGTGTTTATGCATGTAGACTTAGGCACCGGGCTGCATAGTGAGTTGGCCAACCTTAAGCTCGAAGATAAGCCAATCAAGGTTAATGAGCCGAAAAGCTACATTGCTAAGGAACAACATAAGCTTATTGACTATGTTGCACTGCAGCTAAAAAACCAAAAAGATGCCCTCGAGCGCGACCAGCAGTTAGCGAATGAAAATAGCGCGGTAGTCGATGCCACCATTTACCTAGGCGATAAAAAGCGTTTAGTGGATGCCCAGCTCTCTCCCGATGGCAGTAAGCTTATCGTTGCGCTAACCGATGACAGAAGTTGGCGCGCCGACACCGACATCATGCCTAATTACATTACCCAAGATGCAGGGGTAGAATCGGTACCAGCCCGTCGCCGGGTTGCTGATGCCAAGCCTCAGGGTACAGAGTTGGTGTATATCGACTTGCCGAGCAAAGCAAAAACGACGCTGACCTATAATACCTTGCCCGGTTGGAATGAAGATGTGCTTGCCGAGGTGAAGCGTGAAAACTATGCGCGCCAAGGCAAAGAGTATGAAAGCGAAACTGAGCGCCGTGAAATCAATTTGATGATGGATTGGGGCTGGGGTCAAAGTGCCATTCAATGGAACCGCAGTGGCTCGCAAGTTGCTGTTATGCTCGAAGCCTGGGACAACAAAGACCGCTGGATAGCGACCGTTGACTTTAAAGGCAAAAAGTTAGTGAACCAACACCGTTTACACGACGATGCTTGGGTTAACTACACCTTTAATGATTTCGGTTGGTTAAACACCAGCGACACTTTGTATTTCTTGTCAGAGCAGTCCGGTTATAGCCACATCTACACTAAGCCGTTAACAGGTAAAGCAACCCAGCGTACCGACGGCCAATTTGAGGTGTCTAACCTGACCTTGAGCGAAAATGACCAATATCTTTACTACAAAGCGAATAAAAAGCACCCAGGTATTTACGAGGTGTATCGCTTAAACCTGGATAGCGGCAACAGCGAGGCACTGACCAGCCTTGATGGCATGACTGATTATAGTTTGAGTCCTGATGAGCAAAAATTGCTGTTACAGCACTCAAAAATCATGCACCCGCCGGAGCTTTATGTCATGGATGCGGCACCGGGGGCTAAGGTTACGCAGCTAACTCACACCGTATCAGAGCAATTCAAAGCGACTAAGCTGGTGGCTCCGAAAGTCGTTGCCGTACCGTCAAGCCATGGTGAGCAACCGGTGTATGCGAAAGTGTATTACCCCAGCGATTATCAAAGCGATGAAAGCGGTAATACCCGCAAGGCGGTTATTTTCAACCACGGCGCCGGTTATTTGCAAAACTCACATTTTGGCTGGTCCGGTTACTTCCGCGAGTTTATGTTCCACTCGTTGCTTGCCAGCGAAGGCTACGTGGTTATGGATATGGACTACCGCGCCTCGAAAGGGTATGGCCGTGATTGGCGTACTGCCATTTATCGACAAATGGGAACGCCAGAGACGCAGGACTTGGTTGATGGGGTAAAATGGATGCAGGCTAACGCCAATGTTGACGTTGAGCGGGTCGGTACTTACGGCGGCTCATACGGTGGCTTTATGACCTTTATGGCGCTTTTCACCGAGCCTGAGCTGTTCCAAGCCGGTGCGGCGCTGCGCCCTGTGAGCGATTGGGCACATTATAATGCCCCGTATACCTCTAATATTCTTAATCACCCAAATGTTGACCCTATTGCCTACGAGCGTAGCTCGCCTATCTACTTCGCTGAAGGGTTAGAGAAGCCGCTATTGATCAATGCGCCTATGGTTGATGACAACGTGTTCTTCCAAGATGTTGTGCGCCTAGTGCAGCGCTTGATTGAACTGGAGAAAGAGGACTTTGAAACGGCTATCTTCCCAGTTGAACCGCACGGATTTGTGCAGCCTTCAAGTTGGTTAGATGAATACCGCCGCATTTATAAGTTGTTTGAAGAGAACCTTTAATTGCTAATAAAAAAACCCGAGCTAAGCCTCGGGTTTTTTTATGCCTCGCCACTCTAACAGCGCTAAGCCCAAGCCACACAATAGCCCGAATAGATGAGCCTCAATAGCCACGCGGGAGTCAATCAATGCCTCAACGTCACTACTTGCGCCGACAATTTGCTCATAAGCAACCTTGGCGATTACGCCTAAGATAATTAAATACCCGGTTTTTTCACCGCTGCGAATATCTTTCATCGCACCATACGCAATCAAGCCGTGCAATGAACCACTTAAGCCGACATATAAAGAGATGTTCGGGCTAAAGCCGTATAAACAGAGGCCAACCCCAAAAGACAAGAGCAGCAAATAAAGCCAATACTGACGCACACTAAAAAAATGGCCATGGAGCGACCACAGCACTAGAGCACCTGCCATGTTCATGCCTAAATGTGGCCAATTGCTGTGTAAAAAGTGCCCCGTTAGCAAGCGATACCACTGGCCCTCAGCGATAGCGGGGCGCTGAAAAGACAATGGCCCAGCGGCATCAATTACCATAAGCAGTGTACACAGTGCGAACAGTGGCCAGATAGACAGCATTGCGCGGCGCGAAAAGAGGGTTTTAAACACAGTCATAACTTAACAGTGGTCGTTATTTTTTGCCTATTGTGCCCCTTTGCCTTTAAGATGCCAATTAATTAACCACGACAATAACACTCAGCGCTATGTTACGAACTTATACCCAGATAGCAGCGGCTCTCTCGTTGCTTATTAGCTCTGGCTGCACAGCCACCACGACTACCAATAAACAGGTGCTCGCCGATAGAGAGCCTGAGGCCACCACTGCGGTGGTGACAAAACAACAAGTGAGCGGTGAGCATTACATGGTTGCCGCTGCCAATCCCTATGCGGTGCGCGCCGGTGAAGCGATTTTAGCTGAAGGGGGCAGTGCCATAGACGCAGCCATTGCCGTGCAATTGGTACTGACATTAGTCGAGCCGCAATCGTCCGGTATTGGCGGTGGGGCCTTTATTTTGCACTATGATGCAAAGCAACGGCGACTCACCACCTATGATGGCCGCGAGCAAGCTCCTAGCAAAGCGACACCGGAGTTATTTGTTGACGGCAATGGCAAGGCTGTTCGCTGGATTGATGCAGTGGTTGGCGGGCGCTCAGTGGGGGCTCCTGGGGTCTTGAAGGCGCTGGCCAAAGCCCATCAACGTGATGGCAAATTACCTTGGTCCCGTTTATTTGAGGAGGCCATTACTTTAGCCGAGCAAGGGTTTAAGGTGTCACCGCGATTACATAAGCTTTTAGCGCGGCGCATTAACCCAGGAGTGGAGAAAATGCCTGCGGCGCGGGCGTATTTCTTTCCCGGTGGCGCGCCTTTGGCCATTGGCACCATAAAGCAAAACCCCGCCTTGGCATCGCTTTATAAACGCTTGGCCAGCGAGGGAGTGGATGCCTTTTATCATGGTGACAATGCCAAAGCCATTGCTAAAGCAGTACAAACAAGTCCCATCGCCCCAGGTTTACTCACTGAGCAAGACATTAATAACTATGTCGCCAAAGAGCGTGCCCCGGTGTGTGTGGGCTATCATCAATACCGAGTGTGCTCGATGGCACCGCCTAGCAGCGGTGGCATGGCGGTTTTGCAAATGTTAAAGCTGCTGGAGGATAAAAACCTCAGCCAATATGCGGTTAATAGCCCCAAAGCGCTGCATTATTTCACCCAAGCGTCGCGCTTAGCCTTCGCTGATCGCGAGGTCTATATGGCCGACCCCGACTACCAACCCGTGCCAACGCAAGCGCTACTCGATAATAGCTACCTTCAAAAACGTGCCTTATTGATGCTTGAGCATGATGCTAAAAAGCAAGCCGGACACCCAGGTGTGGGTATTGCCTATGGTAGAGACGATGCCTTTGAGCTGCCCAATACCAGCCACATTTCCATTGTTGATAATCAAGGCAACGCGGTGTCGATGACCACCTCCATTGAAATGGCATTTGGCTCCACCGTGATGGTCAACGGCTATCTGCTCAATAACCAGCTCACCGATTTTGCGCTATCGCCAAAGCGTGATGGCAAATATGTATTAAATCGGGTTGAAGGCGGTAAGCGCCCGCGCAGCTCTATGGCCCCCGTGATGGTATTTAATGAAGATGGTTCTTTGCGTTTAGTAATTGGCTCGCCAGGCGGCAGCCGTATCATTAATTACGTGGCCCATGCATTGGTTGGGGTGTTGGATTGGCAACTCAGCGCCCAGCAAGCAATCAATCTGCCTCGTATTACTAATCGTAACCATATCACCACCTTAGAGCAGGGCACTGAGCTGGTGGAGCTGCAAACGCAGCTCGAGCAATGGGGCCACAAAGTGCGTATTGGCGACCTGAACTCCGGCATTCATGCAGTCGAGGTGAAAGGCGGTAAGCTCTATGGCAGTGCTGATCCACGCCGAGAGGGAATCGCTCTCGGAAAATAATGGTAAACAAACAGCAGGTATTTGAATGCCTGCTATTTGTTAACAAAGATTCATTGGTGTGTATCAAAAATGATAATGCGCCAATCAGCGATAAATCAATGGTCTGATAAGCCCAAATGGGTTTGCAATTTGCGCGCTAAGGGCAATAATATCAGGCAATCTCCTTCTGTGCTAAGTAGGCAATATGACAGACAAATCCAACGATAAAACCAATACACACACCGATCCCAATTACTTGTACATTCCTTACGCTGGTCCGACCTTATTAGAAACGCCACTACTAAATAAAGGCAGCGCATTTTCTCAGCGTGAGCGTGAGAGCTTCAACTTGGCAGGCTTATTGCCGCCACGTTTTGAGACCATTGAAGAGCAAGTAGAGCGCTGTTACCAACAGTACTCTAGCTTTCAAGATAACCTTAATAAGCATATCTACTTGCGCGCCATCCAAGACAATAACGAAACGCTTTACTATCGTTTGGTGCGAGACCACATTGAAGAGATGATGCCGATTATTTACACGCCAACAGTGGGTGATGCGTGTGAGCAGTTCTCAGATATTTATCGTAGCTCGCGCGGTTTGTTTATCCCCTATGAAGACCGCCACAATATCGATGATATTTTGCGTAATGCCACTAAAGGTAAGGTGAAGGTTATCGTTGTTACCGATGGTGAACGTATCCTTGGCCTAGGCGATCAGGGCATTGGTGGCATGGGTATCCCCATTGGTAAGTTATCGCTATACACCGCATGCGGTGGTATCAGCCCGGCCTACACGCTGCCGGTGATGTTGGATGTTGGCACTAATAACGAGAAACTACTGAACGACCCAATGTACATGGGCGCACGTCACCCACGTATTGGCCAGCAAGAGTATGACGAGTTTCTAGAGTTGTTCATCAAAGCGGTGAAGCGCCGTTGGCCCAATGTCATGCTGCAATTTGAAGACTTTGCTCAGCCTAACGCGATGCCACTGCTGAAGCGCTACCGCGACGAAATTTGTAGCTTTAATGATGATATTCAAGGCACTGCCGCTGTCACTGTGGGCACCTTGCTGGCCGCGTGTCGAGTGAAGGGCACTCGTTTAAGCGACCAAAAGGTAGTGTTTGTTGGGGCTGGCTCCGCAGGGTGTGGCATTGCCGAGCAGGTGATCAGCCAAATGGTTTCTGAAGGGATCAGTGAAGAGCAGGCGCGCAGTCAAATCTTTATGGTTGATCGTTTTGGCCTATTGAGCGAGGGCATGCAAGGCCTGCGTGATTTCCAACAGGCGTTGGTACAATCCAATGAAGCGCTCTCGCAGTGGCAGTACAGCGGTGATTATGCCTCTTTGCTTGATGTTATGCATTGTGCTGAGCCAGGCATTATTATTGGCGTATCTGGGCAGCCGGGGCTATTCACCGAGCAGGTGATCCGCGCAATGGCATCAAGCCACGAAAATCCGATTATCTTCCCGCTTTCAAACCCGTCCAAACAGGTTGAAGCGCATCCGAGTGATGTGCTGGCTTGGACACAAGGGCGTGCCATTATCGCCACAGGTAGTCCATTTGGCACCGTGGACTATGATGGCCAGCAGTATGTTATTCCGCAGTGTAATAACAGTTATATCTTCCCTGGCATTGGCCTTGGTGCAATTGCCATTAAGGCTAAGCGCATTACCGATGAAATGTTGATGGCGGCCAGTGAAACCTTAGCGTCGAGCTCACCCCTTGCCAATGATGGCAAAGGGAGCCTACTGCCGCCACTGACTGAGATTGAATCGCTATCTAAACGTATCGCCTTTGCTGTGGCTAAAGTCGCCATCGCCCAAGGTGAAGCGTTGGAATTTAGCGATGAGGATATTATCAAAGCAATCGATAATAATTACTGGCACCCTGAGTATCGTAACTACAAGCGAGTCAGCATCTAGCCTTCGCGAATATGAGCAAACGCCGTGCAACTGCACGGCGTTTTGCGTTGAAGGAAAGGTTAAGTAAGACCAATCACAGTGCCTTTTTAGTTGTCTTTATTAATAATGGCGTTAGATAAGTATGCAACCGCTGTGGATAAGGCTGCGTTGCAAAGGAGTAAAACGAATTTTGAATTGGCAGCAGCTAGTTGATAATCGCCAACGATTCTTTTGGGTGTTACAGATAGCCGGTTGGATAGGTTATGCCCTGGTGAATTACATTGGCTCCAAAGTATTTGAGATGCGCGACATCTATGTCTTTGTGATCTTGCTTAATGCCTATGCGGGCTGCTTAATGACGGTGCCGCTGCGTTACCTGTATCGCCGGGTGTGGAATGCCAAGCCGTGGCTGCTCGTGTTGGTGGTGTTCACCGCTTCCTACGCCACAGGGACCTTGTGGTCGGTGGTACAAAAATTTAATTTGTGGGAAATTTATCGCCATGGTTACCGCCCTGATGAGTGGTTTTATTACTTTCAACAGGGCCTTGATGCGGTCTATATCATCCTTTGTTGGAGTGGTTTGTACTTTGGCATTAAATATTACCAGTTGCTCCAAGGGGAGCGACAAAAAGCGCTGAAAGCCAATACCATGGCTCATGAGGCGCAATTAAAAATGTTGCGCTATCAGCTTAATCCGCATTTTTTGTTTAATACCCTTAATGCGATATCGACGCTGATTTTAGTGGAAGAGAATAAAGACGCCAACAAGATGGTGTCACGGTTAAGCGATTTTTTACGCTATACGCTCAATACCGATCCGATAAAAAAAGTGCCACTCGAGCAAGAGATCCATGCGTTGAGTCTGTATTTGGAAATCGAGCGAGTACGTTTTGATGACCGCCTAGCGGTGGACATGCAAGTCAGTGACGAAGCAAGCCATGCTTTGGTCCCGAGCTTGATTTTGCAACCGTTAATTGAGAACTCATTGAAGTATGCCATTGCGCAGATGACACAAGGCGGGGTGATCAGTATTAAAGCCCAAGTGTTTGCCAACGAGCTATTACTGGAAGTGAGTGACAATGGCCCTGGCGCTGAGCTTAAAGATGGCCAATTGGTCAATGCCACCGGTGTCGGTGTGGCCAATACTAAAGATCGACTAAAGACACTTTACGAGAACAATTATTCATTTGTATTATCAGGGAATACGCCCACCGGTCTGACGGTAAACATACGTATCCCCTATGAAAAGGCTGTAGCAGAATGAATACCATAAAAACCCTCATCGTGGATGATGAATCGCTGGCCCGTAAAGGGTTGGCTATACGATTAGCTGATATTGAATGCATTGAGCTGGTACAGCAATGCGCTCAAGGGCAAGAGGCCGTCGATATTTGTCGCAGCGAGCCTATCGACTTGGTTTTTTTGGATATTCAGATGCCAGGTATGAATGGCTTTGAGGTCGCGGATGCGTTAGCGCAACTGCCAGACTCACAACAACCTTTGGTGGTGTTTGTCACTGCCTTCGACCGTTACGCCGTTCAAGCTTTTGAAGTCCATGCTTTGGACTATGTACTCAAACCCGTAGATGACAACAGACTAAAACAGGCGGTGGAGAAAGTGCAATCACATCTAAAAACACAACAAGACAACACCCATAAGAAAAAGCTAGCGAGTTTTGTGGCCGGGATCACAGGCAATAATTGCGAGGAAATTCTCAAGAAACTAGCCTCGGGCGATTCATTAGAAACTAAGCGCTACCCAGAGTCGCTGGCGGTGAAAGAGCAGGGCGAGATCATCCGTGTGCCTACCAATACCATCCAATGGGTTGATGCGGCAGGGGACTACATGTGCCTGCACTGTGGTGATGGGCAAACCCATATTCTACGTAAAACCATGAAAGAGCTTGAGCAAGAACTCGACCCTGGGTTGTTTGTTCGTGTGCACCGCAGCGCCATTGTTAATTCAAAGCAAATCAACAAGCTGGTGACGCAAGTCAGTGGTGAATACCTGCTGGTGCTCACCAACGGACAGGAGCTTAAAGTCAGTCGCAGCTATCGAGATAAAGTCAAAGCGGCGTTGGCCAATTAACGGCGAAAGCGTTTTAAGCGGGCGACAAAATCACGATTACGCTGTTGTGTGTCGCTGGTGTGCTCAAAAGCCAAAGTTTTCAGCTGATTATTAACGACACCGACCATGACACCATCAGCGCCAGCATTAAGGTGCTCGATGGCGCTGCAGCCTAACTGCGTTGCTAATATGCGATCGCCTGCCACAGGGGCGCCGCCACGCTGTACATAGCCCAGAATGGCACTGCGGCTTTCAACGCCGCTGTGCTCGGTCAGCTGGGCCGCTAATTGTTCGGCGCTAATAGATAGCGAGTGCTCCGCCATGACCAACACGTAGCTATGACCGGCATCATTATTAATATTCGCTTTCACTTGCTCATACAGTTTTTGTAAAAACTGTGGCTCGTCATCAATCAGTTCCTTACAAATTATTTGCTCCGCGCCACTGGCAAGGCCTGCTTCCATGGCAATGATACCGCAATCTCGACCCATTACCTCGACAACAAAAGTACGTTCAAACGCTTGCGCGGTATCGCGAATTTTATCGATACACCCCAATGCGGTATCTATTGCGGTGTGAAAGCCGATGGTTTCATCGCTGCCATTAATATCGTTATCAATGGTACCGGGAATGCCAATAATTTGTCCTGACCATTGCTCTGCAAGTGCCTGAGCACCTTTAAAGCTGCCATCTCCGCCAATGACGACTAAGGCATCGATGTGGCACTTACGCAGGCTATTGGCAGCTTGTAACAAACCATCTGGGTGGTGCATTTGCGGGCAGCGGGCCGATTTTAAAATAGTGCCACCTCGGTGGATGATATCGGTCACGCTGGCTGCGTTGAGCTCAGTGAAGTGTTCGTTGATAAGGCCGTTGTAGCCACTAAAAAAACCGAAGACCTGATGTTGATGAGATAGCGCGCTGAGCGTAACAGCGCGAATTGCAGCATTCATACCGGGGGCATCACCGCCGGAAGTGAGTACTGCAATTCGTTTTGAATGAGACATAAGTTGCTGCTTCAGATAGAAAACTTATGTCTACTATTTACCCTACAGTGACAATTTTCAAGGTATTTGTGGCACCGATGGTTTCCATTAAGTCACCGTGGGTGAGGATCACGGTATCGCCTTTTTGCAATTCGCCAAGCTCTACTAAGGTATTCATTGCTTCACTAACAATACATTCTTTGGTGAAGTTAGTAGAGTCAAAACGCACTGGATATACGCCGCGATACAGCGCGGTCTGACCCAGTGTTTTGCCATGGCGTGAAAGTGAATAAATAGGCAGACCCGAAGAGATGCGTGACATCAGCTTAGAGGTGTTGCCTGATTCAGTGAGCGCGACAATGGCTTTCACTGTACCCAGGTGGTTAGCCGCATACATAGCAGATAGTGCGATGGTTTCTGCATTATCGGCAAACATGCTATCAAGGCGGTGCTTAGAAATGTGCGTTTCTTTTTGTGACTCAGCACCTAGGCAAACACGGGCCATGGTGGCAACTGTTTGCTCAGGGTAATCCCCTGCGGCTGTTTCAGCAGAGAGCATGACCGCATCGGTGCCATCAAGCACGGCGTTAGCAACGTCCATGACTTCAGCGCGCGTGGGCATGGGGTTATCAATCATTGATTCCATCATCTGTGTTGCGGTGATCACCACACGGTTCAATGAACGAGCTCGGCTGATAATGGTTTTTTGTTTACCCACTAACTCCGCATCACCGATTTCAACGCCTAAATCTCCGCGCGCGACCATCACTGCGTCGGATGCGAGGATAATGTCGTCTATGGCTTCAACCGTCTCTACCGCTTCTGCACGTTCGATTTTCGCAAGCAATTGAGCATCTGAACCGGCCTTTTCTGCCAATGAACGCACATAGCGCATATCATCGCCAGAACGGGGGAAAGACACGGCGATATAATCGACGCCAATTTTAGTCGCGGTGATAAGATCTTCTTTATCTTTATCAGTAAATGCAGGGGCAGTCAGGCCACCACCGAGGCGATTAATGCCTTTGTTGTTAGACAATACGCCGCCGACTTTGACGCTGCAGTGTACTTTTTGTCCTTCAACACGCTCTACGGTCAGCTGGATTAAACCGTCGTTAAGTAACAATAGGTCGCCGGCTTTAACGTCTTGAGGTAATTCTTTATAGTCGATCCCTACGCCATTAATATCACCTTCACCTGGGGCAAGCGCTGCATCAAGGGTAAAGGGGGCGCCATGGGCGAGGTTCACTTTCCCTTCTTTAAAGGTGCTTACGCGGATTTTCGGGCCTTGTAAGTCAGCGAGGATGGCAACATGAGTGCCTAGGCGCTGAGCGATCTCACGCACGGCTTCAGCGCGCGCTTGGTGGTCACTGGCCACCCCATGAGAGAAGTTTAAGCGCACGACATTGGCGCCAGCGCGGATGATTTTTTCTAAGTTATTATCTCTGTCCGTGGCAGGGCCAAGGGTGGCCACAATTTTCGTACGTCTTGGCATGCATTTCTCCTGTAGGCATTATTGCTTATAGCATGTTAGAGCAGGGAAGGACGCTCCGCCAGCTCTAATTCCTATTATTCGTTAACAAGATTTCAGCATTATGACACCGGTGTCAGATTCAGTCAATTAAGCTTACTCGCAAACTTTATCCATGTACCTTGCGTTAATTTGATATAATTCAGCGCCAGGGATTGAATGGGGCATCGTATGCCCTATAATGCCCGCCGTATTTACGTTGAATTACCCAGTCGTACGTTTTACCGAGGAGGAAACTGGATGCAAGTTGCATTAGTAGGTCTTGGGGTGATGGGCAAAAATCTCGCCCTGAACTTAATCGAAAAAGGGCTCACCCTAGTAGCCTATGATACCAACCCCGATGCCGGGGAAGAATTGTTAAGCTGCGCCAAATCACAAGGAATGGCCGAGCGCTTGCACATTGTTTCAGACCTTCACGACATGGTGCGTCGTTTAGAAACGCCGCGCTCTATCCTTTTGCTGGTACCGGCAGGCGAGTTGGTTGACAAAGTCTGCCACGACCTGGTCGATGCCGGTGTCAGTAAAGACGATATCATCATCGATTGCGGTAACAGTAATTATAAAGACGGCATTGCCCGCAAATTGAAATTCCAAAACAAATTTGAGTTTGCCACGATGGGGATTTCCGGTGGTGCAGAAGGCGCACGCCATGGTCCGGCAATGATGGCGAGCGGCTCCGAAGGAGGCTGGGAGCGCATTGAACCTTGGTTTGAGAAAGTAGCTGCCAGTTACAACGGCGACTCGTGTTTTGCCCGCGTTGGCCAATCTGCCAGTGGCCATTTTGTGAAAATGGTGCACAATGGCATCGAGTATGCCCTTATGCAGCTTATTGCTGAGACTTACCAGCTATTACGCTTGGGCGCTGGCAAAACACCACAGCAAATAGCCGAGATTTTTGATACCTGGGCCGAGGGCGAGCTTAATAGCTATTTACTCTCTATCTCTAGCCATATCCTCAAGTTAGCAACCAAGGACAATACACCGCTGGTCGATTTAATCGATAACAAGGTGGGCGCCAAGGGCACCGGCTTATGGACGGCACAAAATGCCTTGGAGCTTGGTATTGCCGTGCCATCACTTGTTGCTGCGGTGCAGGCACGTCACTTAACTAATACCGGTGATACCCACGCGGCTAAAGAAATGACCTATGCAGCAAAGCAAACGGACAATATCGATATTGATATTGACCAGTTGCAGCAAGCGTTTCATTTAGCGAGCCTGCTTTGCTACCGCCAAGGCTTGGCACTGATCAAGGGCGCGTCACGAAACCATCAATGGAAAGTTGATTTAAACAAAACACTGCAAACTTGGCGTGCAGGGTGCATTATTCGTGCAGATTACCTAGACCAAATTGCTCAGGGTGTTGAGTTTATTGATACCTTAGATGAGCAGGCGAAGGCGCTTCGTAGTGTGACTGGTGCGGCCGTGACCACTGGTTTGGCATTCCCGGTACTGTGTGCAACACAAAACTACTTAGCAACGCTAAGCACTCCAAGTAATGGTCATCTAGTGCAAGCGCAGCGTGACTACTTTGGTGAGCATGGTATTAAAACCCACACTGGTGAGTTATGCCACCTAACTGATCTGGTCGATATTGACGCTAAAGTACGCTAATTAATTAGCCGCTTTTTCAATCAAAAGAGCCCTGTCCATACAGGGCTTTATTGTATATGCTAAGAACACATTCCAAGTTTCTTTTTTGAGGACTTTAAAGTGTTACGCATTCTCTGTTTGGCACTGTTGAGTGTAGGTATTATTGGCTGCACTCAGCCTCAACAACCCGCAAATAAACTCGCAAATGCCGATACCCTATACTTTGGCGGCCCGATTCTAACGATGGTCGGTGACGACCCCCAGTATGTTGAGGCGCTTGCAACCAAAGATGGTCGGATCCTATTTACCGGTCAACTTAATAAAGCAAATGATCATGTTGGCGAGCAGACTAAACAAGTGAACTTACAAGGGCAGGCGCTATTGCCTGGGTTCATCGATGCCCACAGTCACCTTTTCAATGCTGGTTTGGCACAGTTGAGTGCTGATTTACTCCCAGGACCTGACGGCCAAGTAAATTCTATTGAGGCGTTGCTGAGCACCTTAACGCAATGGCACCAGCGTCAACCTATGTTAGCGAAAAAGCTCGGCTGGATCGTTGGCATGGGGTATGACGACTCACAACTGGCGCAGCGCCGGCACCCAACTGCCACAGAGCTCGACACAGTCTCCAGCGAAATACCTATTTTGATTATGCACCAGTCCGGGCATTTGGGGGTTATGAATACCAAAGCCTTGGAAATGGTGGGTTACTTACCACAGGCCCCACACATTGATGGCGGCGTAATACGTATTGATGAACTTTCTAATCAAGCGAATGGAGTGCTTGAGGAAATGGCTATTTTTCAGCCCTTGTTTAGTGTTTTTCCGGCCATTGATAAGCAATTACAAGATGAAATAGCGAGTGCAGGTCTTGCCCTTTACATGGCCAATGGTTATACCACTGCTCAAGAAGGTCGTGCAGATAAAAGCACCAGTATGTATTGGCTAGCACGGGCGCAAAAGCAGTCTTTGCCGATTGATGTGGCTATCTACCCTGATCTTGAGCAGGAATATGATTTTATGCTTGAACAAGGCGCTAGCAAAGATTACCAAGGCGGGGCACGAATAGCCGGCGTCAAATTGAGTTTTGATGGCTCGCCTCAAGGGAAAACAGCCTGGCTCAGTAAACCTTATCTTCATCCGCCAGCAGGGTATAACTCTGAGTATCGTGGCTACCCAGCCATTGCTGATGATAAGGCTCGCTCTAAGCTCGTGGCACAGGCCTATGCCAACAACTGGCAACTGATTGTTCATACCAATGGCGACGCCGCAGCAGACGCCTTATTGCGAGATATAGAAAGCGCAGCGACAAGATTTGAGCAGGCAGGTCGCAGGACGGTGATGATCCACGCGCAAACTGTTCGTGAAGATCAGCTTAAACGTATGAAACAGCTAGCAGTGATCCCGTCTTTTTTCTCTATGCATACCTTCTATTGGGGAGATTGGCACCGAGATGAAGTATTAGGACTGGAGCGTGCTGAGAATATTTCTCCCACAGGGTGGGCGCAAAAACACGCCATGCGCTTTACCCAACATCATGATGCACCTGTGGTAAAGCCCAACCCATTACGCGTGTTATCAACAACTGTTAATCGTAAGACACGCTCTGGCAAAGTGTTGGGGGCGCACCATCAAGTGAGCCCTTATATCGCTTTGAAATCTATGACAGAGTGGGCGGCTTGGCAGTACTTTGAAGAGCCAAATAAAGGGACGTTAGAGGTAGGGAAGTTAGCTGATTTCGTTATTCTTGATAAAGACCCGCTGCGCGTTGAGCCGGAGCAACTTGAGCAATTACAGGTTCAGCAAACCATAAAAGCAGACCAAGTGGTTTATGATGTGAATCACGCCCTGTGATGGGGCTTTTGCAAAGCGAGTTGGTACAGGCAGCGGCTTATTTGTTGCGCTAGTGAACTACGCGTGCAGATAAATACCGCTATGCAATAAAAGGCACAGTCGCTGCTGTGCCTAAAATATCAATTAGCGACTCAACTCTCCGCGCAAGTTATCTTGCATTAAATGGCGAATACTTTGCGGGCTCGCGTTTTTGCTTAGCAAGTAGTGTAACTTACTGAGGCAGGCCTCTAGGGTCATATCATAGCCACTGATCACACCGACGTTTAACAGCGCATTGCCCGTAGCGTAGCCGCCCATATTAACTTGCCCTTGTAAACACTGGGTAAGGTTTACGACGATAATGCCACGTTCGTTCGCATTTGCTAACAGCTCCAGAAACTCGTGGTTTTGAGGCGCATTACCGACACCAAAACTCAGTAAGATGAGCGCTTTAATATCGTCATTAATAATAGAGCTGACCACATCGGCGCTGATCCCGGGGTATAAGTGCAGCACGGCAATAGCTTGAGGGGTGATGCGCGAGACTTGTAAATCGTTGTCGATATAGGGGCTTAGCTGGCCTTCTAGTAGCCGAATGTTAATCCCTGCTTTTGCCAGCGGCGGCAAATTTGGAGAGTCAAACGCATTGAACCCATCGGCGTGGATTTTGGTGGCGCGATTGCCTCTAAATAGCTGATTATTAAAAAACAGGCTTACTTCTGCAATGGGGTAGTTAGCTGCTAAATACATCGCATTTAGGAGGTTCACTTGGCCATCTGAGCGCAGCTGTGACAATGGAATTTGCGAGCCGGTAATAATGACCGGTTTGGTCAGGTTTTCAAACATAAACGATAAGGCAGACGCGGTGTAGGCCATGGTATCGGTGCCATGAAGTACCACAAAACCATCGTAGTCGTGGTACTTGGCTTTAATATCGTCGGCTATCATCTGCCAATGCGCCGGTGACATATCAGAAGAATCGATCAGCGGGCAGTATTCTTCAATGTCAAACAGCGGCATCTCGTCGCGATTAAATTCAGCACTGTTTTTCACCGTTTCGGTTAAAAATCCCGCCGCTGGCACATAGCCTTGGCTCGATTTTTTCATACCTATGGTACCGCCTGTATAAGCGATATAAATGCGTTTACGTTTCATAAAAAAAGCCCGATGAAATTCATCGGGCTAGTATATCATTCCAGGCTTTAAGCGCTAGTTAGAAACACGACATACCAAGCACTTAGCGTAGATGCCATCAGGGTCATTGTAGTTTTGTAAACTCTGAACCTGCTGCTCAACCTGTTTTAGTAAGCTGTTGACCTGCATGGTCGCACCAAGTTTTGCGCTTGCCGGGGTCTGCTTATCGATTAGCGTGCTAACCATGGATGAGCTCAATAAGCTATTTAACAGTTGCTCACGCGGCGTCAGCTGTTGCTCAATGAGTTTAACGTCATACTGCTTGAGGCTGGCCATTTCAGCGGCAGCGCTGATGGCTGCGTCTTTATCACCAAGCTTGTCCACTAACCCGAGCTCTTTTGCTTGCGTTGCAATCCACACTCGACCTTGGGCGATATCATCCACCTCAGCAGGGCTCATGTTGCGAGATTGTGCAACCACATTCAAAAAGCGCTCGTAGGCATTCTCAACACTCATTTGAATCGCTTGTGCCATCTTATCTTTTAGACCCAACAGAATGGATGAGCCTTTCAGTTCCGTCGTCCCCACACCATCAGAATATACTCCCAACTCGGCAGCACTGTCTTCAAATGTCATGATTGTGCCAAATACGCCGATTGAACCGGTGATGGTGCTTGGAGCAGCCCATATTTCATTGGCTGCAGAAGCAATCCAATAACCGCCGGAAGCTGCGACTGAACCCATGGACGCTACTACAGGTTTGCCTGCTTCTTTAAGAGCGATGACTTCGCGACGAATGACTTCTGAGGCAAACATGCTGCCGCCACCAGAATCAATGCGTAATACCACGGCTTTTACCAAGTCATCTTCACGGGCTTCACGAAGGAGGGCTGCTGTGCTGTCTCCCCCGATTTCGCCAGCGCGTCGCTCACCATCAACAATGGTTCCTTTAGCAACGATAACCGCCACCTTTTCCGTGATTGGGTTTTCGAATGGCATGGGCGATTTAAACGATGCGAGGTAATCGTTAAAGCCAATTTGTAAAAAGTTTTTGCCTTCGTCGTCGTAACCGACTAGATCGACCATCTGTTGACGAATTTGTTGATTATTTTTAAGTGCATCCACCCAACCAAAACGCTGCGCATACTCACCGCTGTTCCCGTCTACTTGCGAAAGCTTGCGTAAATAGTCGTCAAGGGTTTCATCAAAGTTGCTGGCATCGAAGCCACGTAGTGCAGTGATTTCATCTTTATACTGCTGCCACAATTCACCAAGCCACTCTTTATTCGCTTCTTTTGCAGCGGGGGACATGTCGTTACGAATCAAAGGTTCAACCGCAGACTTAAAGGTACCGACGCGGAAAACGTGTTGCGTCACTTTAAGTTTATCGAGTGCTTCTTTGAAATACACTGGGTAGACACCAAAACCATCGATTGAAACGCCGCCATAAGGATGTAAATTTACTTCGTCAGCATGCGCTGCCAAGTAATATTGGCTTTGGGTGTAATAATAGCCGGTAGCAATAACCGGTTTGCCCTGCGCTTTGAAAGCGTCAATGGCATCGGCAACGGCATTGAGTTTATTAATGTGCGCGCCACCCATCTGCTGTAAATCGAGCAGCATAGCGGTGATGCGATCATCTTTAGCAGCGTTATTGATCACATCAACAACGTCATCAACTAAAATTTCTGCCGGCTCATCTTGGCCCCCAAACGGTCCAGCAAATACTGCATCGAGAGGGTCAACATAGCGTTTCTGCTCAACTAAATAGCCATTTAGGTTAAGTGTCAGCACGGCACCGTCAGGGACGATAATCTCGCCTTCATCGCTTGCAATAGACGCTATAATAGCGATAACAAGCACTATAAAAAGAATGTTGACCAAAAGTTGGCGCGAGAAGTTAATTCCATGCCAAGTGGCCTTTACTGCTTTTTTAATCAAAATCAGATCCTTACTTTATCCATTTTGGGGGCGTACGGGATAGAATCCCATATTAGCCTAAAGGGTTGAAAAGTTTAAACAGAAAAAAGTAACGAAGTGTTTATATTGGCGAATACTGTATCGCTAGTGCTTGCTCAATGTGGCAAAGATCGCTACCCTGAAACAGGTATGACCAGATAATAGTAAAGGGGTAACACCATGCTAGAACAACCACTAAAATTGATGCATGGAGAATTAAGAAACCGGCTCGTGATGGGCTCTATGCACACCGGTTTAGAAGAGGGGTGGCATAATCGCAAACGCCTCGCTGCATTCTACGAAGAACGCGCGAAGGGAGGCGTGGGCCTCATCGTCACCGGCGGTTATAGTCCAAATATTCGCGGTAAGCTTACGCCTATTTCGTCCTCCTTTAACAGTGTATTTGATGTAGTAAAGCATAAAAAATACACCCAAGCCGTGCACAAGCATGGTGGCAAGATTTGTTTGCAACTGCTTCACGCTGGACGGTATGCCTACCACCCATTTAGCTGCGCGCCGAGCGCTATTCAGGCGCCTATTTCGCCTTACACGCCGAAGGCTATGTCGGTAGGAATGATAAAAAGCACCGTTAAAGACTTTGCCAAAAGCGCCAAGCTAGCGCAAAAAGCCGGTTATGATGGTGTCGAAATCATGGGCTCGGAAGGCTATTTAATAAACGAATTTATGGCACCGCATACCAATAAGCGCACCGACGAATACGGCGGTAGCAATGAAAACCGTATGCGTTTAGCTAAGGAAATAGTCTCGGCCGTGCGCGCTGCTGTCAGTGATGACTTTATGATTGTATTTCGCCTGTCGGTGATGGATTTAATTCCTGATGGTTCGACAGCCGAAGAGGTTACTGCTCAGGCCAAAGCGCTGGATGCGGCGGGCGTTGATATTTTCAACACCGGCATTGGCTGGCATGAGGCGCGCGTGCCAACGATTGCTTCTATGGTGCCGCCAGGGGCCTTTAGAGAAGCTTCACAACGCCTTAAACAAGCAACAGATAAGCCCGTTATTGCTGTCAACCGTATCAACACGCCGGACATAGCCAATAGCATTTTAAACCAAGGTCAAGCCGACATGATATCCATGGCTCGGCCACTGCTTGCTGACCCAGAGCTCTTTAATAAGTATGCGCAACAACGCAGCGAACAAATCAATATTTGCATAGGGTGTAACCAAGGCTGTCTGGATCACGTGTTTAAAGGGCAACGAGCCACTTGCTTGGTGAACCCACTGGCCGCATTCGAGCTTGACTACGCCATCACAAAAGCCGCAAAAGCGAAAAAGGTATTGGTTGTTGGTGCTGGGCCTGCGGGACTCGCAGCAAGTATTTATTTACGCCAACGTGGTCATAACGTCACCTTAATCGAAAAATCCAATGATTTAGGCGGTCAGTTCAATCTCGCCATGCGTATTCCGGGTAAAGAAGACTTTCAATTAGCACTCAAATACTTCAGTGAAGAGGTGGTGCGTCAAGGCGTTGATTTGCAAACCAATACGGCATATGAGCCGGCCATGCTTAGCAAATACGATGATGTGGTATTCGCCTGTGGGGTGTCGCCTCGTGAAGCGGATATTGAATGCGCCGATGGTAAACGCATCTATCGTTATGACGAGGTTATTCGCGGTGACGTGACGCTCACCGACCGGATCGCTATTTTAGGTGCAGGTGGGATAGGTTTTGATATGGTTGCGTTTTTAACCGAGCAACATCACCAAAGCGTTGAGCATTTCAAAGCCCAGTGGGGCATTGAGCAACCCATTGAACTGCATAAAAGCGATAGAAAGATTTATATGCTTAAGCGCAGTGCCGGGCGCTTCGGTAAAGGGTTAGGGAAAACCACTGGTTGGATCCACCGTAAAGTGGCAAAGATGCACGACGTGGAGCAAATTGGTGAATGTCAGTACGAGCGTTTTGATAACGAGGGGTTACACATTCGTGTGAATGGCGAAGCAAAAGTGCTGAATGTTGATACTGTGATAGGTTGCATTGGGCAAACTGCCAATGATGCCCAATTTAAGCAAGTTGATCAGCAACATAGTGCTCAAGTCCATGTGATAGGTGGTGCTAAGCTGGCCGCAGAAATTGACGCAAAGCGAGCTATTAAAGAAGCCTTATTAGTAGCGAGAGAAATTTAATAGTGCCTAGCAAAGCAAAAGCTAACTGCTGTTAATAATATGAAATAACTTCCGGCACCCGGCGGTCTGTGTGCTATATCAATATTAGTTAACTCAGACCCAAGGTGCCCTATGCTCACCACCGTTACCGGTGTTTACCGTTCACTGCTATCACAACTCAGCTTTCTCGATGGGCTACCCTCGTTGTGTATGCGTTTAATCCTTGCCCCGGTGATGATCATCGCGGGCTTTAATAAACTCAACCTTGCTAATAGCGACCTTGCGTGGTCGCAACGACTACTCGCCGATGCCAATGTCATTGCTTGGTTCGGCAATAGCGACTGGGGCTTGGGCCTACCATTTGCTGAGGTACTTGCTTTTTTAGCCGGTTGGACTGAGTTTTTAGGTGGATGGCTCATCCTTGTTGGCTTGTTTACACGCTTAGTGAGCATCCCTTTAATGTTTACCATGGTTGTGGCCGCTACAACCGTGCATTGGCATAATGGCTGGTTTGCCATTACACCAACTAACCCAGATACCAGTGCCGCAAAAGTGCTTGATTGGGTAGGGGTTCCAGGAGCGCAGCAGAGTCTAGAGAACTCCATACAAGCTAAGCAGCGGCTCGATATTATGAAGCAGCTGATTGGCGAAAACGGCCGCCCTGAGTATTTATATGAAACCGGCAACATCGTCATTCTTAATAACGGTATTGAGTTTGCGAGTATCTATTTTGCCATGTTGTTGGCGCTATTTTTCTATGGTGGTGGTCGTTTTGTCAGCCTCGATTATTACCTGCGTCCAGCACCTCGTGAATAACGCCAGGTGCTAGCCACTCATTCTCAGTAGCTACAACTCTATGGCCCGTTTGGGCCATTTTTATCATCGCTTGAATATGGTACTCTTTTGCTAATTATTCACATTCTCATATATAGCCATGAATGCAAAAGAGCTTTTATTAAATCGTCAATCTGATAGCCAGCTTTCTTTTCCCGGGCCTAATGCTCAACAACTTGAACTTATTCAACAAGCGGCACTGAGAGTACCCGATCATGGCCACCTTGCGCCGTGGAAATTCGTCGTTTTACAAGAACGCCAGCGCGAAAAGCTAGGTGATATTTTCTTACAGGCGGCGCAAAAAGAAGACATGGGCGAGCGAGTGATTGAGCGTGCAGCGTCATTGCCTGCGCGAGCTCCAATGGTGATCGTCTGTATCATGAAGTACATTGGACACGATAAAGTGCCGTGGGTCGAGCAAGTGGCCAGTGCTAGCTGCGCGACATTTGCTATGCAACAAGCGGCATTTGCCCAAGGTTTATCGGGTATTTGGCGAACGGGTGCATTTGCGAAATCAGCCACAGTTAAACAGGCTTTAAAGCTCACTGATGACGACGAAATTGTCGGCTTCCTTTACTTGGGAACGCCCACTGTGGATTGTCCGAAGAAGCGTCGCCACCAAGTCGCTGATTTTTTTACCGACTCGCTGTGAACTATTTTAATAAGTTAGTGTCAAACGCCCTGTGCGGGCAACGAGCATTATATTGTGCCCGCAGCTACGAATGAGTCATCTTTCATTAACCTTTTATTTGTTATTGTGTGTCGAATTTCGCCAAATTAACGGGAAAATAATCTAAATGCTCGGTTTTTTATCATGATTATTTTTGTTAGGCTAAGTTTTGAGCAGACCCTAATAAATAATAAGAAGAAGATGTATTGCTATGGGTAACCTATTTTTAAGAGAGAAAGAACGCTGGGGCTTATGGACTTTCTGGGGTGTCGTTGGGGCGTTATTAACGACCTATGTGGCGATGCTAACCAAAGCGCCTCTTTACATCACCTTGAGCGCCATGGCCGTAGTCGTGTTTATCGCCATTTGGATGCTTTACACTAAACGTTTTGGCTTTTTACGTGCACTTAAGGTCTCCGCTTATATTTTGTGTTTCAGTGCATTACCGGCTTTGTGTTTGCTCATTGTTCCTGCCAGTAAGAATCAACGGCCAGAACTTATTACCCAAAGTGTGATTTTTGCACTGTTGGCGCTTATAGGCTGTGTTATTTGTGCGCTGATCGCTAAGCGCCCTCGGCAATATTACTAAATTGATTTAAAACGCTTTACAGCGCCAGCAAAAGTCATTAATATGCGCGCCAATTCGGAGAGATGGCAGAGCGGTTGAATGCACCGGTCTTGAAAACCGGCATGGGTTAATAGCCCATCTAGGGTTCGAATCCCTATCTCTCCGCCACCTCATTCCCAAAACCGCCTCATTGGCGGTTTTTTTCGTTTTGCTTCCCGTTATAATGGCGGCTATTAACCTATTAGGATTTACTCGCTCATGCATAATGTAATGCGTATTGTTGCTTGGGGCATTGTGGCATTTTTATATGCACAGGGCTTGGATGTGGTGTTAACTCTCGTTCGCGATGCCGAGCTAAACTGGATTATGACGTTAACTGCCATTGCTGGTTTCAACCTGCTTACCGCCCATTTAATCACAAAATACGATAACACCTTGGCTATTTTAAGCGCACTGATTATAAGTTGTTTGGGCATCATCGTATTTGGGGTCATGATCCAGCCATTATTTGTAGGGCTCCCTTATTGGCTATGGGTATTTAGCATTGTCTCTTTGCTGCTTTTCGTTTGGTTAATGCCTTGGATCAGCGCAAAAGTGGCCAATAGTTCGGCAAATGAGCGCTCATCGTCTTAGATTTTCTAGCCAGCACTGACGTGCGTTTTTCAGTGTGTTACCCTGTGCAGGCATTTATAGAAACAAAAGATGAACAACTTTATGTCTGATAAATTTAATACCGACGCGGAAAAGGCAAGCTACGGCATTGGCCTACAAATGGGTGAGCAACTAAAAGCAACCCCTTTCGAAGGAATGAACGTAAATTCCGTGTTTGAAGGAATGAAGGATGCCTTTACCGGTGAAAGCTTCCAAGTAGAAATCCCTGAAATCCAGGCAGCGTTTGAAAAAATTAACGCTGAGATTCAGCAACGCCGCGAAGAAGAAGCAAAAGTATTGGCCGCAGAAGGCGAAGCTTTTCTAGCTGACAACGCGAAGCGTGCAGAAGTAACAGTGACTGAATCGGGTCTACAGTACGAAGTAATCGAACAGGGCGAAGGTGACAAGCCTAGCGCTGATGTGACCGTTCGCACTCATTACCATGGTGCACTTATCAACGGTACTGTATTTGATAGCTCTTACGAGCGCGGCGAACCTGCAGAGTTCCCAGTAGGTGGTGTTATTAAAGGTTGGACCGAGGCGTTACAAATGATGCCTACAGGTTCAAAGTGGCGCTTGTATGTGCCGCATGACCTTGCTTACGGTGAGCGTGGTGCAGGTGCAGCAATTGCTCCTTATTCAACACTTATTTTCGATATCGAGCTTATCGACATCCTGTAAGTGTTATACGCATAAAAAAACCGCCAACTGGCGGTTTTTTTATGGCTTAAATTTAGCTGTCATGGTCAGAGTTTCGAGCTTGCCATGCTTTTTTAACACCGCGACACCACAAAAAATCAACTACTATAAAGCTAATAAGCGCGGCGACAGTGCCACACACCAGCGAACCTACTAAAAACGCAGGCCCAATGGTTGTGAGGCTGTCACTCAGCCATTGCCAACTTGCCTCAAAGTAAAAGGCTTGCTCTTGATGCCCTAAGATCCACGTACCAACCAAATAAGAAAAATAGAAAATCGGCGGCATAGTCAAAGGGTTGGTGATCCACACTAGGGCGATGGACAAAGGCAGGTTGACCCGCAGAGGTATTGCCACAGCAGCCGCTAAAATCATCTGGAAGGGAACCGGAATGAATGCGAAAAATAGGCCTACGGAAAAGGCACCTCGCGCCGATCGTCTGTTTAAATGCCACAGATTAGCGTCATGTAAAAATCGCCCAAATATGCGTAGCGACTTTTGCTGTTTAATCTTATTGTGATCGGGTAAAAACCGTTGAATGGTTTTCTTCGCCATGGGATAGGGCCCTGTACATCTATTGCGGTGTGCAGTGGATTCGCGTTCGGGTGTATTTTGTCACTTTTCACCCCGTCACTGCCAGTACTTTTTATCATAATACCTATAATGGCAATAATCAGGGTGTATTGTGGTGTATTTTTAGGCTTTATTCGCGGTGTGGTCTTCGCCATTGGCTATACCCTGGTTTACCACCAACTTATATTTACCTGGCATGGACCATCGTTGAGTGGTGCATACGTTGACGTGCATGGCACAGTTCAACAAACACGGGTATTGGGGGCAACTCAATTTGTCACCTTGCGTCTTAATGATGTGGCCGGTTACGCTGTTCCTTTTTATCAAAACCATTTACTTAGTGTAGCGGTGCACGCCAACCAGCCTGTCGCAATTGGCGCTAAGCTGAGCGCTGATATGCGCGTCAAATCGAAACGCTGGCGTGTTAACTACGATGTGCTCGATAGGCGAATTTATGGGTTTCTACATGGATTCAGTTTCACGGGAAGCTCAGCTAAAAACATAACGATTACTAACGCACCGCCGTCGACAAGGCAGCGTTACCTGAGTTGGTTGAAAGCGCAGCTGCAACCGCTTGAGTTAAAAGGCGTATACTTAGCACTACTAAGCGCCGAACGCAGTGATATAGAGCCCAAGCACAATCAGTTCTTCAAACACAGCGGTATTATCCATTTATTAGCCATTTCCGGGTTGCATATCTCTTTGCTGTACGGGCTGTGCTTTATGGGTATTAAGTGCGCGCTTTGGTGTGTCGCCCATGGGGTGCGCTCAGGACAATGGCAACAGGCCCTTACAAACCGATTAGTGGCAGGTGTGGCGCTTTTAATATCTGGTATATTTGTGCTGTTATGCGCGCTGCCTATCAGTGCTCAACGAGCTTGGCTGATGTTAGCCGTTTTTGTTTGGCTGTATTTTTCACGACAACACTATTCGTTGTCGCGCTGCTTGCTTATCGCCTTGGCCTGCGTGTTGTTAGCGAACCCGTTCGCGTTACTTAATATCGGGCTGTGGTTTTCTTTTCTGGCTGTGGCGGCCATCGTTATTGCTTTGGTGCAGTCGCAACGATGGCACTGGCTTAGTCGTTATATGTTCATTCAGCTATGGTTGTTTATTGCCTTAGCGCCATTGAGTGCAGCGACGTTCGGTGGGTTTTCATGGGCCAGTGCCCCGGTTAATCTGGTTGCCGTGCCTTTTGTCAGCTTTATTTTATTGCCTTTACTGATTGTCGTGGTATTAACTGGGTTCAGCGAACCAATGCTATGGCTATTGCGTCAATTGGACTTGGCGCTATCCTCGACGTTAGAAAGGGTGGTAGAGCTTGGCCCTGCACTTTGGTTGTCCACCGGTGAGCTTGATATCACAGTGGTTATTATTTACTACCTTGCAGTTATTGCTATGCTAATAAAACCCAGTTTATGGCCCGTGTGTTATGCAGGGGGATTGTTTGTTGGCTATTGTGCACAGCAATGGGTTTATCAACCCAGATGGCAACTTGATGTGCTTGATGTCGGGCATGGGCTGAGCATAGTGATCAGCCGCCAGGGCAAAGCCTTGGTTTATGATCTCGGACCTAGTTATTTCTCGCGCTACTCGATAGTTAAAAATACCTTGCTACCTATCATTAACGCGCGAGGCTTGCAGGTCGAGCATACCATTATTTCACACAGCGATAATGACCATGCTGGCGGGCTAGAGCACTGGCTACAAGCAGGGTATGGACACACCTTAAAATCCTTTCATAATGGTAATCCAGGTATCTGTAGAATGAGCGAATTGAGCTGGCATGGCTTGACTGTTCGCTCTATTTGGCCGCACAGCAATCAGCAAAATGACAATGCTAACTCTTGTGTGGTGCACATCAGTGATGGCAAATACAATGTGCTACTAAGCGGCGATATCACCGAGCGAGAAGAGCAGCAGCTGTTAACGCAAGATAAAATAAGGCCAGTGGATGTCTTGGTCAGTGCCCACCATGGCAGTGACAGCTCTTCTAGCGCTGCGTTTATTAAACAAGCCAAGCCTAAGGTGGTGATTCACTCAAGTGGCGCCCGTCGCAATTGGCAGATGCCACACCCCGAGGTGTTCGCACGTTTTGCTGCGCACAATGCTGGGCAATACCAAACTAAATTGCAAGGTGGTATTCGGGTGCAGTTTTATGACACCGAAATGCAGATAAAAACAGCAAAAGCAGACAAAAGCTATTGGTTTATCAGTGATTGAGTTTTGTTTTTGCTTTGCTAAAGCTACAATACCCGCTATTGCGTTGATTCGAGAGTATTATGCAGCAAAGCGCCTCCCAAAGTTATAAGCGACTACTTGGTTATGTAAAGACTTATAAAGCCGCCGCCATTGTCGCCATTATTGGCATGCTAGGGTATTCAGCAATGGATGCCACCTTTGTGTGGCTAATGCAGCCATTTATCGATGAAGGTTTAACTGAGCGTAACAGCGCTGTTTTGACTTGGGCTCCTTTTGTTGTGATTGCGTTGGTATTAGGGCGCGGCGCATTTAACTTTGTGTCCAGTTACTGTTTAGCCTATGTGGGTTCGCAAGTGGTGCGCTCATTACGCCAAGACTTATTCCAACACATGCTTAATCTCCCGGTGAGTTTTCATGATAAGCACTCCAATGGTGAGCTTATCTCAAAGATCACCTTTGATACCGAGCAGGTGCAACAGGCTATTACCAAAGCCTTGTTGGTGCTGGTGCGCGAAGGGGCGTATGTGGCGTTTTTATTGGTGGTGATGTTTGCCGCCAGTTGGAAGCTGTCGCTGGTGTTTTTAGTGATCACGCCGATTGTTGCCATCATCGTGACTGTGGTGTCTAAGCGTTTTCGCCGTATTTCCAAAAATATTCAAAATGCCATGGGTGATGTTACCCGTTGCTCAGAGCAGATGCTCTCAGGGCACAAAGTGATCCATGGTTTTAATGGCCAGCAACAGGAAACCGAGCGCTTTGCCCATGTTAACAATATCAACCGCCTGCAACGGGTCAAAATGGATGCCACCAAAGCGCTGAGCGTATCGGTCATTCAAATTCTTGCGGCCTCATCTATGGCGGTGATCTTAGTGCTTATCTCCATGCCCAGCATGCTTAACTCAATTACCTCAGGAACCTTTGTCAGCCTGATCTCGTCGATGATGCTGATGCTACGCCCACTGAAACAGCTATCCAATGTTAACAGCGAGCTGCAACGAGGTATCGCCGCTGCGCAAAGTATCTTCACCGTGCTTGATACCGAACAGGAAAAAGACACCGGCACGCACGTATTGGAAAAAGCCAAAGGGCATATTCAAATTACCGACTTGACCTTCCATTACCCCGATGTTGCAGAGCCGGTATTAAAATCATTGTCACTGGATATTACCCCGGGGCAAAATATCGCCCTGGTCGGGCGTTCGGGCTCGGGTAAGTCGACGCTGTCGAATTTATTACCGCGTTACTATGACGTCGAGCCGGCATCGGCGATTAAACTCGATGGTATTGCCACCAATGAGTTGACTCTGGCGAGCCTGCGTCAACAGTTTGCTATTGTCTCGCAACAGGTGGTGCTATTTAACGATACGATCGCCAATAATATTATGTATGGCTTGGCACAACCTCTGAGCGAGCAAGCCCTAATCGAAGTGGCTAAAAAAGCACATGTGTGGGAGTTTGTTAAAGACTTGCCGCAAGGCTTAAATACCATGATTGGTGAAGACGGTGTCATGCTCTCTGGGGGTCAGCGCCAGCGTATTGCCATTGCTAGGGCTCTGGTTAAAGATGCACCCATACTGATTCTTGATGAGGCTACCTCAGCACTCGATACCGAGTCGGAAAAGTTAATCCAGCAAGCGCTTGAGTCGTTGATGAAAGATAAAACCGCGATTATTATCGCCCACCGTTTGTCGACCATAGAGCAAGTAGATTGCATATATGTGCTCGACCATGGACAAATTATTGAACAGGGCACCCATGGCGAACTGTTAAATGCCAACGGTACCTATGCGGCGCTGGCAAAAATGCAGCAAGGCGAGGGGCAATGAGTCGCGCCGATAACGGCATCGGCGCTGCGATAGAGCGCTCTTGGTTTCGCCGAGTGAGCCTGATTACGTTGCTGTTATTGCCGTTAACGGCCTTATACTGGCTGATTAGTTATGCTCGTCGCCTAGGCTATCGTTTGGGTCTATTCGCGGCCTACCGGGCGCCAGTACCAGTGATTGTCGTGGGTAATATCAGTGTGGGTGGTAATGGTAAAACGCCCATGACACTCTATCTGGCCGAGCTGTTGCAGCAACGCGGTAAGCGCGTTGGTATTATTTCCCGTGGCTATGGCAGCCACCCCCCAGAGACGCCCTTTGTGGTCACAGCGGACACCGAGCCCCATCAAGGCGGCGATGAGCCGGTGCTACTGGCCAAACGCAGCGGATGTACGGTGGTGATTGGCGGCGATCGCAAGGCCAGCATAGAAAAACTGCTGGCGCTACAAAGTGTCGATGTCATTCTCAGCGATGATGGCCTGCAGCATTACGCGCTAGAGCGCGATATTGAATTATGTATAGTCGATGCCGCGCGGCGCTTTGGCAATGGCTTACTGCTCCCCGCAGGGCCGTTGCGCGAGGGTCAAGGGCGGCTAAAATCTGTCGATTTGGTGATCTACAATGGTGAGCAAGCAGGACAAGCCAGTTATCAGTTAGCCTCATCCGGGCTTTATGGGGTTGCTGATGAGCAACCGCTATCGCCCCCTTTTGCAAAAGGCGTGGCCATCAGTGCTATTGGTAATCCGGAGCGCTTTGAGCAGAGCCTGCAAGCAATTGGTGTGGCTATTAGTGAAGCCGTGCATTATCGTGACCATCACCATTATCAAGCATCGGATTTAACCCAGTTTGGCGAACAGGCTGTCTATATGACAGAGAAAGATGCGGTAAAATGTCGTACTTTCGCCCATCGGCAGTGTTATTATTTACGCGTAGATGCCAAGGCCAACCAGGTTTTGGAAACTCAATTAACAACTATTTTAAAACGTAAAGGGGTGCTGTAAATGGCGTTCGATACTAAGCTCTTAGAAATTATTGCCTGCCCAGTTTGTAAGGGAAAGTTGCGCTACGATAAAGACAATCAAGAACTCATTAGTACCGCTGCGAAACTGGCTTACCCAATTCGTGATGACATTCCGGTACTGTTGGAAAACGAAGCGCGAGAGTTGAGCAGTGACGAGGTTGAGCAGTGGAATTCGTAGTTATTATTCCCGCACGCTACGCCTCTACACGCTTACCAGGCAAACCGCTGGCTGATATAGCCGGCAAGCCAATGATTCAGCACGTCTATGAGCGTGCGGTGTTATCTGGCGCGACGGCGGTTTACGTGGCCACCGATCACGTTGATGTGGCGACCGTGTGCGAGGGCTTCGGCGCCCCCGTGGTGATGACCCGGGAAGATCACCAATCTGGCACAGAGCGTTTAGCCGAGGTCGTAGCTAAGCTAGCGCTAGATGACGACACGCTGGTGGTTAATGTGCAAGGCGATGAGCCGTTACTAGCGCCAGAAAATGTCGCCCAAGTGGCGCAATTGCTCAGTGGTAACGACGCCCCGATGGCCACCCTGTCGACGGCGATTATAGACCGCGAAGAGGCGCTCAATCCCAATGCAGTAAAGGTGGTGAGTAACACCGCACAGCAAGCGCTTTATTTTTCCCGCGCGCCGATCCCTTATCATCGCGATGCGTTACTAACAAAAAGCTGCGAGTTAGACATTCGCCACATGCAACGCCATATCGGTATCTATGCCTATCGCGCAGGTTTTATTAATGAGTATATCGGCTTGGCGCCATCGCCTTTAGAGCAACTGGAGTCGCTTGAGCAATTACGTGTGCTTTATCATGGCTTCACCATTAACGTGGCCGAAGCCAAACAGGTGCCCGCTGCGGGAGTGGATACCGAAGAAGACCTAGCGCGAGTGATAAGCGCACTTCAATGAGTACCCTCACAGTCATCAATGATGACAGCGATTTCACCGTTGTATATAAACCGGCGGGGATGGATTTTCACTCGCAGGATAACGAGCCGGGGCTGGTGGCCATAGCCCAGCAGCAATTGGACACTAAGTTCTACCCCGTGCATCGCCTTGATAAGGTGACCTCAGGTTTAGTGCTGCTACCAAAAAGCAGCGCGGCGGCGACGACGTTCACGGCGATGTTCAGTGCCCATGAAGTAGATAAATTCTATATGGCGCTCTGTACGGCAAAACCGAAAAAGAAGCAGGGGTGGATCAAAGGTGACATGGGCAAAGCCCGGCGCGGCGCTTTCAAGCTACTTAAAACCCAGGAAAACCCGGCCATTACCCGATTTTATAGCTACTCGCTGGCACCGGGACTAAGGGGCATGGTGTTAAAGCCTTTCAGTGGCAAAACACATCAGCTCCGTGTTGCTATGAAGTCATTATCGGCACCAATTCTGGGCGATACCCTGTATGGCGCCGAGGCCAGCGATCGCACCTATTTACATGCGTACGCGCTGCGTTTTCAATATCGCGACCAGCATTATTGCTTTTGTGCGCCGATGCAAGAAGGACAGCATGCAGCGCAGTTAAATACACTTTTAAGCTTTTGTGACAACCAACCTTGGCAGTTAAATTGGTAGAGACAATGACACAAGATGATTATCAACTTCGCTTCGGTGGTATCAGCCGCCTTTACGGACAACAGCAAACCCAATGGCTGCAGCAGGCGCATTTCTGTGTCATCGGCATTGGCGGGGTCGGCAGTTGGGTCGCCGAGGCGCTGGCGCGCACCGGAGTAGGGCAACTCACCCTTATCGACCTCGATGATATATGCGTTACCAACAGTAACCGGCAAATTCATGCGCACTCGCAATCGGTGGGCGAAGCCAAAGTAGAAGCCATGAAAGCGCGTTGCCAGCTAATCAACCCACAGATCACCGTGCATGTGATAGATGATTTCATCACCTTGGATAATATCCGCGAGCACATTCAGGGCTTTGACTATGTCATCGATGCCATTGATGCGGTAAAAGAAAAAGCGGCTTTGATTGCCCATTGCAAACGCAATAAGTTACCTATTATCACCACCGGTGGCGCGGGAGGGCAAACCGACCCAAGTGAGATAAAATTTGGCGATGTCGCCAAAACCACCCACGATCCGCTATTAGCAAAGGTTCGCTATCTATTGCGCAAACAATATAATTTTAGCAACAATCCGAAGCGTAAATTTGATGTTGATTGTGTGTATTCCACCGAGCAGTTGGTCTATCCCGATGGTCATGGACACGTATGTCGAGCCAAGCAAGGGGCCGATTCAACGATGAATATGGACTGTGCCAATGGCTTTGGCTCGGCAACCATGGTGACCGGCAGCTTTGGCTTTTTCGCAGCGGCCAAAGCCGTGCGCAAATACTTAAATAAGCGCCAACGTTTGAGTGAACAAAGCCAGGGTTAACAGTGGCTTTTGGCAAATTGGTTAATCGCGCTGACAATGGCGCGAATGCCATTACCGCGCGAGGGGCTAAGGTGGCGCATCAATCCTAACTCCTCGAACTCTTGCTCGGCGTCAAGAGCCGCTGCTTGTTGCGGAGTTTTACCGTTGTACATCATGAGAATCAACGCCAGTAATCCTTTAACAATGCGAGTGTCAGAATCGGCCACCACAACCAGCTTATCTTCTTGGGGAGTGAAGTCGATATACAACCAGACATTACTTTCACAACCAGAAACCTTCGCTTCATCGACCTTGAGCTCATTGGCAAGGACTGGCAAGCTTTTTCCCAACAGCATCAACTCACGATAACGTTGTTGCCAGCCGTGAAGGGCTTGAAAAGCCTGTTTTAGCTCAGGGTAATTGCGATAACTCATGGTGCCATCATCTCCAAGGTATTACGTAGTGCACTGATAAAGTGGTCGATTTCTGCAAAGGTATTATAAAACGCCAAGCTGACTCTCACGGTACCATTCACCCCTAGTGCGTGCATTAAAGGCTGGGCGCAGTGGTGGCCATGGCGCAGGGCAATGCCTTCCATATCGAGCAAGGTGGCAATGTCATAGGGGTGCTCTGATTGTACATAAAAGCTGACGGTACCGACATTATGCTGCATGTCGCCAAGCAAGGACACCGACTCAATGTCGCTAAGTTGCGCCACTAAATACTGCATTAAGCTACGCTCGTGCGCTGCTAGGGCGGCGCTATCAAGGTTATTTAAATACTCAATGGCGGCAGCAAAGCCAAGCACCGCACTGATATTCGGCGTGCCGGTTTCAAACTTACTCGGGGGCGGGTTAAATTCGGTATGCTCAATACGTACTTTAGCCACCATTTCGCCGCCGGTTTGAAAAACATCGAGTTGCTGAAGACAACTAAAGCGCCCGAACAATCCGCCAAGGCCGGTAGGGCCGAGACATTTATGCGCCGAAAACACGAAAAAGTCGCAGCCTAAGTCGGCCATTTGCGGGCGCAAATGTAGCAGCGACTGGGCACCATCAACCAAGGTCCAAGCACCTTGTTGCTTGGCCTGACTGAGTAGCGCTTTAACGGGGTTAATATTGCCAAGGGCATTAGAAACATGGGCCAGGGCAAATACCTTGGGTCGATACTGGGCGATCATTTGCTCCGCTTGAGCAATATCGAGTAGCCCTGCGGGGGTGACCGGTACGGCCATCAATGTTGCACCGGTGCGCTTCGCTAGCTGTTGCCACGGGACGATGTTGGCGTGGTGCTCAAGTTCGGTTATTAAAATCACGTCTCTGGGTTGTAGCTGCGCCGTCAGCCCATAGGCAACCAAGTTAATAGCCTCGGTGGCCCCTTTGGTCCATACCAGTTCGTTATGCTGACAGCCGATAAATTCGGCCACTTGCTGGCGCGCGTGCTCATAACGGCTGGTTGCTTGCTGACTTAATTGGTGTGCGCCGCGATGCACGTTGGCGTTTTCTTGGCTGTAAAAGCGCGTCAAGGTGTCAATCACACAGCGTGGTTTGTGCGCCGTTGCGGCCGAATCAAAATAAACACGTTCGGTGTCACCATGTTGAGTCAGGGCAGGGAAATCTTGGCGTATTGCGTCTATATCAAACATGGTTAGTAAAGCTGGCTGTACAAATGCCGCCATTGTAGAGAACTAGGCTGAAATGGCAATAAAAAAGGCCGCTTGGGAGCGACCTTTTTCAACTCTAAAACGCGTTGCTTAGCGCTTGTCTTGAGCGACGTAATCGCGCTTCGTTGCGCCTTTATATAGCTGACGTGGACGGCTGATCTTGTGACCAGGCTGAGACAGCATTTCATCCCAGTGCGAGATCCAACCGACGGTACGCGACATAGCGAAAATAACGGTGAACATGCTGGTTGGGATACCAATCGCCTTAAGAATGATACCTGAGTAGAAGTCTACGTTCGGGTATAATTTCTTCTCAACGAAGTAAGGGTCTTCAAGAGCAATTTGCTCTAAGCGCATAGCAACATCTAGAAGTGGATCTTCGATGTTTAGCTCTTTCAGTACTTCGTGGCAGGTGTCACGCATTACCGTGGCACGTGGGTCGAAGTTTTTGTAAACACGGTGACCGAAGCCCATTAGGCGGAACGGGTCGTTCTTATCTTTCGCTTTAGCGATGTATTCGTCAATGCGATCAACTGAGCCAATCTCTTGTAGCATGTTCAAACATGCTTCGTTAGCACCACCGTGCGCAGGGCCCCAAAGTGATGCGATACCCGCTGCGATACATGCATAAGGGTTAGCACCAGATGAACCAGCAATACGTACCGTTGAGGTTGATGCGTTTTGCTCGTGGTCAGCGTGCAACATGAAGATACGGTCCATGGCTTTAGCAAGCACAGGATTTACTTGGTAATCTTCAGAAGGCACTGAGAACATCATGTGTAAGAAGTTCTCTGCATAGCTCAGGTCGTTACGTGGGTAAACGAACGGTTGGCCAATGGTGTACTTGTACGCCATTGCTGCGATAGTCGGCAGCTTCGCAACTAGGCGAGTGGCACTGCGCTTACGCTGTGCTGGGTCTGAGATATCTAAGTCTTGGTGATAGAAAGAAGACATGGCACCAACCACACCACATAGCATCGCCATTGGGTGAGCATCAACGCGGAAACCCTGGAAGAAGGCCGCCACTTTCTCGTGCACCATGGTGCTTAGAGTGATTGACTTAGAGAATTCTTCAAGCTCTGCTTCTGACGGTAATTCACCGTTAAGCAGTAAGTAGCAAAGTTCGACGTAGTTAGATTGTTCAGCAAGCTGATCAATGGGGTAACCACGGTGTAGCAATACGCCTTTACCACCATCGATGTAGGTGATAGATGAGTCACAAGAGCCAGTCGACATGAACCCTGGGTCGTAGGTGAAGTAGCCGTGTGCGCCTAAGGTACGGACGTCGATAACGTCTTGACCCGCAGTACCTTCGTAAATGGGAAGTTCAATCGGGTCTTGTCCATCAATATGGACAGTGGCTTTCTTATCTGCCATCTAATTATCTCCTATAAGAATAACAAGCTAAAGCTGTTATGCGTGATACTAATGTTAAGCAAATTCCGATCATTCTAACGTACAAGAGGGGTAGAAAGTCAATTTTAATGCATTTGTGTATAATAAATATTCTGCAAAGATTAAATATTATACCAATGGCTAATTCGCAAACCTCCGTGACTAAACAAGAATTGTAATATCCGCTGCAGACTTATATACTGTCAGGGGTTCAATACCGTAACGTCTTTGAGTAAACCGTTTATGACAAACACGTGAAATTTCGCTTTAAAATTGAACAAATAAAGTGATCTTTTTTCGCGTCTGTGGGTTTATTTATGTGAGCGCATTTATGCAGTGATTGCATAAATGGTTATAACAACAATGTAGATGGCTCTATTTATCAATGTGAGCAAGATGGGCAAGTAACTGTGAAAAAGCAAAGACCTGTAAATCTCGATCTAACGACCATCTCTATGCCAGCAACGGCCAAAGCATCAATTCTGCACCGCGTCACCGGTGTCGCAATGTTCTTTGCCTTGACCTTTGTTATCTGGGCATGGGCTGTGTCACTGTCTTCTCCGGAAGGATTTGAATTTGTCAAAAGCCTGTTAACCGGGTTTGTTGCCAAATTTATCGCCTGGGGTACCCTCACCGTTCTCTCGTATCACTTCATCGCAGGTGTACGCCACTTAATCCAAGACTTGGGTCCGTGGAAAGAATTAGATTCAGGCAATGCAACCGCTAAAATCGGCTTTGTATTGTGGGTGATTGTTGCCGTATTGGCGGGAGTTTGGCTATGGTCTTAAATCAAGCATCTTTAAAGCGTGATGGTGTTCAGGATTTCGTATCGCTACGAGCAACGGCACTTATCATCAGCTCTTATGCACTATTTATTATTGGTTATCTGCTATGCACTCCAGCATTAACCTATGAAGCATGGTCGGGGTTATTCGGTAACTTCGCGATGAAGGTATACACCCTAATCGCCCTTGCGTGCATTATGGTGCACGCACGCATCGGCCTATGGCAGGTGCTGACCGACTATGTAAAGAACGCCAAACTACGCGCGTTTCTTGGCTTCGTATTAAACCTTATGGCCCTATCTTACGTAGTAGTTGGCCTGTTTGTTCTATGGGGTGTTTAAGTGAAATATTCAGTTCGCGAATTTGACGCAGTAGTGGTTGGCGCTGGCGGTGCAGGTATGCGCGCAGCGTTAGCAATCACTGAATCAGGCAAGTCTTGTGCGCTTATTTCCAAGGTTTTCCCAACCCGTTCACACACCGTGTCGGCACAGGGTGGTATTACCGTAGCACTAGGTAACTCGCACGAGGATAACTGGGAATGGCACATGTACGATACCGTTAAGGGCTCCGATTATATCGGGGACCAAGACGCCATCGAGTACATGTGTAAAACTGGCCCAGAAGCAATCACCGAGCTTGAAAACATGGGCTTGCCATTCTCACGTTTTGAGAACGGCCGCGTATACCAGCGCCCATTCGGTGGTCAGTCGAAAAACTTCGGCGGCGAGCAAGCAGCGCGTACAGCGGCTGCTGCGGACCGTACTGGTCACGCCTTGCTGCACTGCTTATATCAGCAAAACGTAAAGAACAAAACCAATGTATATTCTGAGTGGTATGCACTGGACCTTGTTAAAAACGACGACGGCGCGGTAGTGGGTTGTACAGCTATCGACATCGAGTCTGGTGAAGTGGTTTACTTCAAATCGAAAGTGGTTGTGCTTGCCACCGGTGGTGCAGGGCGTATTTATGCCTCGACCACTAACGCGCACATCAACACCGGTGACGGCGTGGGTATGGCCACGCGTGCTGGCGTAGCCATGCAAGACATGGAAATGTGGCAGTTCCACCCAACCGGGATCGCCGGTGCCGGAACCCTGGTAACTGAAGGTTGCCGTGGTGAAGGGGGTTATCTTCTGAACAAAGATGGCGAACGCTTCATGGAGCGTTATGCGCCTAATGCCAAAGACTTGGCGTCACGTGACGTAGTTGCCCGTTCAATGATGACCGAAATCCGTGAAGGTCGTGGTTGTGAAGGTCCGTGGGGCCCGCACATTAAATTGAAACTGGATCACCTTGGCGAGGAAACGCTAAATCTACGTCTACCTGGCGTATGTGACCTAGCTAAAACTTTTGCTCATGTTGACCCAGCGAAAGAGCCAATTCCAGTTATTCCAACCTGTCACTACATGATGGGTGGTGTACCAACCAATGTGAACGGCCAAGTACTAAGCGTTGATGCCCAAGGTAACGACACGCTTGTTGAAGGTCTATTCGCAGTCGGTGAAATCGCTTGTGTATCTGTACACGGTGCTAACCGCCTAGGTGGTAACTCACTGCTTGATTTGGTTGTATTTGGTCGTGCAGCAGGTAACTACCTAGGTGTTTACTTGAACGATTACCAAGCGCAACGTGATGCTTCAAGCGACAACATTGAAGGTGCATTGGCACGTTTCAACCGTTGGGAAACATCAAAAGAAGGCCAGGGCGAAGACCCAGTGCAAATCAAAAAAGACCTACAGCAATGTATGCAGCTTAACTTCTCTGTATTCCGTGAAGGTGATTCAATGGCGACGGGTCTTAAAGAGCTTAAAGAAATTCGCGAGCGTCTACAGCATGCCCGCTTGGACGACAAATCAAGCGAGTTCAACACTCAACGTATCGAGTGTTTAGAGCTTGATAACTTGATGGAAACAGCTTACTCAACAGCGGTTGCTGCGAATTTCCGTACTGAGAGCCGTGGTGCGCACTCGCGCTTCGACTACCCAGACCGTGATGACGAAAATTGGCTGTGCCACAGTGTTTACAACCCCGAGACAGAAGAAATGTCTAAGCGTGATGTAAACTATGCACCTAAGCTTCGTGAAGCGTTCCCACCTAAAGCTCGTACTTACTAGGAGAGATGACGATGGCAACTTTAGAATTATCTGTTTATCGTTACAATCCAGACGTGGATGATGCGCCATTCATGAAAGACTACACCCTTGAGGTGGAAGAAGGTCGTGACATGATGGTGCTTGACGCACTGCTGATGTTAAAAGAGCAAGATCCAAGCCTGGCATTTCGTCGTTCCTGCCGTGAAGGGGTATGTGGCTCCGATGGTGTGAACATGAATGGTAAAAATGGCCTTGCCTGTATTACGCCAATCTCTGCATTGCAGACAAACGGCAAGGGCAAGGTAGTGATTCGTCCACTACCGGGTCTACCGGTTATTCGTGACCTTGTAATCGACATGTCGCAATTCTACACTCAGTACGAGAAAGTGAAGCCGTATCTCATTAATGATACGCCTCCAGCGGGTGAGCGTTTGCAGTCGATTGAAGATCGTGAAAAGCTAGATGGGCTATACGAATGTATTCTTTGTGCATGTTGTTCAACATCATGCCCAAGCTTCTGGTGGAACCCAGACAAATTTATCGGCCCGGCCGGCCTATTACACGCTTACCGCTTCTTAGCGGATAGCCGAGATACCGCCACCGATGAGCGCTTGGCAGATTTAGACGATGCATTCAGCGTATTCCGTTGTCACAATATCATGAACTGTGTCAATGTATGTCCGAAAGGTTTGAATCCGACCAAAGCGATTGGGCAAATCAAATCAATGCTTCTTAATCGTTCCGTTTAAGGGCATAATAGAACTAAGAATGGCTGGACGTCTGTCTGGCCATTCTTCGATCACTTACTTGAGTTTTAAGTAAGTCAGACAATGTAAATTCTGCGCTAGATAAAAGGGCTTATAAATGCACGATGGTGTGATGAAGGCATGGCTAGAGTCTTCTCATCTGTACGGCGGTAACGTTGCCTATGTTGAGGAGCTTTATGAAGCATATCTTGATGATGTGACTTCAGTGCCAGAAGAATGGCGTGAAGTGTTCGAGCAACTTCCCAAAGTGGAAGGGGTGGATGTAGAAACTAAGCATTCACAAGTAAGAGCTGAATTCGCCAAGCTGGCAAAAAATAAACATCGCGAAGTAGTTGTTGCAGAAGGTGGTCAGGGTGACCCCAAACAGATCAAAGTATTGCAACTGATAAATGCTTTTCGATTCCGTGGTCACCAAAACGCGAATCTTGACCCACTCGGGATTTGGAAACGTGAACGTGTTCGCGATTTGGAGTTAGACTTCCACGGTCTTTCTGAAGACGATTTTGACACTGAGTTTTATGTAGGTTCGTTTGCCGCCGGCGGCGAAATGATGAAACTGGGTGACTTATACAAAGCATTGAAGGCAACCTATTGTGGTTCCATCGGTGCCGAGTACATGCACATCACATCTACCGAAGAAAAACGTTGGCTACAGCAACGCTTAGAATCGGTTCAAGCACGCCCTCAATTCGACAGCAAAACCAAGCAGCGCATTCTCAAAGGCTTGATTGCGGCCGATGGTCTTGAAAAGTACCTAGGCTCGAAATTCCCAGGCGCCAAACGCTTCTCATTGGAAGGTGGCGACGCCTTAGTGCCAATGCTTAAAGAGCTGATTCACCGCGCCGGTGAAAGTGGTCAACAAGAAGCGGTTATTGGTATGGCCCACCGTGGTCGTCTAAATGTGTTAGTGAACGTACTAGGTAAAAACCCATCGGCGCTGTTCGATGAGTTTGCTGGTAAACACGATGACACGCTGGGCTCTGGTGACGTGAAATACCATATGGGTTACTCATCAGACTTCGCCACCGAAGGCGGCAGCGTACACATGGCCTTGGCATTTAACCCCTCACACCTAGAGATTGTTAATCCAGTGGTGATGGGCTCGGTACGCGCGCGTCTTGACCGTTTAGAATGTGAAAGTGGTTCAAAAGCATTGCCTATCACCATCCACGGTGACTCGGCCATCGCCGGCCAGGGTTGTGTGCAAGAAACCTTCAATATGTCGCAAACTAATGCCTTCAAAGTAGGCGGCAGTGTGCGCATCGTGGTTAATAACCAAGTTGGCTTCACCACGTCTAAGCAAGACGATACACGCTCTACTGACTACTGTACCGACATCGCTAAAATGGTGCAGTCACCGATTTTCCATGTTAACTCCGACGACCCTGAAGCGGTTGCCTTAGTGACGCAAATTGCACTTGATTTCCGTAATCAGTTCAAACGCGACGTGGTTATTGATTTAGTGTGTTACCGCCGTCATGGACACAACGAAGCGGATGAGCCAAGCGCCACGCAGCCGTTGATGTACAAAAAGGTGAAAAAGCACCCAGTGCCGCGCCAAATCTATGCCGATCAGCTAGTTAGCGAAGGTGTCTTGAGTGAAAAAGAGATCAAAAAGCTTGCTGATGACTATCGCAATGGCCTAGACGAAGGCAACTGCGTGGTTGAAGAAATTGAGCCAGAAACTAAGCACTCATCTGATTGGTCTAAATTCGTGGGCCATGACTGGGATACCGAGTATGAAACTCATATTCCAGTTGAAAAGCTTAAAGAGCTTGGCGAAAAGGTGGCTTCTTATCCAGAAGATCACCAAGCACAATCTCGGGTTAAGAAGATTTACGACGACCGTAAAGCGATGGCCGCCGGCGAGAAAAAACTAGACTGGGGTATGGCCGAGACTCTTGCATATGCCACTATGGTTGAGCAGGGCACAGACATTCGTCTAACCGGCCAAGACTCAGGCCGTGGTACCTTCTTCCACCGTCATGCTGTGGTGCATAATCAAGAAGATGCATCCACCTATTTACCGCTGCAACACATCAAAGAAGACCAGGGTAAATTTGAAGTGTACGACTCGGTGCTTTCAGAAGAAGCGGTGCTCGCATTTGAATATGGTTACGCCACAGCCGAGCCAACATCACTGGTGATGTGGGAAGCGCAGTTTGGTGATTTCGCCAATGGTGCGCAGGTGGTATTCGACCAATTCCTAAGCTCAGGCGAACAAAAGTGGGGCCGTTTATGTGGCTTAACCTGTTTGCTACCTCATGGCTACGAAGGTCAAGGCCCAGAGCACAGCTCAGCGCGCCTAGAGCGTTTCTTGCAGCTATGTGCAGACCACAACATGCAAGTGTGTGTGCCGTCAACGCCAGCGCAGGTTTACGCTATGTTGCGTCGTCAATCAGTGCGTCCACTACGTCGTCCACTGATTGTTATGACCCCGAAATCATTGTTGCGTCACCCGTTAGCCGTTTCTACGCTAGAAGAGTTATCTGAAGGCGTATTCCACAATATGATCGACGAAATCGATGATATTGATGCTAAAAACGTTGAGCGCGTGGTGTTCTGTAGCGGTAAAGTGTACTACGAGCTGCTGCAAGAGCGTCGTAAGCAAGAGCTGGATAACATCGCCATCGTGCGTGTTGAGCAGCTTTACCCATTCCCGCATCAGGAAATGGCTGACATTATCGAACGCTACAGCCATGTGAAAGATTTCGTATGGTGTCAGGAAGAGCCACAAAACCAGGGTGCATGGTACTGCTCGCAGCACCACTTCTGGCAGGCAATTCCACAAGGTGCAAACCTAACTTATGCAGGACGTAACGCGTCCGCGTCACCGGCATGTGGTTACATGTCAGTACATACTAAAGAACAACAAGCGTTAGTCGCTGACGCGCTTACCATTAAAAAATAAGGGATAAGAGATGACCACAGAAATCAAGGTTCCTGTTCTTCCTGAGTCAGTTGCAGACGCCACCGTTGCAACTTGGCATGTCAGTGTTGGCGACAAAGTAAGTCGTGACCAGAACCTCGTAGACATCGAAACCGATAAAGTCGTACTTGAAGTAGCGGCGCCGGCAGACGGTGTGATCAGCGAGATTAAAGAGCAAGAAGGCGCAACGGTACTTGCTGAGCAAGTGCTAGCCATTGTTGGCGAAGCCGACGATGCGCCTGCTGCTGATGAGAACAGCAGCGACGATAACGCTAAAAGTGAAGAAAAAGCTGATTCAGCACCAGCAAAAGACAGCGGTGCTTCAGAAGGTAAAGAAGTGGATATTAAAGTACCTGTACTTCCTGAATCTGTTGCCGATGCCACTATCGCAACATGGCATGTGCAACCAGGTGAAGCGGTAAGCCGCGACCAGAACTTGGTTGATATCGAAACTGACAAAGTTGTACTTGAAGTGGTAGCCCCGGATGACGGTGTCATGGGCGAGCACGTTCACGGTGAAGGCGATACGGTCACAGCCGAGCAAGTTATCGGTAAAGTGAAAGTAGGCGCTAAAGCTGCTGGCGGTAGCAAAGAAGAGTCTGCTCCGGCTGCCGAGCAAAGTGGTGATGACAGTGCCAGTGATGCATTGACTCCTTCAGTGCGCCGCCTCATTGCTGAAAAAGGCCTAGATGCGTCAAAAATCAAAGGTTCAGGCAAAAACGGTCGTGTTACTAAAGAAGACGTAGACAAGTTCCTTAAACAAGCGCCGGCTAAGCAAGAAAGCAAAGCCGATGACGCTCAGTCAGCGCCTGTGGGTAACCGCACGCAAAAACGCGTACCGATGACACGTTTGCGTAAGACCATCGCTAACCGCCTACTTGAAGCGAAAAACTCAACGGCGATGTTGACCACCTTTAACGAAGTGAACATGAAGCCAATCATGGACCTTCGTAAGCAATACAAAGACGCCTTTGAAGAGCGCCATGGCATCCGTTTAGGCTTCATGTCGTTCTACGTAAAAGCAGTAGTAGAAGCGCTTAAACGCTTCCCAGATGTGAACGCATCAATCGATGGCGACGACATCGTTTATCACAACTACTTCGATATCAGCATTGCGGTATCAACACCGCGTGGCTTGGTAACGCCAGTACTACGCGATTGTGACAAGCTATCGGTTGCAGAAATCGAAGCCGGTATTCGCGAGTTAGCGCTTAAAGGCCGTGATGGTAAGCTAACGGTTGAAGACATGACCGGTGGTAACTTCACTATCACCAACGGGGGTGTATTTGGCTCACTATTATCAACGCCAATCATCAACTTGCCACAGTCTTCAATCTTGGGTATGCACAAAATCCAAGAGCGTCCTATGGCGGTGAATGGCAAAGTTGAGATTCTACCTATGATGTATTTGGCCCTGTCTTATGACCACCGCCAAATCGATGGTAAAGAGTCTGTTGGCTTCTTAGTGACCATTAAAGAAATGTTAGAAGATCCAACACGTCTTCTACTTGATGTATAAACATCGAGAATGAATAAAAATTAAGCTGTGGCCCGCGCCGCAGCTTTTTTTTGCCGCCTTTAGTCCCACTAGGGTTTTCAAGCATAGCCATGGGATCTATACTAGGTGCGCAATTTGGGATGGTTGGGTAAATTGCATATTTATTCAGCTCTTTTAGTACAAAAAATTGGATAAAGCATCATGAATTTGCATGAGTATCAGGCAAAACAACTTTTTGCCGAATATGGTTTACCAGTTTCTGAAGGTTACGCATGTGACACACCTCAAGAAGCTGCTGAAGCTGCTGATAAAATCGGCGGTGATAAATGGGTTGTTAAATGTCAGGTTCACGCCGGTGGCCGTGGTAAAGCGGGCGGTGTAAAACTTGCTGACAGCAAACAAGAAATCAAAGAGTTTGCACAGAACTGGCTAGGTAAAAACCTAGTAACTTTCCAAACTGACGAAAATGGTCAGCCTGTTGCAAAGATCCTTGTTGAAAGCTGCACTGACATTGCAAACGAACTCTACCTTGGTGCTGTTGTCGACCGCGCTTCACGTAAAGTTGTTTTCATGGCGTCTACCGAAGGCGGTGTTGAAATCGAAACTGTTGCTGAAGAAACGCCAGAGCTTATCCACAAAGCTGAGATCGACCCACTTGTAGGTCCTCAGGCTTACCAAGGTCGTGAGCTTGCTTTCAAACTTGGCTTGAACCCAACTCAACTTAAGCAGTTCGTTAAGATCTTCATGGGTCTTGGCAACATGTTTATCGATCACGATTTCGCGCTACTTGAAATCAACCCACTGGTTATCACTGACGAAGGCAACCTACACTGCCTAGACGGTAAAATCGGTGTTGATGGCAACGCACTATATCGTCAGCCTAAAATCCGCGCGATGCACGATCCTTCGCAAGAAGACGAGCGTGAGGCACACGCAGCACAGTGGGAACTAAACTACGTAGCGCTAGACGGTACAGTAGGCTGCATGGTAAATGGTGCGGGTCTAGCAATGGGTACTATGGACATCGTTAACCTACACGGCGGCAAGCCAGCTAACTTCCTAGATGTGGGCGGCGGTGCAACTAAAGAGCGCGTTGCTGAAGCATTTAAGATCATCCTTTCTGATGACAATGTTAAAGCAGTACTTGTTAACATCTTCGGCGGTATCGTACGTTGTGACATGATCGCAGAAGGTATTATCGGTGCGGTTAAAGAAGTTGGCGTAAACGTACCTGTAGTTGTACGTCTTGAAGGTACTAACGCTGAACTAGGCCGTGACGTTCTTGCTAACTCAGGTCTAGACATCATTGCTGCAGAATCTCTAACAGACGCAGCTGAGAAAGTTGTTGCTGCTGCGGAGGGCAAATAATGTCTGTACTAATTAATAAAGACACTAAGGTAATCTGCCAAGGTTTCACTGGTGGTCAGGGTACGTTCCACTCTGAGCAAGCAATCGAATACGGTACGCAGATGGTTGGTGGTGTATCACCAGGTAAAGGCGGTCAAACGCACCTAGGTCTGCCGGTATTTAACACTGTACGTGACGCTGTTGAAGAAACAGGCGCTACGGCTTCTGTTATCTACGTACCAGCGCCTTTCTGTAAAGATGCAATCCTTGAAGCGATCGATGCGGGCATCGAGCTAATCGTTTGTATCACTGAAGGTATCCCAACGCTAGACATGGTTGACGTTAAAGTTAAGCTTGATGAAACTGGCGTGCGTATGATTGGTCCTAACTGCCCAGGTGTTATTACCCCGGGTGAGTCTAAGATTGGTATCATGCCTGGTCACATCCACAAGCCTGGTAAAGTAGGCATCGTATCACGTTCTGGTACTTTGACTTATGAAGCTGTTAAGCAAACAACTGACGCTGGCTTTGGTCAATCTTCATGTGTTGGTATCGGTGGTGACCCAATTCCTGGTACTAACTTCATCGACGTACTAGAGATGTTCGAAAAAGATCCGCAAACTGAAGCTATCGTAATGATCGGTGAGATCGGCGGTACAGCTGAAGAAGAAGCGGCTGCGTACATCAAAGACAACGTCACTAAGCCTGTTGTTTCATACATTGCCGGTGTAACTGCACCTCCAGGCAAACGTATGGGCCACGCTGGTGCGATTATCGCTGGCGGTAAAGGTACTGCTGACGAGAAATTTGCAGCCTTAGAAGCAGCGGGCGTACAAACTGTACGTTCACTTGCTGAAATTGGCAACGCACTAAAAGAGAAAACCGGTTGGTAAGCTCTGCTAGTGAGTGACATAAAAACCCGCCTTGAGCGGGTTTTTTTATGGCTGCACTGATGCTCAGTTACAAGCGAGTAGGGCAAGTGCCAATGGGGCTGAGCACCGGATCTACGCTTTCTTTTTTTGCCATGCACTGTATTAACCCAGAGTGTGTTATGATGGCAGCGTGATCAGTAAAGAGCACACCTTGAGGCGCCATTGCGCCGATGCTCTTTACGCCTGTGTAGCAAGTCGCTACGCCTTTTTAATTTTTTGGTGATGCAATCGGGTTTAAGCTTGTTTCGCCATGTATACCGAGTTTATATGACCGAACAGCAAGTACCATCAGCAAACAACACCATCAAAACCGAAGACACCATCCAATTCAGTGACTTAAAACTACAACCTAAACTACTTCAAGCGATTGAACGCCAAGGCTACCAGCATCCTTCACCAATACAGGCGCAAGGCATTCCTGCGGTGTTATCCGGCCACGACGTGATGGCCGCTGCGCAAACCGGCACCGGTAAAACGGCGGGTTTTACCTTGCCGATGCTAGAAATATTAAGTAAAGGGCAGCGTGCTCGCGGTAATAACGTGCGAGCTTTAGTGCTTGCTCCTACCCGTGAGCTGGCCGCTCAGGTAGGTGCCAGTGTCGCCACGTATGGTAAAGAGTTAGCGCTGAGCTATTGCGTGGCCTTTGGCGGCGTTAAAATTAACCCGCAAATGATGCAACTGCGTCGCGGGGCCGATATCCTCGTGGCCACGCCCGGACGGTTAATGGATTTGTATCAGCAAAATGCCATTAAATTTGAGCAACTAGAAATGCTGGTGCTTGATGAAGCTGACCGCATGTTAGATATGGGCTTTATTCACGATATTCGCCGCATTATTAAGTTATTGCCGCCGAAACGACAAAACCTGCTGTACTCGGCGACCTTCTCGGACGAGATCCGTGAATTGGCGAAAACCATAGTCCACCAGCCGCTAGAGATTTCTGTGGTGCCTGCCAATACCACGGCAAAAACCATAGAGCAGTGGGTTTACCCAGTGGATAAATCGCGCAAAACAGCGCTACTAAGTCATTTAATTAAAGAAAATGATTGGCAGCAGGTGTTGGTGTTTAGCCGCACCAAGCATGGCGCGAATCGCATTGCCACTAATTTGGAAAAGCGCGGTATTCACTCTGCCGCGATTCATGGCAATAAGAGCCAAGGCGCCAGAACCAAAGCGTTGGCCGGATTTAAAGACGGCAGTATTAAAGTTCTGGTGGCCACCGATATCGCCGCGCGCGGCATTGATATTGACCAGCTTCCTTGTGTGATCAACTTTGACTTGCCCAATGTTGCCGAAGACTATGTTCACCGTATCGGACGAACCGGTCGGGCGGGGGCCTCAGGGTTGGCTATCTCATTTGTCACAGCGGACGAGGCAAAAGATTTAAACGGCATTGAAAACCTTATTCAAGAATTGTTGCCACGGCAAACTATCGCGGGCTTTGAGCCCACGAATGAGGTGGCACCAAGCACATTGCGGGCGCCGAAAAAGCCTAAAAAACCCAAAAAGCCGAAAGCAGCCAAAGCTGAGCAGCCAGGCAACACCGCTAAGCAAGCAGTGAAAAAGAAGCCTTCGCACGCGAAAAAAGCGGCGAGTGCGCCGCAGCAGGGTAAAGCGCCGCAGCAAGGTAAGGAGCAGGGCGGTGCTAATAAACCCAAAGGACGCGATGGCGACTCACCCCAAGCGAAAGGCCCGGCAAGAAGAAATAACCGCTGGAGAACACGGCGCGCCAAAACCGGCAGCAGCTAAGTTCTAGCACTTATCATAAAAAGCGAGCCCCTGAGAGGCTCGCTTTTTTGGTTGTATTGCCAAGGCTAGAGTGAACTTTCGGCACGCAGTGGCTAGCTGATGCGGTCGCTACCGCCGCGCTCAGCGGTAAATTTGTTTGTCAGCAGCACCTTGTTAGTTGCTTTTGTTTTCAACGTGTTTTTTGAAGTTGTGGAGGATACTTTGCCAACCTTGTTTTTGCTGCTCAGCAGAGTTCTCATCTTCCGCCTCAAAGGTTTCTACGACCTTAACGCCATTGATTGTTTCTATGAGTTCAACTATCACAACACGGTTATCACCAAGCTTAAAATGAATCGACTCGTTTGACTCAATTTTTGTAAATGTACCTTCAAAATCGAACCCCTTCGAGCCGTCTTTTGCTTCCACTTTTTATTAACTTGTTAGTTTTCGTTATACCAAGTTTCCCAAACTTTAGGAGCGGGGTATTTCAATTTATATGCCTGAATATCATCTTTACTTGCATACTTTAAGTAAACACCAAAATAATCGGTTAGATACTCTTCACCTGATCCTATTCGCCAAAATATATTGCTAGGTTCATATTCAGGAAATTTTTCCCAAGGAGGTAAAGGAGGAGTCGCTTTGAGTTCACTTTCAAACCTTTGCTTAAGCATGGCTCCCCAATCCTTTTTTTGCTTTAGATAGGCTTCCCAATCTTCAGCCAAAACTCCTTCAGGTGGTCCTATTTCATTTGAAGCCATAGTTGTCCCGGCAATCATAAACAAACTTAAAAATATAAAACGAATCATCATAAAAAAACTAATGCTACAAATTAACGGCAAAAATTAGTTGGCTAAAATTTGTGAGGTACGAACAAAAACAACTGGTTTTTCCGCACCTTTAATTTGCTTTGTTAGAAAGCCTGGATTTTATACTCAAGGCTTTTATTTCTAAGTTGAAAAGTGACAAGACGGCTATGTTCGTCATAACTTACGATTTGATTCATAGTCTTACTTTTAAAATAGTCACCAATCTCACTAGCTGAAATATCTCTAGAAAATAAGACTGTGTGGCTAACTGAGCTTTCCTTACATGCTGGTATGTCAGAGTTACTCCTGCATCTATCATCTAAAGTTGGCATTGAAACAGAAACCGAGTAAAAGTTATTAGCTTGTTTGTCAGCATCCAAATAGACTCTTGTGCCTACTGTAGCAACCATACAGCCAGAACCAATATAGTGTTTATGAGAACGGCCGGAAATAGAGCTTTGCCCAATCCTAAGGCTTTCTCCACTATCTGGGGAAATTGGAAAAGATTGGTAATACTCGTGAGCACATTGTTCCCGTTTAGAGTTCGATATTTCTGACGACGGTATATACCCCCAATCCCAAACAGGATTCGGCTCTTTCTTCCCACAACCAAATAAAAACAACAAAGCTAAAAGGTAACTCAAATTCTTCATAGGCTCTCTAACACCCCAATTAGGGGCACAAATACGTAGGCTAAAATCCTGAGCGAAGCGATGGGAGCCTACGTGTTTGTGTCCCAGCGAGCGCAGTGAGCGACTATATTGGTTTGTTATCTCTCACAACAGCCCAACCAGTGTACAACAGTATCTAATTGTGCAAAGTCTGAGTCTGAAAGTTGGCCAGCTCTCAGATTGTTTATTGCAGTCAGCATATTTTCTTTCCCGAACTGCTCTCTGAGGTAAAACACGACTTCTTCTGCACTTACATCCCAGTGTGGTAGAAGGCGAAAAATAGCTTCTTCGCACCGCTCTGTTGCCTTGGGGTTTATTTTCAATAGAAGGCGACCAGTAAACGTTTGAACTTTGAGCCGATCTTCTCTCATTTGAACTGCGAAAACACCCATGAGGCCTTTATAACGTTCGTGTTTGGGAGAAGAGGTGATGGCATTATACAAATACTTCAATTCGGGGCTTTTTCCCAGTCCGTGTTTTACTGCAAACTCAATTGTCGCTTTTGTGATTTCTGCTGAGTCCATAACATCCGTGAGAGATAACGCCCCACTTAGGGGCACAAATACGCAGGCTATAATACGGAGCGAAGCGAAGGAAGCCTGCGTGTTTGTGTCCCAACGAGCGCCAGCGAGTGACTACAGTGGCTTGTTATGCATTCGACGCCAGATACAGCGCGACAAATTTCGAAATAACAAGTAGCACAAAGCCTATAAGCAACGAGTAATTTCTAACTTTAAATTTTAGTTCGTAACTGTCACCTAATTCTTCGGCGTAATCACTAGATTGAGCGATAAACTTTTGCAGTATTTGCTGTTTTTCTTGGGCCTCTGAAATTGAAACCTGACTACCGGTGTCTAGGTCGATATTTCTATAAGGTAAATTTATAATTTTATTAACTACGTCGAGTCTTTCCTGAGCCTGTGCTTTTCTATAGTCATTAGATTGCACAGAAATCTCACTTTCTAGGCGAAGAATCCCAAAAAGTATTGATACAGCGAAAGATGCTAGCGCTAATAATTCAATTGAGTTTTGGGAAAATGATAATTTTTCAGGCTCAAATTTTGAGCCTAAATATGCAAACAAAGCACTACTTAAACTCAGAATAAAGTAATCATACTTCTGCTGTGTCTGTTTAACATTCTTCCATGCTTCTAAGCTAATGTTCGACATGTAATTTTTCCTGCATAACAATTTAATATCGAGCGATTGGGTCGTTTTTCTGCCGCAATCATTCTCGTTTTTGTCCTTAGACCAGTAATAGCAAATTTAAGAAGTACTTACCAGCATTGAAGTTAGGCGATATTGCTCTAACCGTGGATACGACAAAACGACCCAATGGGTCGTTTTCCTGACTATAGGAGAAACCCAAGGAATATGGTGTATAAATAGTTATTTCCGTAGGGTGAAAGAGGGCATACCGCCCATGGCAGATAGCTCGTTTAATCCCATGGACGATATAGTTCGTTTCTAGATGGCAGTTATACAAGTTAAATATCGATTTGCATCTGAACCCCTGATTCACGAACGAAGTCCTCATCATGGCTAACGAGAATAAAGCCTCCAGGGTATTGATTAAGCGCTTGGGCCAGCATAAGTTTTGACTCAAGGTCGAGGTGGTTATCAGGCTCATCGAGCAGTAAAAAAGGGTGCGTCGCCTGGTGACTAACAATAAGCATGGCTAACTTCATCTTCTCACCGCCACTAAGCATGTGGCCAAGACGAAATACATTATCGCGACTAAAACCAACGCCTGCTAGTAATGTTCTGGCATCACTCTCCTTAAGGCCACCGCAAAGTGTTACAAGGTTATCGAGTAGCGATAAATCCCCTCGAATCACTCCAAAATGTTGGTCAAGGTAATATAACGGGGTATTGAGTTGCAGCTCGCCTTGCTGGAGAGAAATTTCGCCCAATAGTGTTTTCAGAAGCGTTGATTTACCACTGCCGTTTTTACCTGCCAGATAAACCTTATCATGGGTATATGCTTGAAATGAGACAGGCTCAGTGCGACCAAACGGCAATACGCCTTGATGAATCGAAATGACTTTACGTGAGCGAATAGGGGGGTGCGCTAAATAGAGTTTTTGGCTTTTCTGTGACTCTTTGTGAGCTTTGAGTGAGCGCTCTGTATTGGCTAAATGAGTTCGACGAAGCTGCTCATTTTTAGTTCGATTAGCTGCCTGTGCCGTTGCTTTGTCTTTTTTAGCATCAAGCAATACTTTGGGCTGACTGCCATTCTTTCGTAACTGCGTACCTTGAGCCGCTCTTTGCTCTGCCTTTTCACGGTTTTTCTGCGTTTGTAATTGTAACTGCTTTTTTTGTTTATCAACGCTTGCCAGTTTTCGTTCAAGCGCTTGTAACTCTGCCCTTTTTTGTTCGGCGTACAGAGTGTAGTTGCCACCAAACACCTGTAACCCAAGCTCTGAAAGCTGCCAAATTTCGTCCATTTCGTGCAGTAACTTTCGCTCATGACTGACAAGTAAAATTGCCCCTTTGAAGGCGCGCATAGACTGAATTAACCAGTGTTTAGCATGCACATCAAGGTGATTGGATGGCTCATCAAGTATGAGTAATTCAACATTGCTAGCAAACAATTGCCAAAGCTTTAAACGGGCGAATTGCCCACCACTGAGTTGAGCGCATGGAAAATCTACATCTGTTGGTAAGCCATGCTCTTGTAATTGTTGAGTGAGTTTTAAGGGCAAGTCCCATTGCTCCTTTATTATATCAAACCATTGCTGTGAACAATCACCCGACTCAACCCGCTTTATGGCTTCAAGCACCTGATCTATACCCAAGAACTGAGCAATCGTCAGTTCGCAAGATAATAGCGGGGGTAGCTGCTGATGATACACAGCTACTGATTGAGACAAAGCAACAGCCCCACTTGATGGTGGTTGTTCACCACTTAAAATTGACGCGAGTATTGATTTACCAACACCGTTACGCCCAACTAAGCCAACACGCTTATTAGACAGTGAACATGACAGTTGCTGAAAGAGAAAATCGCCGTTATCCAATTGATAACTTATATTGTAAGCCTGTAGTAATGGCATAAAGTGCCTCCTGTATGAAAGGGGCAACAGTCGCAGCTAGCTATCTTAGAGAGGTGATTAATACCACTATACGCTTTTGCCAATAGGCAAAATATACAATGCACTTGTACAGACATATCGGAATGTGAGCTACGCCTACTAACCCTGTAAATCCAAAAAGAAAATAAGAAATGGATGACAGGTTTAGTTGTTCATGTTGGCGCAATCTCCTTAGAAGTGATAAACCAAGGTTACAGCATCCTTTCCGGCTGGGTCAAGATGCCTCCTACTGGCAAAACTATGATGCGCACCCACTCTGGTTGGGGAAGTGCGCACTACCAGAATGCTCAAAAGGCTCACCACTTAAGCATTACACGCGAGTACATTACCGCGAATAGTTAATTATCTTCGCGCTTTTGGTACATGCCACTTTAGTTGGTTTCAATTTACTCCACAGGTTTATTTTGAACTTCGCTGACGTGCTACAAGCGAACGTCGATAACAAGCACATTGCACCATGCAAGACCTGACACTGTTACTTGGGACAAGAAATGCTTTCATTAAACGGGAGCGAATCGTGGATAAGGCAAAAGTATGGGTATCAAATCGCTCTGATACCCATACTAGGAGTGCTTAAGTTTGGCTAACCTGTTCAAAGGCTGGCATGATGCTTTGTGTGGCCTGTTTTTGCTGCTGATGTTTCGACATTTTCAAGAAAATAACAGCAAACATAGCGGCGACGATATCAACCATATAGCTTGAGTAGAAGAGCGTATTTACGTCACTTAGTGCAAGTTTCACCAGCGTAGATAACACCATTAATGCACACAAACTCGCGAGTAAATAAAGGCCAACCGTCGTTGCCTTTTGCACAGGTTTTAAGAAGCTATATATCACAAAAGCAAAAAAGGCGGCGTAGTAACTGTATAGACTGGCGTAGTTTGCGTTAGCAACAAATGTAGGTAGCCATTTAGCTGCAACTAACGTGAAAGCAACGGCAATCATCGACCCTAAACAAACACCAATAGTGAGTTTTGCCATAAACAACGTACTGCGTTTGTTGGGATCTTTTTTGAAGCGCTTATCTATCCATAATAAATTGCCCGAATAGAACAAAAATGCCCCAAGTAAGCCCATTATAAAGTAACCCCAGCGCCCCCATTCTCCACCATAGGTGCCAAAATGGAGTGAGAAAATACTGGCCACCATATTACCCCACACTGCATCTTCGCCTTGTGGATAGCTTGAGTTAACGACCTCTAAGGTGTACGGGTTCATAAATAAATAGTCAGTATCTGGGCCGCGCACAACCGCATTATTGTTACTCATCATAAACACCGCAGAGGGCGAAGCGGAATTTAAATTACTGTAGCGAATGTGGATAGGCTCATAGCCAGGCGCATAGCTTTTAGCTGCAAGCACTTGCTCGTCGATACTAGGTAAGTTGTCAATGTGAAAACTTTGCGCAGCGGGAGTAGGGCGCTGAAACAGCGGTTTATCATCATAAAATTGCGCTAAGCCACCATAAATAAAGTCATGAAATGCAAACACCACCACAGTGAAGGCTATGACTAAATGAAACGGTAAGCTGGCAATCCCCACAAGGTTATGGCTGTCGAGCCAAAACCGGCTTGGCCCTTTTTCTTTACGCAATGCAAAAAAGGTTTTAACGAGTGTTGGCAGTAAAATAATGACCCCAGAGACCAAAGCTAAAAAATACAACACACTGGCAATACCTAGAATATAAACCCCTGATTGGTCATGGCCAATTTCACCAATAAAGCCTGCTGTGCGATGTAAGTAATCAATTAAATCGCCAAGTTCGTTTTCAGTTTGCGCGCTAACGTTTAATGTGCCATCAGCATTGAGGTGGGCATAGTTGAGCTGTTTATCAAGCTCCATGCCACGGGCACTGCCTTTGATATACCAAGAAAGAGGCGCGTCTTGGGTATGTAAGTCTAGGTTAAAGCCTTTAGCAAGTTGTTCACCACGCACACTTATTACCGTATCTACCAGTTTTTGGTAGTCATAATCAGAACTGGTTACTTTAGGCGCTGTAACCGGTGCAGCCCACCGTTGTATTTCGTGTTTAAACATGGTCAGGCTGCCAGCATAAAAACCTATAAACAGCACTAAGCCAGCAATAATGCCCGTCCATGTATGTACACCTTGATAGGTGCGTAAAATATCCGATCTTACTTTCATAGTGCGTTCCTGAGCATGAAAAATACGCCATAAAGCAGCACAGTTAAGCTGCCAAGGACAAGCCAAGCTTGCTTTGCAGAGTTGAACAAATAGCTAAAACTAAAAATGGTTAGCCAAATAGGGGTAATCATCCACATGTTAAATTGCACTTTATCTCGAGCTTCAATGCCTCCAGGGCCATACCAAGCAAAAAAAGCAATGAATATAAATGACAGTGCCAACCCTAAAAAGGCACCGGCTAAGGTTTTACCTAACCACGTTGGTTGGCGCTTTGATGAGTTTGTCATGAATTACCCCTTTGTTTGCAGCAGGCTAATAAAAGGGATCAGCATTAGCATAAGCATCACGCTAAAGATTATATAGAAAACAGCTGCTGTGGCTGATAGCTGCACAAAGGCAAGTGTTAATGCACACGCTATTAATGCAAGCGATAGTAATCGCCAATGTTTTTTTATCGGTTTTTTTAAAAATCGCTGTTGTTTTCTGGTGCAGTAAAAAGTGCTGACAGCGAAAACGATGAGTAAAGTAACGGTGAAAATGAGCATAAAATGAGAGTTGGAATTTATGTTATATCGCATTGTAAATGATAACTAAACTCAATTGCAATGTCATTAAGCCTGTGTTAATTTCCTAGCGCTTTTTATCAAGCTCGATTTGTTTAATTCTAATAATCTCTTACGGGGAAAGGACATTGGCTACTGCATTAAAACTCAACACAATAACCAAGGTTATTTTTGCATCGTTACTTGCTGCTCAAGGCTCGGCTTGGGCTGACGACGAGCAAAGCAGTCGAGAATCAATGGACACTATTGTTGTTACCGGTGAAAAAACGGAAAAGTCACTTAAAGAAACCATGTCGTCGGTGGCGGTTGTTGATAAGGCGCTACTAGAAAACGGCCAGCTTGCGTCTATATCCGAAGCGCTCTCAGAAATGGCAAACGTGGTGGTGTTAACGGGTTCGGTGCCTGATATGCGAGGGGTGTCTGGTAATGGTGGGGCAACCGGTTTTAACTCATTTAGCGGAGGTTCAAAAGCCCGTGTTTCAACGTTAATTGATGGTGTAAGCCAACCCTTTGTTGCTGACTTAACAGGTGATACCGGCCTTTGGGATGTAGAACAAATTGAGGTTTACCGGGGGCCGCAATCAACTAGCAATGGTCGCAATAGCATCGCAGGTGCGGTGTACATGACAACGAAAGCGCCAACTCAGGATTTTGAAGGGGCAGTGCGCGTAGGTTATCGCAATCAAGATAGCTACCTCGATACTGCCGCAGTGGTATCGGGAGCATTAGTTGAGGATGTATTAGCATTTCGCTTATCAACTCAGTATGTCGATGGCGAAACATTTTCAAACCCACCGGTATATGAAACAAACCCAACTGATCGTGAATTAAACAAGTTAAATACCAGCAGTACGCGCGCTAAATTACTTTACACGCCAAGCAAAGACCTTGCCGTGCAGCTGACTTACTCAACTTACAGTGAAGAGGGTAACTCTGGTCGTAAATACTTTGTTGCGGACGAACCATTTGATTATAAGCCCCTATATCAACGTATTGTGGAAACAGACTCTGATACTACGCAAGTAAATATTGATTACAGTATTAATGATGATTTTTCGTTAGACGTAGTAGTTGCTTACATGGATTATCACTGGAGCTTTGACGCATACGAGCCCATTGAAAGCGCTGAATCTGACGTATCAATGGACGAGAGTAATATCACCGTCGATACCAAGCTCAACTTTGGGCTAAACAACCACTTTTATTCCGGGTTTATCGGCCTTGCTTACTTTGAGCGCGACCAAGAATTTGAAAGTGTGGGTGCAACAAACTACTACGGTGACGATAGCAGTAAATCGACCGCAGTTTATGGCGAAACAAGCTTTAATTTAAGCCGCGAATTAACGTTAACTGCGGGCCTTCGTATTGAGCGTGAAGAACAATTACGTAATTTCAATATGGCGTTTCGTGGCGATCAGCTCGTTGAGCAGCTTGATAATTCACACACAGTGCGTTTACCAAAGCTCGCGATTCAATATGATGTTAGCGACGAAACGACTTTATTTGCCAGTGCTCGCCGTGGCTATAACGCAGGGGGCGGTGCGCTCGATTTTACCGCTGAAGATTACTACTACTACGACGAAGAAACGGTTAATACCTATGAAATAGGTTCGCGCAGCGTAATAGATAATGGCGACATCAATATTAGCGCTAATGTGTTTTACAACAATTTTAACGGGTATCAAGCATTAAGTTCAGAGCGCAGAATCACGAATGTAGAAGATGCTCATAGCTACGGTTTAGAGGTCGATGCTTACAGTATGCTTGGAGAGCAGTGGCAGCTACATGGTGGTTTTGGTTTATTAAAAACTAACATTGATGAATCATCAGCCTTTCCAGATGCCGTTGGCAGTGATTTAAACTCTGCACCCGAACTAACGGCGAGTTTAGGTCTTTCACACTGGTTTACCGATAGCCTAAAAGTAAATTTAAGCGCCAACTATGTGGGTGAGTATTATGGTGACTTAACAAACACAGAAGAGCGCATTGCAGGTGATTACACTATTACTCGTTTATCGGTGACCTACGACACCGAGCAATGGTTGATCAGTGCCTTCATCAATAACGCCCTAGACGAAGAGGCGTATACTTCACAAGAGCCGGCAAGTGGCCGTTACCCACAAGGTTATGCAGCCGTTGTGAACCCGCAAACAGTGGGTGCATCAGTTACTTACCGATTCTAATCCAACAAAATAGCTAGTCGCTGATGAACCAGCGACTAGCTTAATTTAAACCGCTCCCGTACATTAACCCCGCAATTAAGTAATAACGCTTTTTCATAAACGACATTATCTCTTTGACTTATTCTGGTGTCATTACGACTGGCAATTTGGGTTGTCTATTGCTTTTGACAAAATTTAAGTCCACCGACAATTCTTCTTTTACTATGTGTTTGTACAAAAACGCTAATGCATTTAATGCGGGCATTTGCGTTCTAGGCGACATATTTCTTTTTAAAATTAAGTGGTCTAAAAACTCAATCACTCCGTCATCACCCATAGTAGTGAGATGTCTTCTATTATGAAAATGTATGAAATTAGATATCCAACTAAGGTAAGCGTTAACCGTTCTCAATGAATACTGCCGAGTCAACATGTTGTCTGAGATGTAATTTAAATAAGGCGAGCGAGTTTTTATTTTCATTCCTTTGAAAATATGCGAACACTGTGAATTTAAACAGTAATCACCCAATCGCTCACATAGTCAAGAAAACGACCCAATCGCGTGCTTTTGTCGCAAGATAAAAACGACCAATAGCTACTTTTAATAATACTGGCAATGAGTTAGCTAGTCTGTTAAAAATGTATCATTCAGAAAAGTGAGCGGTAGCGTAGTAGAAAAACGCGCGATTCGCTCGCTATAAACATGTTAGAGCTACTTGAGACATGAAGCACTTATTGATTTCAGCAATCCTTATTTTTCCTTTTTTCTCAATTGCCCAAGAAAAATGTGACGAAACATTAATTGAGCACAGCGAAGAAGTCGTAGTGTTTGATATATCGGTTAATGATACGAGTTTGGTTGGGATACCAGGAGCTAAATAAGAATAGTACGATTGCATATGAGATATGACGAACCCGCTATTGTACTATCTAAATATGAATCAATAACGGATAAAAGTGGAAATACCACATTAAATCCAGTGATGCCATCATATTGGCAATACTCGGGAGTACTCGACAAGTCCAAGGCTAATAACTGCGAACAGCATGCTGGATTCTATGCTGGTGGTTATTATCTGATTGTTAATAAACCAGGCTTCAATGGTTTCAGCATTGAGATTAATAGGTTAAGCATAGCTACAGACTTTAAGAAAAAGTCAGAAGTTAAAGGTAAAGTGTATATAACATTACTACCCACGCAACTCTAACAAACGCATTAATGAATGGACGTCTAAAGCTTGGCTGGCGCTCGTTCCTCACTAATTTTAGCCAAGCTTAATCCGCCCATTATGCGGGCGTTAGGCATACAAGGTTATTTTTAGCTTACAGGTCAAGCTTATGAGATGGGCAAAATTAAAAACGGGTATTATTATAGTTTTAGTCATCCTAATTTCTGAGGCAATTAGGCTACACACTGGGCTACCTATAACAATAATTGATATTGTGATGCTGCCTATCACATGTTTACTAATTTATTGTATGAAATATTATAGGTCTCCTTTTAGTAAAACATATAAAGGTACGGATAGTCACCTACAACAAACGCCTTTGCAACTGATTGGTTTCTTACTTTTTACAATTAGCTTAGCAGCAATGGGTAGCTGGATAGCTTGGCTTGGAATTCAAGCTCCTCTACAGTACTTCTCGGGTGTTAAAGGAGACGCCCATGGATATACATTAATTCAACTTGGTGGTTTAATTGCTTTATACAGTACGTGGGGAGCACTTGTTTTTCTATTTAGGCTAGTTAGCTTACGTAATAAATCTGCCTAACAAACTGTTTAAGAGGGGTTCGCAACGCGTGGCATTTTTTCTATGCGTGAAGTTTCATGGAGAGCTCGGTGAATAAAGTCGCTATCGGAATTTCAAGTGCGCTATTGCTAGTTATTGTTGTTGGAATATTTTTTCGAAGATATGCAATAGCTTGTGAATTTTCTCATATGCTAGATTTTCGAGAAATAAACAATCAGTTCCACATTGGAAGCGATATACCACCAGAGCGCATCGAAGATTTGTCTCAGATTGTCTCTTCCGCATTAAAGAGGATTGATGGAGTCTACGGGAGGCCTGAATCAACACCAAAAATATTGTTTACATCAGACTCTGCCACGGCAAATATTTTTGGAGCCAATGAAACGGCCACCATGCATCGAACGCCTTGGCGATCATGTATTATTGTTGGTCCTAAAGGCCAAAATGTGGACGTCATAGCTCATGAATGGTTGCACGCAGAAATCCAGCAACGTGTTGGCTTTTGGCGCTTTATCCAAGAAGTTCCTGTATGGTTTGATGAAGGGGTGGCACTCACGTTAGATCATAGAGAGCCTTTTTTGCCAGAAAACATCGACTTGCCAAACGAACGAGTTGAGGACGTCCGTAATTTAGTAACAGGAAAGGACTTCTTTTCAGGTAATATCATGGAGCATTATAAAGCTGCCAGAATGGCGGTGATACCATTAATACAAGCTGACAGCCTATACCAAAAGCTTGAACAAATTTCTAATGACGGCAGTTTCGATGCCGTATTTTTGGAAGCTAACAAGTCAATACAACCCACCGCTAACGCGTCGGCTGATTGAGGCGTTACATTGGAATAAAATATGAAATTTAAATGCCCAAATTGCGATAAGACTATTTTCAATCGAAGATTATCGCATTGTGAATTTTGTAGTTTTGAGTTACCACAAGAGCTATTGCTGAGTGATGCCGAAAAAATTAAGCTGAATAAAGAATATAAGGAAGCTCAATTAAATACATCTAGGCGAAGGCTAAGTAAAGATGTTGGCTATTCGGGGGTGACTGAAGCGAACGAAGTTAGCTTTCTGCTCGGAGTGCCGAGTCTTCGCACTAGAGCACCCAGACAATGTATTAAATGTAGTTTACCTGTTTCAGAGGACTTTGAAGATTGCCCATATTGTTTTGGTAAGAGCGAAAGTGAAGTAAAAAAAGCAAGGGTAGCTTACCAACAAGAAATGAAATTGGTTCAGGGGCTTGGTAAATACTTTATTATGGCTTTTTTATTAGTCGCTTTGGTTATGATTGGTGTATTTGTCGTATAACAAGTTAGTTAAACTGTGGAAGTAAAATAACAGGCGTGCGCTCCTTGGTCGCTTATTTTAGCCTGTTATTTTTTGCTTTTTATCAAGCATTATGAAAATAAGGATGGAACCCATTGAAAAGAGTATACCTGACGATATTGATTATCTCTGTAGTAATGATCCTGGGAGCTTGGAATATAAGTAAATCAAGAACTTTTCAGGTTTTTGGAGAGATAGTCGCAAAGGCCGAAACAAATGAAAAGGTTATCGCATTAACCTTTGATGATGGTCCTTGGGGGGCGAAATATACCACCCAAGTGTTGAATATCCTCGAAGAGCATGATGTGAAGGGTACGTTCTTCCTCAATGGGTCGGGAATTCAACAAAACAAGCAATCGGCGATAGATCTGGTTAACGCAGGTCATCAGATAGGCAATCATTCGTACAACCATAAAAATATGACGTTAATGGGGTTTGACGAGGTGAGGGATGAAGTCGACTCCACCACAGCCTTAATTCGCCAGATTGGATTCGAGGGTGAAATCTACTTTAGGCCTCCGTATGGTAAAAAGCTTTTTGTTTTGCCCTATTATTTGAAGTCGGAAGGAATAAAAACAATCACATGGAACGTTGAGCCTGAAACCTATCCTAAAGTTGCAGGAAGTTCTGCGTCTATCGCAGAGTATGTTGTTAACTCTTCTACTCCAGGTTCAATTATTCTTTTACACGTTTTGGGGTCTAAAAACAAAGAGTCGCGAGACGCTGTAGGGCCAATAATTAAGGGGCTGAGAGCAAAGGGCTACAAATTTGTTACGGTCTCACAGTTGCTAGGGGAAAATGCATAGCAAATGCAAGTAGCCGACTCACTGCTCTCCCGGCTGTTGCGGGCGCTAGCCACAGGACTAACCCAACTATCTAAGGAAGGATGAAATAATTAATGTCTGAAAACTCGGAAGCGATATAAATAGCGAGTAGAAAAATCAAGGGAAGGGTATTCAAATCTTTCCAATGATTTTCGCTCTACCAGCAATAAGCCTATGTTATTCCTCAATTAACGACCAATCATTGGGGAGCCTTTTGGGTGCAATTGGCTTTTCCCCTGGTAGGTGCATTAAGGTTTGGAATTGGTTTCTTTGCTCTTCGCTTCAAATCATGGTCTAGGCGATTAACAAAGTTCACTAACAGGCAATCATTCTCTTCTCATTGTTTAACCGTGAGTATGACTCTTATTATTTAACTTTAGGCTTAAAAACTTTAATCTCAAAAATTAAGTTATCATCCTCTTCGGGCAAATAAGATATTTTAACTCTATTACCCTCTTTTATTACTTTTGAATCATGCGCTCTGTTGGCGAAAAACATGCCGCTAGTGACATAATCATTATAATCAAAACTAACCTTTCCAACTTTAAATCGCTCTGTTTGACTGTTAGCCTTTTCAGTTTTCAGATCTGTTATTATACCTTCAACAGAAACCAATTCTCCAGATTCAATTCTTTCAATTCTTTCCATTCTTTTATAATAAGCATGAATGTTAACGGTCAAATAAAGTAAAACCAACGAAAATAGCAACCTAAAATCCATTAAATTAGAAAGCTTTAGCTTATCCTCATATAACCTCCTAAGAAAGAAAAAAGAGAAGATTAAAGAGAAAGTAATAACGATCGTGATATAGAAGTCCCAGCCTATAGTTGGAATTTTAGATTGATAATAAATCTCAAACATTATTGCTCTCTATCTAATCTTGGTTGTACATGCATATGAACCATGCTCGCTCTGTTTCCCTTACCTAAATCAAGCCAGAAAACGTGAGCGCCTGCACACTAAGAACTATGCGGCTTGTATTTAATCGGTTACTAAATTTGGATAAGGACATTACAAAAAGCATTGTTGCTATGTGAGATAGGGGTGACGTACATATATGTTATTCATATAGCTGTTTACTCACCTAGCCTTAAGCCTAGGTGATGAAAAAGTCCACAAGCGGAGCACTTACCGAACTATTGCGTTTATATAACTCAGTGAAACCACAATCCAGGCAGCTAATGGTTACATATTTACCGGTTTCATAATCCAGAATACTTTCTAAGCGATCAGCCGCAGCATAGAGTTGACCAGCTTCATAACCTTTGCACTTACACTTGGGGCATTGGTAATCACCACCTTGTTTTTCAGCGATAATTTTTTTAATTAAATTAAACCTTTCCGGGAAGCTGTCCTTATCGATAGAAGAGTAGGCGTCAAATAGTTCATCTAAGGAATATGAACTGTAATTTGGTTCATTGTCAAACATCAATCTTTCTCCAACAATGGGTAGAACACGTTTTAGCGATAATTGTCAGGGCACGCCACTTTGTTAAATACATACCCAATCAAATACCAACCTCTGAGTAAGGCGCAAAAGAACTGTCGCAATTTATTAGGTAAATTAAGAACTAGCTCAGGCAGTGTAAGTGGAGTGGGCAACATTCTCACCGACATTGGAAAACTGGGTAATTTCGTGGCCATTTATAGTATTTGATTTCTCTAAAGTTGCAACAAGTGGCTTGGGCGTTTTTAGGCAAAGTGTGTTATGCGTCGCTTTCGCTGAGTGCTTCCACTGAGCGGCACTTCGGAAACGTTGAACATCCCCAAAACTGAGCACCTTTATTGGCGCCGCGTTTGGTTTTACGAATAACCATCGCGGAGCCGCAGCGCGAACACGTTTTTGCGTTGGCTTTGTTCGCTAGCAAGTCTTTTACATGACGACGATGGTTAAAATTAGTAACCACGCCTTTTTTAAGCTTTAACTCGTTAATGGATGCAATAATGTCATGGCACTCGGCGATTGAAAACACTGGCTGAGTAAATTGCTTAATATAAGTCACGCATCCTCGTGCATAAGTAACGTTGTCTGGCATCACGGTTTTAAACTTACTATCACCGATAAAAACGACTACTGAATGCAACGTATTTGGTGCAATCGCCAATAGCGACTCGAGAGTTTTAGTATGTTTATAATTCTGATGAAGCGGGTTCTGAAAACGCGTTGAATGACGGTAAATTTTTTGCGTCCATTGCTTTTGTGTTTTAGAGCCAAATATCCAGCCTTTCATATTTTTGGTTTCCACAACGAATAACCCATATACAGAAATAACAAGGTGGTCTATTTGCGTCGTTCCGCTCTCAGTTGGCAGAGTTACGTCTTTCACTAATGTGTAATCCGACGAGGGTAACTGTGATAACAATCTATTTATAACAAACTCGCCAGCGAGGCCTTTGAACCAAGGGCTCTTGAATACACAGAGAATCATAATTAGCGGTACGAAGTACCAAACTCTCGCTAGCCCCCCGGCTAGCAGTGCTAGTATGTCCACATAACATCCTTATTTAAATCTTACCGCAATTCAATGCGGCAAATTGGTAAAGTACTCCTGAGCACAGTAGCCTCTGGCGTGACGGCTCTCGTATGTAAGTATAAATTAGCGAGCCTTGTTTCTGGCGAAGTGGCCGCTCAAAATATAGAGGCTGTATATATAGGTTAAGGGCCAGATTAGCATAATGAGAATTGCCACGAATATACGTTTATTTTTAAAACAATGAACCAAAGAACAGGCCCAAAGATAAAATAAAGAAAACAGTGATAAGGCAAGAAGTAGCACTTCCCATACGTACATCTCCTCACTATCTAGGCTTGAGTCAGCAACACGAGGGTCACCTAAGTTACCCAGTAATATGTAATAACCCCACATTGAAAGGCTAAGAATTAACAGCAAACAGAGAGAGCTAGACTTCAAATAGTATTTCATCATTTTTATCCGCGAAGCTGCCAGCAGAGACATTGCGTAGCGTGTTGAGCTTTGCAATTTCCTGCCAGCAGCTACTTTGTTTTCCTACAGGTCTTTCAATTTAACGTAAATTTCCATTTCTACGTAGCCATCAACTCTTGCATCATTCAGATAACGCTCCAACATTGGAAAGTTGTCGGGTTCAAACCCGCTATTTGGCAGCCAGTCAGAATAAATACCTAGCTGGGCCTGAATTGTGTCCTCTGGACTGCCCTTAAAATAGGCGACGGCATACTTACCTTTTGGAATTTCAGATGGCGAAAATGGCGGCTTTATGCTCACGTTTTCGCCAACCACTATCGAGGCGCTGTAGCGGCACTTATCCTCGGGAGTGACTGTTGGGTTATCAAACGCGAAGGCAAAGCGCTGTTGTTCGTCCGCTTTTATGCCATTATTCGTTGCCCATTCAATTATTTTATCCCATGCGTTATATATAGACTCAGGCTCATAGCCTCGTTGTGAAGCTAAAGTACATACGCGCTGGGTATCAAGGTCTTTGATCTCAACATTCATATTTATATCCTTTGATTTAGTTTTAATCATCACTTCATTTGTGATGTGTGCAGGATATAAATCGCGAGGGTGGAAATCTTTTCCATATTTGCTAAAGATTTTTCCAATCTTGCTATTTTTAACTTTCTCTGGGTTTCGTATTTGTGATGGCGTGAAGCCAAAGTGAAGCTTAACGGCTTTTGCGAAGTTGGCACTTGATGAAAAACCACAGGCTAAGGCTATTTCGGTGACTGTTAGCTGGTCTTTAAAGATTAATAAATTCGCAGCTCGCTCCAGTCTTCGCCGAGCGATGTAATCGTTGACGGTTTCACCGATAACCCCGGTAAAAATACGATGAAAGTGATACGCCGAGAAATGGCTAACCTTTGCTACATCAGCAAGAGAAATTTTTTCCGTTAAATGAGTTTCAATGTATTGGATTACTCTCTCAATGCGCTTTTTATATTCTCTGTCCATAGAAACCTGATTTAAAATATGGCTACTGCGATATTTCCTGCCACAGTATTAAAGGTGAAGCGGGGCAGTGAGCTTACCACCTGCTAGTGGCTTAGCACAGCAGGCAGCAAGGCGGGTATAAAGCGCGGTTAGGCTTTTTTCACAAACTTAGCGGTGACCATCATTTCACCTGCGCCATCGACCTTACATTCGAGCTCATGGTCTTTACTGTCTTGAATACGGCGGATCACGGCTTTGGTGCCGATTTTCATGACCATTGAGCTGCCTTTTACTTTCAAGTCTTTGGCAAGGGTCACCTTGTCGCCTTCATTTAATTCCGTGCCGTTGGCGTCTTTGGCTGTGATCGCTTCTTCTTCTTCGATTTGATTGGGGTCCCATTCATAGGCGCATCCAGGGCAAATCAATTGGTTTTGGTCTTGATACACGTATTGTGAATCACATTTTGGGCAAGGAGGAAGAGACATACTATTTAACTACTGAGATTGACAATAGCGCCAATGATAAAGGCTGGGAGGGGATTTTGCGAGTGCCTTCGCACACAAAAAAGCCCCAAACAAGTTGGGGCTTAGTATATTACCTTAGCTTTAGTCTAAGTAAGTGACTTCACCTAGGTTCAAGCTTTCGATTTGCTCTTTGATTTTAGCAACATCGCCAACAATCACCCATGTAAGCTGCTTGGGCTTAATAAGTGACTGTGCCTGCTTAGCGATAGCCTGCGTATCTGGCTGTTGCACTAGCTGCGGGTATTTTTCTAAATAGCTTACGTCGCGGCCATTGTCGTAGGCATCAGCCAAGGCATTAAGCAGAGAACGTTTCTTCTCATAGCGACCTGGCAGTTTCGCGATTTTATTGGCAACCACTTTGTCCAGCTCTTCTTGGGTAGCTGGTTGCTCGCCAATATAGCCGTTAAGCTCTTTAAGAATTTCCTGCATTGACTCTTTGGTCTTATCGGTTTGCACTGGGGCAAACACAAAGAACGTACTTTGCGCGTCGGTATCCATTAAAATAGTCCGAGCCCCGTAAGACCACCCCTTATCTTCACGTAGATTCATATTCATACGTGAGGTGAAACTGCCGCCGATGATGGTGTTCATCATATCCAAGGTCACTTCTTGCTGGGCGTCAGTGTCGCTGGCGTCTGGCCCCAGCAATCCAGAAATAATCAATGACTGCGGCGAGTCTGGCTTATCAAGTACAAACACTCGCGCTTGCTCGGCGTTGTCCACCGTCGGAATATCTAAACTAGGTGCCGCTTGCTGTGGTGCCTGCCAGCTTGCTAAGGCTTGTTCAAGGCTTTGCTTCAATTGCGCTTGGTCAATATCGCCGACAACCACTAAGCGCGCAAGATCAGGGCGCATCCATTTCTCGGTGTAGGCGAGCATATCATCACGGCTAATTGCCGCTACTGATTCTTCGTTACCAGTACCGGTGAGCGGTTTACCGTAAGGGTGGCTGGCACCGTAGAGCAGGGGCGGTAATACACGTAGGGCATTGCTCATAGGCCGTGCCTTTTCTTGCTTGATTTGCTGCAAGATGAGTGTGCGCACGCGCTCAATGTCGCTGTCATTAAAGCTGGGGTTTTGCAGTACCTCAGAAAACAGCGCTAAGCTTTGTTGCCAGTTAATCGCCATGGCCGACATTGACAGCGAGGTCTTATCAAGGCTTGCACTGGTGTCGATAGATGCGCCAAGTTTTTCGAGCTCTTCAGCAAGGGCCAAAGCCGATAACTCACCGGCGCCTTCATCAAGCATATTGGCGGTAAAATTGGCCACGCCTGGCTTGTTATTATCGTCACTGGCGGTACCGGCAGATATATCTAAGCGCATATTAATCACCGGTGTGTCGCTGCGCTGAGATAACACCACTTCAAGGCCATTACTTAGGGTAAAGGTATTCACCTCGGGCAAGTCAAGACTCGGGACGTCGCCTGCACCCGGTACTCCAGTGGAACGATCAACGCCTTGTTCGTTGGCGCTAAGCTCGGCAAATGGGTGCACGGTCAACACAAAGTCGCCACTGCTTAGCCAGCGCTCGGCCGCGCCTTGTACATCGCTGGTTGTGGCGTTGCTGGTAATTTCAAACGCGCGTTTATAGTAGCCTGGGTCGTTGTGATACACGGCACCGGAAGCAAGTACATCGGATTTACCGCCAAAGCCGCCCACGCCTTCTACTTGTTTTACCCACTCAGCGGCGTTAGAAAACTTAATACGGTTAAGTTCATCAGTGGTGGGGCCTTGAGCAATGATGTTAGCAATTTCTTCATCGATGATGGCTTCGATTTTTTCAATATTTGATTTATCAAGGGCATCAACACCAATGATCAGCTGACCCGCTAAGGTGCGCAGGTAGTTAAAGCTAAATACGTTAGATGCTAATTGCTCATCGTACACCAAGCGTTGATACAAGCGCGAATTCTTACCACCGGCTAACACGTCACTTAGCAGGTTTAAATACTCGCCATCGGTGGTGCCTTTTTCTGCGGTGTTCCACACCTTCACTATACGCGAAGCAGGTACGCGGTCTTTGATCACCATGCGCGATTGCTCATCACGCTTGGCTATCCACTTTTCCAATTTGGCTACCGGTTTACCCGGTTTAATATCGCCAAAGTATTTGTTGGCCTTTTTCTTCGCAGTCTCAACATCAATATCACCGGCTAGCACTAACACTGCGTTATTGGGGCCGTAATAGTCTTTAAACCACTGATGCACATCGTCTAACGATGCCGCATTTAAGTCTTCCATCGAGCCGATGACTGACCATGAATAGGGGTGGCCTTGTGGGAAAGTGTATTTCCACACATTATTCCACATGGTGCCATAAGGCTGAGCTTCACCTTGGCGTTTTTCATTTTGTACTACGCCGCGTTGCTCATCGAGCTTGTCTTGAGTGATAGCGCCAAGCAAGTGGCCCATACGGTCAGACTCCATCCACAATGCCATATCGAGGGCAGGGGTCGGGACATTTTGGAAATAATTGGTTCTATCTGAGTTAGTGGTACCATTTTGCTCGGTGGCACCCGCGCGCTCGAATGGTCCGAAATACTCGTCGTCGTAGTTTTCGGTGCCATTAAACATTAAATGCTCAAATAAGTGCGCAAAACCGGTTTTACCCACCTGTTCGTTTTTAGCGCCTACGTCATACCACACGTTTACCGCCACAATTGGCGCTTTACGGTCGGTGTGCACCACCACGGTTAGGCCATTGTCCAAGGTAAACGTTTGATAATCGATATTAACGAATGGCAGCGCTGGCGCTGCAGTTTTTTCCGCCTGTTGTGTTGCGGAGGTATCCGTTTGCGACGCAGTGCTTGCACAGCCGCTGAGGGATAACATCACGGCGACGCTAATCGCGCTTAAAGACATCTTATTCATGGTAGTCCTTGTTATTCTATTTATGAGTCCAGTAGTAACTTAGCATGATTTTGTAACCAGCGGCATCATCGATGCGAGCACTGGTGAGTTACAAATGTAAGAAAATATGTTTAGTTATATAAAGCATAAAAAAAACCCCTCAAATGAGGGGTTTTGGGTAACACAGTGCCAACTAGCACTGGGAATGAGGATGGTACATTAACGGGGTGTCCCGTTAGTCAAAGCGCATCTCGGGAACATCGCCTTCTACGATGAGTTTCCCTGCGGTTTTGCTGATTATTTCATCAACACTAACACCGGGTGCACGCTCTAGCAAATGGAACGCGCCGTCTTTGACTTCTAGCACTGCGAGGTCAGTCACTATCTTTTTAACGCAATTCACGCCGGTTAGCGGCAGTGTACATTGCTCTAGCAACTTCGAATCACCGTGCTTGCTTGCATGGGTCATGGTGACGATAATGTTTTTCGCCCCCGCCACGAGATCCATGGCGCCGCCCATGCCTTTGATTAGTTTCTTGGGGATCATCCACGAGGCGATATTGCCTTGCTGATCCACTTCAAATGCACCGAGTACCGTCAAGTCTACATGACCACCACGGATCATGGCAAAGCTATCGGCGCTATTAAATATGGCTGCACCTGTGGCTGCTGTAACGGTTTCTTTACCCGCATTGATCATATCAGCGTCGAGCTCATCTTCGCTGGGGTAGGGACCCATACCCAATAATCCGTTTTCCGATTGCAACATGACCTCAATGCCGTGCGGTACATAGTTGGCCACCAGCGTGGGAATACCAATACCTAGGTTAACGTAATATCCGTCTTCGAGCTCTTGCGCCACACGTTGGGCGATTTGTTCGCGGTTTAATGACATGCTCAGTACTCCTTAGGCAGTGCGTGTGGTAACACGTTCAATACGTTTTTCAAAATCGCCTTTGATAACGCGATTAACGTAAATCCCTGGGGTATGGATTTGGCTGGGCTCCAACTCGCCCGGCTCGACAATCTCTTCCACCTCAGCAACGGTAATTTTACCCGCCGTTGCGGCCATGGGGTTGAAGTTCATGGCCGTATGGCGAAATACCAAGTTGCCATAGCGGTCGGCTTTCCATGCTTTAACAATGGCAAACTCACCGGTAACTGATTCTTCGAGAATATAGGGGCGGCCATTAAACTCTTTTACTTCTTTGCCTTCGGCGACCGGTGTGCCGTAGCCTGTAGCGGTGTAAAAGGCCGGAATGCCGGCACCGCCGGCGCGCATCTTCTCAGCCAGGGTGCCTTGTGGGGTGAGCTCGACTTCTAGTTCGCCGTCCAGCATTTGCTTTTCGAACAGGGCGTTTTCACCGACGTAAGACGCCATGATTTTTTTAATTTGTTTATCTTCAAGCAGCACACCAAGGCCGAAGTCATCCACGCCACAATTATTAGAAACCACGGTGAGGTCTTTCACGCCTAGGCGCTTAATTTCACTAATGAGGCCTTCTGGGATCCCGCACAGGCCAAAACCGCCTGCGATCACGGTGTCACCGTCTTTAATTCCCGCCATTGCATCGGCGTAACTGGTGACTACTTTGTCAAAACCGGACATGTCTACGCACTCCTTCGTTGTTGTTATTGGTCACAGTGGGCAAGAACGGCGTTTGCGACCTTGCTTTGTGGTTGTTTATCAAGGGCACGGCATATTGCCGCGCCTGTCTGTGCCAATCTTTGTAAATCAATACCTGGGTTGATGCCAAGCTTTTGTAATAGATAAACCACATCTTCGGTGGCAACATTTCCTGACGCGCCTTTGGCGTAGGGGCAACCACCGAGTCCCGCCACGGCACTGTCAATGGTGGCAATCCCCATTTTGAGCGCCGTGTAGATGTTACTGATGGCTTGGCCGTAGGTGTCATGAAAGTGTACCGCCAGCTTGTCAGCGCTAATATCTTGCAATAGCACGCTCAGCAGGCTTTCTACTTGGTTGGCTGTGCCCACACCAATGGTGTCGCCAAGGCTGACTTCGTAACAGCCTAAATCGAGTAGCTGCTGGCTGACCTCGAGCACCTTTTGGGCGCTGACTTCGCCTTGATACGGGCACCCCAGCACACAGCTTACATAGCCGCGCACCTTGATGCCGTTAGCCTGAGCCAACGCCACCACTGGGCGAAAGCGCTCAATGCTCTCATCAATGCTGCAATTAATGTTTTTGTTGGTGAAGGCTTCACTGGCCGCAGTAAAAATAGCAAATTCGCCCACCCCAGCTTGCAGCGCAAGCTCAGCCCCTTTTAGGTTGGGGGTCAGGGCGCTGAATAACACTTCATCGGGGCGCTTAATAGCGGCGAATACCGCGCTGGAGTCGGCCATTTGCGGCACCCACTTCGGTGAAACAAAAGCGCCGCCTTCAATATGTTTAAGCCCAGCGTCACATAAACCATTTATCAGCGCGACCTTGGCAGCCAAGGGCACACTGGTTTCGTTTTGTAGGCCATCACGGGCTCCTACTTCGACGATGCGCACTTGATTAGGCATAGCCATTAGCTGTGCTCCTCGACCACGGCAAGTAATGCGCCATGACTAACGAGCTCACCCTCGCCATAGCAATAACTGCTTAACACACCATCATGAGGGGCATTAAGCGTATATTCCATTTTCATGGCTTCCATGACCACAATGGCATCGCCTTGAGAGACCTCAGCGCCAAGCGCTTGCAGGTGTTTGACCACTGTGCCATTCATTGGCGCGGCAAGAGCGTCGTTGGCACTTTGCTCAGCACCAATATAGTGCTTCGATGCTAGCTCAAACTGGAATTGTTGGGCGTCACGCATCACACACAAATGCTCGTTATCAACGGTGGCATCGGCGCTAAAGCGCTGGCCATCGACTACCACCACATAGTGGTTGCCATGGCGTTCGCCATTAATGTTATAGCGCTGACCATCAATATCCGCCGACATCCCGGTGGTGGCCACATGCATAACCACATCGTGACCAATAAGCGGCACGGCAACTTCATTGACTGAGTTAAGCTTAAAGCCCGCTAAACGTTGCCACGGTGAGGCGCTGGCTTGCTGGGTATTTAATTGGCAGAAATACACCCAAGCGGCCATCGCCAATGTATGGGCATCGGCTTGGGGCTCAACGGTCAATGCACCGCTGTGACTGTCAATAAAATGGGTATCCATGGTGCCTTGTTGCAACGGCTTGGCTTGTGTCAGTGCCAATAAAAAGCCAATATTAGCTTTTACCCCGGCAATATGAGTTTGTTTTAGGGCATCAGCCAAAAGCGCTAAGGCCTGCTCACGGTTATCGCCGGTAACAATAAGTTTGGCTACCATGGGGTCGTAAAATGGGCTTATTTCATCGCCACTGGTCACCCCGGTATCGATACGTACCTGTGCGCTGGCTGGTGGAAATTGCACATGGGTGAGAGTGCCGCTACTGGGCATAAATTGCTGCGCCGGGTCTTCGGCGTAAATGCGTGCTTCAAAGCTATGCCCGCTAATGGGTACCTGCTCTTGCGCTAATGGCAAAGGCTGCCCTGAAGCAATGGCAATTTGCCATTTCACTAAATCAACACCGGTGACCATCTCAGTGACCGGGTGCTCAACCTGTAGTCGGGTGTTCATCTCCATAAAGAAGAACTCTTCACCACAGAGTAAAAACTCCACCGTCCCGGCGCCGACGTAATCAATGGCCTGCGCACAGCGCACAGCGGCTTCGCCCATAGCGGTGCGTAAGGCATCACTGAGTCCGGGGGCGGGCGCCTCTTCAATCACTTTTTGGTGACGGCGCTGCAAAGAGCAGTCGCGATCGCCAAGGTAGATGCAATTTCCCGACTTATCGGCAAACACTTGCACTTCAACGTGACGCGGGGTGTCCACATAGCGCTCAATGAGCACTAAATCATTGCCAAAACTACTGGCCGCCTCGCGTTTTGCGCCCTCAAGGTGATCGACGAAGTCGGCTTTGTCACGCACTACGCGCATGCCTTTACCGCCGCCGCCATAGGCTGCCTTAATAAGCACTGGGTAGCCTATTTTATCCGCCTCTTGGCGTAAAAACTCGGTGTCTTGTTGGTCGCCATAATAGCCGGGAACCAGTGGCACATTGGCCGCTGCCATAATTTCTTTGGCGCGGGTTTTAGAGCCCATGGCCTCAATGCTTTTGGCACTGGGGCCAATAAACGTCAGGCCTTCGCGCTCGCAGCGCTCGGCAAAGGCTTCGTTTTCAGATAGGAAGCCGTAACCGGGGTGAATGCAGTCGGCCGCCGCCTGCTTGGCAACGCGAAACAAGGTCTCAATATCTAAATAGGATGATTTGCTTGGTGCCGGGCCAATATGAAAGGCACTATCGGCCAATTTAACGTGCTGTGCATTGGCATCGGCGTCGGAATAAACGGCGATGGTGTGCAGCCCCATGGCCTTAGCACTGCGGATAATGCGGCAGGCGATTTCACCGCGATTGGCGATTAAAATTCGTTTTAACATAGCTTATCCTTGTTGTTGCCAGGCTGGAGCTTGTTTTTCAAAAAACGCCGTAAGCCCAATTTGGCCCTCGTCGCTGACGCGGATCGCGGCGATACGCTCGGCGGTCAGTTGGCGTAAAGAATCATCGATGGGCTGATGAGCCACCTCGGCAATTAGGCGCTTCGCTGCTTTGACTGCTTGCGGGCCATTATCGGCTAATTTACTGAGCAGTTGCTCGGCGCTGGCGTCCAGATCGTCACTGAGCTCGTGGATCAGCCCGAGCGTTTGTGCTTGCTCGGCGTTAAATACCTCTGCGGTGAGGAAGTAACGTCGCGCATTTCGCTCGCCCATTGCGTTGATCACATAAGGACTGATCACGGCAGGAATAAGCCCCAGTTTGACTTCTGACAGGCAGAACTTGGCACTTTTATCGGCGAGGGCAATGTCGCAACAGGCAATGAGCCCCAGCGCGCCGCCAAAAGCGGCTCCTTGCACTAAACACACCGTGGGCAGGGGACACTCATACAACACCTGCATCAAGCGTGCGAGCTCCATGGAGTCAGCGACGTTATCCTCGAAGCTATTGTCCTTCATGGATTTCATCCAGTTTAAATCGGCCCCAGCGGAGAAGTGCTTGCCTTCACTTTTGAGTACCAAAGCGCGTACATCTAAGGTGCTGGCATGCTCGATACAGCGGATCATTTCGTTGATAAGCACATCGTCAAAGGCGTTGTGTTTTTCAACACGGGCCAAGGTTAAGATGGCGATGCGACTTTTAGTTATTGTTAATGTGACAGACATAGCGCCTCCTTACATCCTAAATATGCCAAACTCGGATTCTTTCGCTGGCGCGTTGGTGGTGGCCTCAAGTGCCAAACCGAGTACCGAGCGGGTGTCGGCAGGGTCTATGATGCCGTCGTCCCAAAGCCTTGCACTGGCGTAGTAGGGGTGTCCTTGGCGCTCATACTGCTCAATGATGGGCTTTTTAAATTCATCTAGCTGTTCATCGCTCATGGACTCGCCTTTGCGCGCTAGGCCATCTTGCTTCACTTGTGCTAATACCCCTGCGGCCTGCTCACCGCCCATCACCGAAATACGGGCGTTGGGCCACATCCACATCATGGTCGGCTCATAGGCGCGGCCACACATGCCGTAGTTACCGGCGCCATAAGAGCCACCAATAAGAATGGTAAACTTAGGCACCTCGGCACAACTTACGGCGGTCACCATTTTCGCGCCGTGCTTGGCGATGCCTTCGGCCTCGTATTTCTGCCCGACCATAAAGCCGGTAATATTCTGTAAAAACACCAATGGGATATTACGTTTGGCACACAGCTGAATAAAATGCGCGCCTTTTTGCGCCGACTCGCTAAACAACACGCCGTTGTTAGCAACAATGCCTACCGGGTGGCCGTAAATCTCGGCAAAGCCGGTCACTAAGGTCTCGCCAAAGTAGCGCTTAAATTCATCAAAAGAAGAGTCATCGACGACGCGCGCAATCACCTCGCGCACATCAAAGCTCTTTTTCAAGTCGGTGCCGACAATGCCGTAGAGCTCGTGGATATCGTAGCGTGGTGCCTTAATCTCTTTTAATACCGGCGCGACTGGGCGTACATGATTGGTGCGGGCAATACATTGGCGCGCAATCGACAGGGCGTGCTCGTCATTGTCAGCATAATGGTCAGCCACACCGGAGGTTTTACAATGCACATCGGCACCGCCTAAGTCTTCGGCGCTCACTTCTTCCCCGGTAGCCGCTTTAACCAAAGGTGGGCCGGCAAGGAAAATAGTGCCTTGCTCTTTGACAATAATACTTTCATCGGCCATCGCGGGAACATAGGCGCCACCAGCGGTACACAGCCCCATAACCACGGCGATTTGTGGGATCCCTTTTGCCGACATGCGAGCCTGATTGTAGAAGATACGGCCAAAATGCAATTTATCGGGAAACACTTCGTCTTGCTCTGGCAGGTTAGCGCCGCCGGAGTCGACTAAATAAATACAAGGTAGGTGACAACGCTCGGCAATTTCTTGAGCGCGCAGGTGCTTTTTCACCGTCAGCGGGAAGTAGGTGCCGCCTTTAACGGTGGCGTCGTTACCGACAATCATGCATTCCACGCCTTGCACTCGACCTATCCCGGCAACCACACCTGCGCAGGGAATGTCTTGCTCATAAACGCCGTGGGCGGCGAACTGGCCGATTTCCAAAAACGGCGAGCCCTCATCGAGCAAATGTTCAATACGGTCACGAACAAATAACTTGCCTCGACTTTGGTGGCGCTCCACGTATTTCGGACCGCCGCCGCCACGAATGGTGGCGGCGCGCTCATGAAGGTCTTGAACCAACGAGCGCATCGACTCGTCGTTATTGAGGAACTGCGGGTCTTTAGGATTAATAGCAGAAGATAAAATCGTCATAACGCACCTTAGCGGCTTTCTGTGAATAGCTCGCGGCCAATCAGCATACGGCGAATTTCTGATGTGCCAGCACCAATTTCATACAGCTTGGCATCGCGCAGCAGGCGCCCAGTTGGGTATTCGTTTATGTAGCCATTGCCGCCTAGAATCTGAATCGCGTCTAAGGCCATTTTTGTTGCTAGTTCAGCCGCGTATAGGATAACGCCAGCGGCATCTTTACGGGTGGTTTCGCCTCTGTCGCACGCTTGGGCAACGGTGTACACATAGGAGCGTGCGGCATTCATTTGCGTATACATGTCGGCAATTTTGCCCTGAATAAGTTGGAAGTTACCAATAGGGCTGTCGAACTGTTTACGCTCATGAATATAAGGAACGACCACGTCCATACACGCTTGCATAATACCCAGTGGTCCGCCGGCGAGTACTACGCGCTCATAATCAAGGCCACTCATAAGTACTTTGACCCCCTCATTCAGGTTGCCAAGAATGTTCTCCTCGGGCACGGCGCAATCTTCAAACACTAATTCACAGGTGTTTGAGCCACGCATCCCCAATTTATCTAGTTTTTGCGCTTGGCTGAACCCAGGAGTGTCACGCTCGACGATAAACGCGGTGATCCCTTTCGGGCCGGCGCTGGCATCGGTTTTGGCATAAATTACAAAGGTGTGAGCGTCAGGACCATTGGTGATCCACATCTTGTTGCCGTTTAGAATATAGTGGTCGCCTTTTTTCTCCGCTTTTAAGCGCATAGACACCACGTCTGAACCGGCACCAGGTTCACTCATCGCCAATGCACCGATGTGCTCACCACTGACCAGCTTAGGCAGATATTTTTCTTTTTGTTGCTCGTTACCGTTACGGAAGATTTGGTTAACGCAAAGGTTAGAGTGTGCGCCATAGCTTAAGCCAATTGAGGCGCTGGCACGGCTTACTTCTTCCATGGCAATAACATGTTCTAGATAGCCTAAGCCGGCACCACCATATTGCTCATCTACCGTCATGCCTAGGAGCCCCATCTCACCAAATTTAGGCCACAGCTCATTGGGGAACATGTTTTTCTCATCAGTTTGTTCAGCAAGCGGCGCAATCTCGGCGCTGGCGAATGAGTTTACGTGAGAGCGGATCATATCGGCTGTTTCCCCGAGGCCGAAGTTGAGTTCTTTGTAAAGCGAAATTGTACTCATGGTGATTAATCCTGTTGTAAATGTGAGAGGGTTTCACGGCAGCGTTTCTCAGCCGTAACGAGTTCCATTAGCACGACTTTAATGTCGTCCATTTGCTGATTGAGGTGTGCTTTTTTATCTTCGATAAGATCGAGCATAGTGACAAGCTGCTTGGAACTGGATTTGTCCGCGTCATAAAGTTCGAACAATCGACCCGTTTCTGCTAGGGTGAAACCTAAGCGTTTACCGCGAAGGATCAGCTTCAAGCGCACTTTATCGCGTTTAGAATAGATTCTGGTTTGGCCATTTCGTCTCGGAGTAATAAGCCCTTGGTCTTCGTAAAAACGAATACTGCGGGTGGTTATATCAAACTCCTTGGCAAGCTCGCTGATAGAGAACGTTTGCTCGCTGGCCGTTGGGCTTTGCTCTGTCATTGTCTTTTAGTCTTATCTACTACAAATTTTTAACACCAATATAAGTGAAGTTTACGTAAAGGTAAAGCTGCATTTGGTGCTCGCTTTTATTCTTCTATTTTCTTTTCCATAAGCCCTGAAGGTAACTGTTTATAAGGCCTTGCTTAAACTGGCGTTGTTTTTATAGGCGTAACTAGGCGGTGGCTGCTAAAGTTTACAGCGATTGAAATTTCATCATTTCACTTATCTAATTGACGTTGGCGTAAACGTAAATTTTATGTATGCTCAAGTGAAATTGATATGGAGAACACAGTATGAGTACACCATTGCAGGATAACGATATTGTTATTGTTAGTGCCCAGCGTACCGCCATGGGTGGTTTTATGGGTGCACTAAGCGGTGCCAGCGCCACTGAGTTGGGTGCTAGCGCAATCAAAGGCGCCTTAGCGAGCGTTAATCTAGATGCCGGCGAAATTGACGAAGTGATTATGGGGTGTGTTTTGCCCGCTGCTTTGGGTCAAGCGCCTGCGCGTCAAGCGATGTTGAAAGCAGGAATGGAAAAGCACACTGGTGCAACAACCATTAATAAGGTGTGTGGCTCAGGTCTTAAAGCGGTAATGCTGGCTCATGACCTAATCAAAGCAGGCAGTGTTAATAGTGTTATCGCTGGTGGCATGGAAAGCATGTCTAATGCTCCTTATATGTTACCTAAGGCGCGCTCGGGTATGCGCATGGGCCACGGCGAAGTAAAAGACCATATGATGATGGATGGCTTAGAGGACGCTTACGATAATCTCGCGATGGGGTGTTTTGCACAAAGCACTGCCGATCAATACGACATGACTCGTGAGCAAATGGACGAATTTGCACTTAATTCTCTCGCTAAGGCCAATAAAGCGATTGAAAGCGGGGCCTTTAAAGCGGAAATCACCGCGCACACTATCAGCAGTCGTAAAGGAGACGTGACAGTGGAGGTGGATGAGCAACCAGGCAACGCCCGTCCAGATAAAATTCCGTCACTGCGCCCAGCGTTTAAAAAAGACGGCACCATCACCGCCGCAAACTCTTCGTCAATCTCCGATGGCGCTGCAGCACTTGTGGTAATGAGCTACGGCGAAGCGCAAAAACAAGGCATGACCCCCATTGCCCGGATCAGCGGACACAGTACCCACTCACGTTTACCGGCTGAATTTACCATCGCCCCTGTTGGCGCTATGGAAAAGCTACTGAAAAAGCTTGATTGGCAAGTAGACGACGTTGATTTATGGGAAATCAATGAAGCCTTTGCCATGGTTACGATGCTGGCTATTAATGAAATGAAACTTGATGCTGACAAAGTTAATGTCCACGGCGGCGCGTGTGCACTTGGCCATCCAATTGGAGCCAGTGGTGCACGAATTTTGACCACGCTAATTCATGCGTTGCGTAACCAAGGCAAACAGCGCGGTGTCGCGTCACTGTGTATCGGCGGCGGTGAAGCCGTTGCTTTGGCTATCGAAACACTTTAATTTTTTCGCGCCCATAATTACTACAACACTGGGCGCTGCTATTTTGGGGAGTATGCATCATGCATCAGGTACCACTTTATATCGGCGGCGAAATGCGCCAATCCACATCATCACAATGGCTGGATGTTCTTAACCCAGCAAACCAAGAAGTCTTGGCGCAAGTGCCACTGGCTACCGAAGACGAAGTTAATGAGGCGATTGCCTCAGCTAAAGAAGCGTTTAAAACGTGGAAAGATGTGCCGGTCACTGAGCGAGCGCGCATTATGATGCGTTATGCGCAGTTACTAAAAGAGCATCATGATGAAATAGCTACAATTATCTGCCATGAGTTAGGTAAAACTTTTGAAGATGCCAAAGGCGACGTTTGGCGTGGTATTGAGGTTGTTGAGCAAGCGGCGAACGCCCCATCAAATATGATGGGGGAGACGGTTTCTAACGTCGCCCGTAATATTGATACCTATTCATTAATCCAACCTTTAGGGGTATGTGCGGGGATCACCCCGTTTAACTTCCCGGCGATGATCCCACTGTGGATGTTCCCACTGGCTATCGTCTGTGGCAATACCTTTGTCCTTAAGCCCTCTGAGCAAGACCCGCTTACACCGATGCGCCTAGTGGAGTTATTTGAAGAGGCTGGTGCACCTAAAGGGGTATTGCAGGTAGTGCATGGCGCAAAAGATCAGGTGAATCAGATCCTAGAGCACGATGATGTGCGCGCTATCTCGTTTGTCGGCTCCTGTGCAGTAGGTCAATACATTTACGATAAAGGCACCGCTAATCTTAAACGGGTGCAGTGCTGTGTGGGTGCGAAAAACCACCTCGTGGTGATGCCAGATGCGCATAAAGAGAATGTTATTAATAACCTAGTGGGCTCTTCTGTTGGCGCCGCAGGACAACGCTGTATGGGTATTTCCGTAGCGGTGTTCGTGGGTCAGTCAAAGCAATGGGTTGATGATTTGAAAACCGCATTGAGCAAAGTACGCCCAGGCACTTGGGATAACCAAGATGCTGCGTATGGCCCGCAAACCACCGCAGCCGCCAAAGAGCGTATTTTATCACTGATTGCCAAAGGTAAAGAAGAAGGTGCCGAGTGTTTGCTTGATGGTTCAGATTGCACTGTAGAAGGCTATGAGAAGGGCAACTGGGTGGGGCCAACTTTATTTGCCGATGTGAGACCAGAGATGGCTATCTACCGCGAAGAGATTTTTGGCCCGGTACTGTGCTGTGTGTTTGTGGATACCTTGGAAGAGGCCATCGCCTTAATCAATGACAACCCTTATGGCAATGGTACGTCGTTATTCACAGCAAGCGGCGCAGCGGCACGTAAGTTTCAGCACCATATTGAAGTGGGTCAAGTGGGTATTAACGTGCCAATTCCTGTGCCGTTACCGTTTTTCTCCTTTACTGGCTGGAAGGGCTCGTTTTATGGCGACCAGCATACCTATGGCAAACAAGGTGTGCGTTTTTACACTGAGACCAAAACCATCACCGCACGTTGGTTTGAAGACGACGCCGTCAGCGGTCCCAATATGAGCATCAACCTAAAATAACTGGTTCGGCCGGTTAATTCCGGCCGCTATGTAAGTAGTAAAGAGAGTGCATTATGGATTTTAACCTTACAGAAGACCAACAAGCCTTTGCCGATATGGCTGAGCGTTTTGCAGCCCAAGAGTTGGCCCCGTTTGCAGCTAAATGGGACCAAGAACATATTTTTCCAATCGAGACCCTACAGAAAGCCGGTGAGCTGGGTTTTTGTGGCCTCTATACTCCGGAAGACGTCGGTGGTCTAGGGCTGTCACGTCTTGACTCAAGCATTATTTTCGAGCAGCTAGCGAAAGGCTGTACCGCCACAACCGCCATGCTTACTATCCATAATATGGCGACCTGGATGGTCGCAAGCTTTGGTACCGATAGCGCCAAGGAGCGTTATTGCCCTGAGCTGGTCACCGGTGAAAAACTGGCTTCGTATTGTCTAACCGAGCCAGGCAGTGGCTCAGATGCGGCGTCGCTGAAGACCAAAGCGGTTCGTGACGGGGATGATTATCTGATCAGCGGCTCAAAAATGTTTATTTCCGGCGCTGGCAGTACCCAAGTGTTAGTAGTGATGGCACGCACCGGCGAAGCAGGGTCCAAGGGCATTAGCGCTTTTGTTGTGCCTGCCGATGCCGAAGGGATCAGCTATGGTAAAGCAGAAGAGAAAATGGGCTGGAACGCGCAGCCAACTCGTTTGGTCACGTTTGAAAATGTACGCATTCCTCAAGACCATTTGTTAGGCCAAGAGGGCGAGGGCTTTAAGTTTGCCATGCAAGGGCTTGATGGTGGCCGCATTAATATTGCGACCTGTTCATTAGGTACGGCGCAGCAGGCATTGAACACGGCTAAAGAGTATCTTAAAGAGCGTGAACAGTTTGGTAAGCCATTAGCGGCGTTTCAGGCACTGCAGTTTAAGCTTGCAGATATGAACACCGAACTGGTGGCGGCCCGACAAATGATCCGCTTAGCGGCGTTTAAGCTCGATAACAATGACAGTGAAAAAACCACTTACTGCGCAATGGCTAAACGCTTTGCCACCGATGTGGGCGTAAAGGTGTGCGATGACGCACTGCAAATTCATGGCGGTTATGGCTATATCAAAGAATACCCATTGGAGCGCCACCTTCGTGATGTGCGTGTACATCAAATTTTAGAAGGCACTAACGAAATAATGCGAGTGATCATTGCGCGCCGTATTTTGGCCGATCACGTCAGCGAAATTCTATAAGGAGTCATTATGTCCTCAGCACAAATAAAGTTGGAAAAACGTGGCCACACCGCCATTTTAACAATGAGCAACCCACCGGCTAATACGTGGACGAAAGAGACACTGACAGCACTTAAAGAGCAGGTTGAAGCCCTAAACGCCGACAAGGACATTTTTGCCTTGGTGCTTACCGGTGAAGGAGAGAAGTTTTTCTCTGCTGGGGCCGATTTAAATGTGTTTGCCAGTGGCGATAAAGGGGTTGCTGCACAAATGTCACAAGTATTTGGCGCCGCCTTTGAAACCTTAAGCGATTTTCGTGGTGTGTCTATTGCTGCCATCAATGGTTTTGCTATGGGCGGAGGCTTGGAAGTGGCCTTAGCCTGTGATATTCGCATCGCCGAAGAGCAAGCGCAGATGGCCTTACCTGAGGCAAAAGTGGGTCTGCTTCCGTGTGCTGGTGGCACTCAAAATTTGGCGCTCTTAGTTGGTGAAGGTTGGGCTAAGCGCATGATTTTGTGTGGTGAGCGTATTAAAGCGGACAAAGCGCATAGCATAGGCTTAATTGAAGAGGTCGTTGGCAGCGGTGAAAGCTTAGATAAAGCTCTTGCCCTCGCTGAGCAGGTAGGTGAGCAAAGCCCAGTCGCGGTCAGCTATTGTAAAACCCTTATTCAACAGGGTCGTCATGGCGATATTCGCAGCGCTTTGCCACTTGAGCGCGAGTTATTCGTGAAGCTATTCGACACCCAAGACCAAACCGAAGGCGTTAACGCGTTTCTAGAAAAGCGTAAAGCGAAGTGGGTGAATGGCTAATGGACGAACTTATCCCGTTAAATAATCAAGACGCCGAAGTTGTCTTTGAACTGGCTCAGTGCAGCAACGGTTCTAAAATTGGATTGGCAACACTCAATGTCCCTAAGGCTCTCAACGCGCTGAACTTGAATATGATTCGCTTGCTTGATAAGCAATTGAAGCATTGGGCCGATGACGATGAGTTAGCCTTTGTAGTTCTTAAGGGGATGGGCGATAAAGCGTTTTGTGCTGGTGGTGATGTCGTCAGCTTGCACAGCGCTATGGCTACAGGGGAGCCTGCAGACTATGGGCAGACCTTTTTCAGTGAGGAATATCGTCTTGATTATGCCATCCACTGTTACAACAAACCGATTGTTGTGTGGGGCGATGGCATTATCATGGGCGGCGGTATGGGCCTAATGGCTGGCGCAAGTCATCGGGTGGTTACTGAGCGCTCAAAGCTTGCAATGCCAGAGATCACCATTGGCTTATACCCAGATGTAGGCGCGAGCTACTTTTTGCAAAAAGCACCGGACAACATTGGCTTGTTCTTAGGCCTGACCGGGGCATTGATGAATGCCGATGATGCGCGCTTCGCTGCCCTTGCCGATCACAGTATCGATAGCAATAAGTTTACCGCTTTGCTGGCAACCTTGTGCGAGCAAAGTTGGGGCAAAGTAGCTGCACTCAATCATGATAAGCTCACTCAACTTTTGAAGAAGTTTGATGGTGAGTCAAAAACCATGGAAAAAGGTGGCCTGCGCACTCATTTGAACACCATAAATCGTATGAGCGAGTACAGCGATTTAGCAGGTAAGGTAAACTACCTTACGGGTATAGAAAGTGATGATAAATGGTTAGCTAAAGCCGTAAAAACGCTTAAGCATGGATGTCCGCTAAGTGCTCATCTGGTATTTGAACAACTTAAGCGTGCTCAAGGGCTATCACTCAAAGCCTGCTTCAAAATGGAGCTGGGTATGTCGGTGACATGCTGTGAAGTGGGTGAGTTTCAAGAAGGGGTGCGCGCATTGCTGATAGACAAAGACATGAGTCCGCAGTGGCAATACCCCAGTTTGCAAGAGGTACCTGAGTCGGTAATTGAGCGCTTTTTTAATCGCCAGTGGCGTGAACACCCACTTGAAACCCTAGTCTAGGAGGCAGCATGGCAAAGATAGGATTTATTGGTTTAGGTAATATGGGTGCGCCTATGGCGCGTAACCTAATTAAGGCCGGCCACTCGGTGAGTGTCTTTGATTTAAACAAGCAGGTGGTCAACGACCTTGCCGATGAAGGCGCGCATGCAGGTACTACCGCTGATGAGGTCACTCACGGCGCACAGTTTGTGATCTCCATGTTGCCAGCTGCAAAGCATGTTAAGTCGTTATACTTGGCAGACGATGGTTTAATCCATCATTTAGCCAGTGACACCGTAGTGATTGACTGTTCAACCATTGATGCGGCCAGTGCCACTGAAGTCGGACAAGCCTTAGCCGATAAGGGCATTGCCTTTGTCGATGCGCCCGTCTCGGGCGGGGTCGCTGGAGCCAGCGCCGGTACCTTGACCTTTATTGTTGGTGGCGCTAAGACTCACTTTAATGCCGTGCAACCGGTCCTAGAAGATATGGGGAAAAATATCTTCCATGCTGGCGATATTGGCGCCGGTCAGGTTGCAAAAATCTGCAATAACATGCTGCTGAGTATTTTAATGGCAGGGACCAGTGAAGCGCTGCAAATGGGCATTAATCACGGCTTAGACCCCAAAGTGCTGTCGGATATCATGGTCAATAGCTCGGGGCGGAACTGGACGTTAGAATTGTACAATCCTTGCCCTGGGGTACTGGAAAACGCGCCATCAAGCAATAATTATCAGCCCGGTTTTATGGTCGATTTAATGGCCAAAGATTTGGGCTTAGCACTGGAAGCCGCGCAGAATTCTGGCTCGGCTACCCCTTTAGGGGCGCTCAGCAAAAACTTGTACACCCTGCTACAAAACCAAGGGGCAGGGGCGCAAGACTTCAGTGCTATATTCAATTTATTCGAGAAGAAGTAATCATGGAATTAAACAATAAAGTAGTCGTCGTCACCGGTGGAGCCCAAGGTTTGGGATTATCGATGGCCGCTATGGCGGCGAAAGCCGGTGCACATTTGGCGCTGATTGATATGGACAGCGCTTTATTAGACGAGGCGATAGCACAGCTAAAAACTCACAGCACGCTCGCCGATGCCAAAATCCAAGGCTATATCTGCAATGTCAGCGTTGAACAAGAAGTTGAGCAGACATTCGCTGCTATAGCGAAAGACTTTGGTGCTATCCACGGCTTGATAAACAATGCCGGCATCTTGCGTGATGGCTTATTTATCAAGGCGAAAGAGGGCAAGGTGGTCGATAAAATGTCACTAAGCCAATTTCAATCGGTCATTGATGTCAACCTGACCGGGGTGTTCTTGTGCGGGCGCGAAGCCGCCGTGCACATGGTGGAGCACGCCGAGGGCGGGGTGATTATTAATATGTCCAGCGTGGCTCGTTCCGGAAACATGGGGCAAACTAACTACTCAGCAGCTAAAGCGGGTGTAGTGGCCATGACCACAAGCTGGGCTAAAGAGCTTGGTCGTTATGGTATTCGTGTGGGCGCCATTGCACCTGGCGTGATCCGCACCAAAATGACCGATGCAATGAAGCCTGAAGCGAAAGAGCGTCTTGTTAAAATGAAGCCGGTGGGCCGTTTAGGTGAAGCAGAAGAAATCGCGCATACGGCGAAGTACATCTTCGAAAATGATTTCTTTACCGGTCGCGTGGTCGAGATAGACGGCGGTATTCGCTTGTAGTATTGGCAAGCTAAATAAAACAAAGGGCGCTGTTAGCGCCCTTTTTAGTGGTTATTTACTTTTGCTGATATTGGTTTCAGATTTCATCTCAATGCCGTTGTCGGTGATATCTGTTGTCAATGATAGCTTCATGTTTTGTTTAGCCAACGAGTGGATTTCAGGTGGCAATTCTTCACCTGTGCTGGCGGCTGCTTCAAGAACAATATCCATCATCGGTGCAAATTGCAGGCTCATGCCTAATACACCGTTGGCATCTACTGCTTGTGAACTCATGTCAGCAGCGAGCGCTGTTGATTTTTCACCATTGTATACGGTGATGTGCTGACCGTTTATAGCCAATTGAGCATCGACGTTGCCGCTGGCAGGCACAGGCATAATTTCATTCATCGAAATAGGCGTGCCATCACTAGGGATTTCAATTTGTGCTAGCTGCGGCACCAACCCTTTTGCGGTGTTTATGAGTGTTGTTGGATCATCGGCGCTAAGCGTGACTAACGCATCAATATCACTTACTTGTGGGGTATAGCCACTGAAATCCATCACCACATTTTGTACGCTAATGCTGATCCCTTTTACTCCGGCAGCCATGCCGGTGGCCATAGCCATAGCCATTGGGTTTGATTGCTTCGCTTGCTGTTGTGCCATCATTAGCGGCTCACAGGTAAACTCAGCCTGCGTAAATGCGCTCCAAACGGTATTAGCAAGTGGTGCAAGTTTACCCACATCGATACCGTAACCGACGCTAAATAAGCCATCGTCTTTATTGGTCACGTGACTTGGAATAAAGCCGCGAACAGTTTGTAACGCGCCCAAAATATCTTTGTCCGTGCTTTCAATGACAATATCCGCATCAAAGTCGGCGCTGCTGTCACTGACTTTGACATTTGATGTGCCAGAGACGATAGCAGGCCATTTCGCTGCAATAGCTGGAATGTCGGCTTTACAACCAGGGGTACGCAAGGCTTGCATTGCTTGTGCTTGGCCCATTTTCGTAAGTATGGCATCAAGCATACTGCTTAAACGTGAAGGTTTGTCAGCGACTGCTGCTGAAGCTAATGCTTCAAAGTTAACATAGCTAATCGAGCTGCCGTCCCACTGATATTTATTGATGTAGTCATTAACACGGTTGGAGCTGTTTAAACTTGTTTGTGCTTTTTCAGTAGCAAGGGCTAGGGCAAGGTCATCTTGATTGTTGAATTCACTATCTAGGGTCACTGTTAGCCAATTATCTTTAATCGCAGCGATAATCGCCACGGAGCTGCTGTCATCAAGTGCAAGGGTAAAGCGGGTGTAAGACTGCGAATTCAATGATTCATCAGCGTAGCTCACGCCCGCGTTGTCCGCTGCTTTTTTCAGCGTATTGATAAAGTTTTGCGGTTGTTCGAGCTCAGCGCGCATTACTGGCATTAAACCAATAGCGTACCCTAGGTAGCGTAGGTCATTACCAATGCCCCACGTTTGCGTATAACTGCCATCGCGTACGCTACGCTCGTACTGGTTTAGTAGTTCGAAGAAGAATACGGCGTTAACGTTTCCTTGAGCCTTTGCATGTTCGATAGCTTGGGTGAGCTCTTCGTCGGTGCCGCTGGACATCATGTCAGATGGCAACAACTGTGCGTATTGCTTATATGGAAACGGTTTTAACTGTGAAGTAAAAAAGACAGTATCAGCAGGCACATAATCTAGCTCAGCCATACTCGCGCCGCCGCCAGCACCTTGGTTTGAATAATAAAGGCCTGCCGCCACAGCAGCGGCAACAGCACCGCCGATTAGTACTTTTTTCATGGGAATTCCCTTTCGTTGTCGTTCAAAGCGTAAAAGAATACGTTATTGCCGTTTTTAGGACAAGCATTTTAGGCGCGCAAAGTGGTGCTTTATGTTGTCGAATATGTAACAAAAAGCGTAAACTTAGCAATTAGTTAGCAGATAACACTCAGAGGCAAGCTTGGCGCAGCGGGCAATCACCAATTTTTATATTAATGAAGAGCAATCTATTTATTTGCTCTCCCATCGCGATGCTAAAAAGCATAAGCAATGGCTGAATATATGCATTAAACAGCTCACCATGCTGGGCTATAAAAATGTTGAGTTAATTGGCTCCGGCGCATTTGGTTTTGTGTTCGCAGGTATTGATGATAGTCAACAACACTGGGTGTTTAAATTCTCTCGTATTACCTTAGCGCAATCAGTGCGCGATAGGCTCGAAGACGAAGCCTATATGCTTTCACGTTTTGATCACCCGATGATCCCGCAATTTTATGCCTTTGAGCGGGTAAAAAAGCAAGGCATATTGATGATGGCGCGAGCTGAGGGTGAAGACTTAGAGCAATTATCTATTCGCCAAGGCAAGTTTACTGCCAAGCAACTTCTCGATTTAGCGCTGCAGCTCCATCAGTTATTACATGTATTACGAAACTACCGAGGGGGGATCACTCCCATGCCGGTTGTTCATGGGGATATTAAGCCTTCCAATTTGGTCTGGGATGAGCGCAGCAAAACCTTGTCATTGGTTGATTGGGGGAGCTCTGTTTATGCGCAGCTGGATGCCAATGGGCAGCCCATTGCCGCAAATGTGATGGACTTAATGTCTGCGGATGTAACCAATACCAACGCGCGCATGGGGGATGTCTACTTTATTGGTGATGAGCAAATGTCTGGGGCGCAATCGTCTCCGCGTTTTGACGAGCAGGGGGTGGCGTCAACGTTGTACGCGCTGGCGTCAGCGCAGTCGTGTCGTTTTGGTGCGCAAGTGATACCTGCTGCATCGCTGGGGTTGCCCAAGGAATTTGCCCGGGTGATTGATGCCATGCTCAGTAAAGACAAAGCAACGCGCGACGCCGGCGGCGACTATTTTATGCGTAATATGCCGACGATGGCCCGCGCCTATGTGCCTGATAATCCGGTGATCCGAGATAAAGCACTAATCCCAGTTTGGAAGGCGCAGGTAGCGACTTTGCCCGATACGGTAGTATATAGCTCGCGTAAGCAGTTTTTGCGTCAGGCAGACAGTCAACAGCGGTTGGTTGATGTTAATGATGCGCAATTGGAGCGCTATTACCGAGAATTTTTATTTGATACCGGTGATACTGAAAAAGCGTTTTTGGCAGCGATCAGCCGCTTGGCCAAGTACCCCGTTGTGGGCGGTTTGAGCTTTCACTGGAAGCAGTCATCACTGTTTGTTGAATCAAGCTTAATTTTGTATGACGAGTCATTAGAGCCTTCATTCCAAGATGCGGTAGATAACACCGTGAAGTTGGCGCAAGGGATCACCCAAAAAGGGTTGTTTAAATGTTGTCTATTCGATGCCCGACAGACAATTCAACTTGAGCGTGATGCCACTGGTGCCTTTAAGTTCGAGCAACTGCCACAATTGCATTATGACGTTATTAATATACCCGGTACTGAGATGCTGAGGCCGCATTCTTATTTTGAAGATGGTAAAGACCCGGATGAGCAGCTACAGCTTCCCAAGAAAATCATTCAATGCGTATTTGAGCTTAATAAAATACATCACACCGGATGCATCATTTTTGAATCTTTGCCCCAACGTTTGAAAATACACCATTATTATCGGTTATTGGATGCCAGCCAAGAAGTGCGGTTTAGCCAACTACTTGACGAGATTATGCAATACGCGATGGCCATTGACGGCATAGGTGTTGCGGGTTTTATGAAACTCCCTTACAAAAACACGCGAGAGTTCGAATTGTGCGCCATGCAGAGCGAAGACTTCCTGGCAAAAAATCCTAAAAAACATAATTGATCCAGTAATCACGTGCACTGTGCATGACTAAGCACATAACAAAGCCAGCGTGATGTTGAACTTAGAGTTAATGTTATTCATGGACATAAATTATGGCAAATTTGTGTCAAATTAAGGGTTGAATTTAAGGTCAATAGACGGCAGATTAGAACTAAGGGCAGGAACTTTTTTAGCGAAACCACTGTCTTTATTTACAAGCGTTAAGCGCGTGTTTGATCATTTAAGCGCGCGCTAAAATCCACGTAAAAATAGTCCAATAAAAAGGTCGGCGAACGCGAGGTACGACCACTGAAATTTTTCAAAACTAAATTTAATCCGCGCTCAGCCAGTTAGGGTTTGTCAATAGGCAAAGGTTAAATTTGTTGATTGCAAGTGACAGTTTTATTAACTATCCATTAAATGTAGATGACCGATTCACTACAACGTATCAAAACTATAATGGTGAGGACTTACCTATGAAGAGACAAAAGCGTGATCGTCTAGAACGTGCACATTCTCAAGGTTATAAAGCAGGCATGGCAGGCCGTTCAAAAGAACATTGCCCCTACCAACAAATAGATCCACGATCACAATGGCTCGGAGGGTGGCGTGAAGCCGTCGAAGACCGCTCTATGTATAAAGTGTAAAGAGCAAAGGAATAAAAGAACGCCGCAATTACGCGGCGTTTTTCGTCTCTAGCGTCTACATTTAGAAAGCGCTGGTATCTTGGAATAAACCCACTTTTAGATCTTTAGCTTCATAAATAACGCGGCCGTCTACTTCCACTGTGCCATCGGCCATACCCATGAATAATTTACGCTTAATCACGCGTTTCATCTGGACACGGTAAGTTACTTTTTTAGCTGTAGGCAAAATTTGTCCGGTGAATTTTACTTCACCTACACCTAGGGCGCGCCCTAAGCCAGGGCCGCCTGACCAACCAAGGAAAAAGCCAACGATCTGCCACATTGCATCGAGGCCAAGGCAGCCGGGCATCACCGGATCGCCTTTAAAGTGACAATCAAAAAACCATAGGTCGGGGTTAATATCGAGTTCAGCGACAATTTCGCCTTTACCGTATTGCCCACCATCATCAGTGATTGAGGTGATACGGTCCATCATCAACATGTTATCGATAGGCAAGCGGCAGTTACCTTCGCCGAACATTTCACCTTGGCCACATGAAACCAAGTCTTCTTTGGAGTAGCTATTTTTTTGTTCCATAACACACTTTATTGTCGAAAATTTGCCAGCTACTTTAGCGTACACTTGTACGCTAAACAACTCTGAACAGTGCTTTAGGATGTTATTTTTACGCCATTTTTGTGTCTGTAGTGTGACTACTTGGTTATTGCCATGTAGCAATGTTGGATTTATCACCAAGGATTCAAATTCAGGCAGCATTTTTACTTCATCCCTTGTATAATTGCGACATCTTCTCAACTGCATGCAAGGACAGTGTATGACGCTCTTCGTCAACGACTTAACTGTGATTGATTTCTCCTTTTTTTGCCCCCAGCGCGGCCCGGTTGGTGAGAGTTGGATTGTTGATTTGACTTTAGACGGCGATTTAAACGATGAATCCATGTTGCTTGATTTTGGTTTAGTGAAAAAACAAATCAAGGGCATTATTGATAGCAGTGTTGACCACACCCTAGCGGTACCCACTAAAGCCAATATCGATATCCTTCAGGGCGATGACAAAGTGACGCTGGAGAGTAACTTTGGTGATAACAACGAACACCATTTCGCCATGAGCGGCCCAAAGCAAGCGGTTTGCTTGATTGACGCACCGAGTATTAATGAACAAGTAGTGACCGAGTATTTAGTCGCAGAAATCACTCCTCAGCTGCCAGAGAACGTCAAAGGTATTACTTTGACGTTGCGTGGTGAGCAGCATCAGAGCTTTTATTATCACTATTCTCATGGCCTAAAAAAACACGACGGCAACTGCCAGCGAATTGTTCATGGCCACCGCTCAACGTTAGGCGTTTGGCTAGATGGTATGGCCATGCCCAGTGTGCAAAAGCAGTGGGCGCAGCGTTGGGCTGATATTTACTTGGTCAGCGAAGAGGATGTTGTGGAGGCTGCACACTTACAAGATATAAGCGCAGCACCGGGAGACATCTGTAGCCGTTACCATGCTAATCAAGGTGAGTTTGAATTGGCAATCAGTGCAAAGCGTACTGAGGTACTGCCTTGTGATACCACAGTAGAATGTATCGCCGATTATATGGCCAAGCAAATTAAGCAAGCTCACCCGGATAAGCAAGTAGAGGTTCGCGCCTATGAAGGTGTAGGCAAAGGAGCGATTGGTTATGCTTAAACGTATGGCAATCACCGCCTTGATCCTAGGGGCATCATTGTGTGCGCCCATTAATGGCGAAGCCCAAGAGCTGCCGACCCCATTGATTAAAGGTCAGTTGACCCAAGGTGGTATGGTTATAGGACAGCTACAAGATGCTAAAAAGGTCGTTTTTGCTGAGCGCGAGCTTAAACTTAGCAAAGATGGCTATTTTGTTTTTGGCTTCGGCCGTGATGCACAAACTGATCAGCAATTAAAGTGGCAAAGCCAAGATGAGCAATGGCATCAACTTGATTTCAGCATTGCTGAGCGCGAGTATCAGATAGATAAAATAGAAGGTGTGGCAAGTAAATATGTCGCCCCGCCTGAAAAGGTTTTAGCGCGCATCCGTAACGATGCAAAACTGGTTCGCCAAGCGCGTGCTAACAACAGTGAACGCACGGCGTTCCTTGAACCGGTATATCGTCCTGCAGTGGGTCGAATTTCCGGTGTGTATGGCAGCCAGCGTTACTTTAACGGTACCCCTAAACGGCCACACTTTGGTCTCGACATCGCTAACAAGACTGGTACACCTATCTACGCACCAATTAGTGGTGAAGTTGTGATGGCGCATCCTGAGCTTTATTATTCCGGTGGCACCGTCATTTTAGACCATGGTTATGGTATTACTTCCACTTATATTCACATGCACAAGGTGTTGGTTGATGTGGGGGATACCGTGAAAACCGGCGATGTGATAGGGCAAATAGGGGCTACTGGCCGGGTAACTGGCCCCCATTTAGATTGGCGTTTCAATTGGTTTAATGAACGATTGGATCCACAATTACTTATGATTGATACATTAGCGAGTGAAGTTAATACGAATGAGCAGTAAGTTAGATAAAGAAGCCGTTGTTGCACAGCGCATAGAAGATTCGGAAACATCGGTGACTAAAACCGTGTTTCCTGGGCGTACCAACCATCATAATACCTTATTTGGTGGCGATGCACTGGCATGGATGGATGAAGCGGCATTTATTGCAGCAACCCGTTTTTGTCGCAAACCATTAGTGACAATTTCGTCCGACCGTGTTGATTTTAAAGAAGCAATACCAGCGGGCACATTTGCTGAATTGGTTTCTCGCGTAGTCCATGTGGGCAATACCAGCTTAAAAGTGGATGTGGAGATATTTCTTGAAACCATGCACCGCGATGACAAGCATTTAGCGATTCGTGGCAGCTTTACCTTTGTTGCTGTGGATGACAATCACAGGCCAACGCCTGTAGTGTGCGAACGCATGCTCAACGGTTTTAAATAAATTCTTATTTGTTAGGCCGCAGCATCGCGGCCTTTATTTCATCAGCAAGTGAACACATCATACAATATTTGATTTTGACATACCGTAGCATCACTGTGAAGGGTAGTAATATTCGGCTTTCACAACGCCGCCCATGTCTAACCCCAATAGGAATGAAACGGACTGCTCATCGCTGCTCAGTGGCAATAGGCTTAATACGCCGCCATGATAGTCAGCACTTTTATCATAGTGAAAGCGCTGCCATTGCTCACCACCATTATCACTTACGTCGACATAAAGAGGCTGGGGGGCACGTTTTTGACTCTTGTTCCATCCAGCACTAATTAGCGTGTGAGTATTTCCTGTATAGATAAAATCAAAATAGAAACGATAGGGTACCTGTTCATCTCGGTAGATTTGTGTCCACGTTTCGCCTTGGTCGGCACTTTTCATTAAGCCACCTTCACCACTGATAATTATCTCCTCCTGAGAAGTGGTCTTAATCGCTTTAATTGTGCTCGGGGCAGGAAACAAGTCGTGGTATTCCTGCTGTGCAAGGTTCTCTAAATCTACGCGACGTAATATTGGGTTTTCGATTGCACCTTGGCCACCGTACCACAGCATATTGCCGCTTTTGTGCATAGAGGCCGTCATGCCGGTAGCCGCATACCCATATTCTCCTGCCAGCGCTTGCCAACTTACTCCATCATCATAGGAGGCCGAAAGCACTAGGTTCCCGGTCCCATATAAGGCTGATTCAGTGCAATAGAGTGCGTAGATGTGTTCACTTTCACTTGGGGCAAAACGATGCTCAATATGACTTAGCTCTTCGTTCATCGACACTTTCGTCAGTGTCGAGCGTTGGGCTGGGCGAGTGGCATAGAAAAGCTCGGTGCTGTTTGCACACATGGCACTGATAGGGGCTGAGGTCGTGGCTACTTTCTGCCACTGAGTAAACGTATCATTGCTGGATTTAAATAAGCCGGTATCAGTCCCGGCATAAATAGCATCGTTGAAATGAACCAAGTGATTAATGCGCTCGCCCGACAGCCCCGCATCTGTAAAGGTAATACCTGAAGGTGTGGGCTCAGGTTCAGGGGCTGGCTCTATCGGTGTTGAAGTTGCATTATCGCTGCCGCCGCAGCCAGTTAACGTGGCACAAATAACACTGAGTAATGTTAGTTGCTTGAACATCTCACCTCCTTGTGTGGGTACTAATTGGCTAAAATCTGTCCCCTTTATAGCACAAGGGCCGCTAGCCACCCAAACAAAACTAGTGGAATATTAAAATGTAAGAAGGTTGGTACCACGGTATCCCATATGTGGTCATGTTGGCCGTCGACATTCAATCCTGAAGTAGGCCCGAGTGTTGAATCTGACGCCGGTGAACCTGCATCACCCAGGGCACCCGCTGTGCCTACTAATGCAGCCGTGGCCATTGGGGAGAACCCCAGTTGCAAACACAAAGGGACGAAAAGTGCTGCAATAATTGGAACTGTAGAAAATGAGCTGCCGATCCCCATGGTAATGAGTAGTCCTACTAATAGAATAAGCGCCGCCGCTAATGGTTTGTTGCCCTGAATCATATCTGCGGCACTGGCAACGAGTGAGTCAACATGACCGGTGGCTTTCATAACTTCAGCAAATCCTTGCGCTGAAATCATGATGAAGCCGATCATCGCCATCATCGCCACACCTTTGGAGAACACGTCTTGATTTTCATGCCACTTAACAATGCCAAACACAGTAAACACAATCACCCCAACAAGACCACCGAGAATCATCGATTGACTCAGAAATTGAGCTGCGAGTGACAGCACGATTGCCACAGAGCCTATGGCTAAGACCTTTGATGGGTGGGCTATTGCATTCCCAGTCTCTTCTGTAGCGAGCGAAACATTGTTATAGCTGCGGTTTTTGCGATAACTGATAAAAAGCGCAACACATAAGCCGAAAACCATGCCCAGTGCCGGGATCACCATAGCTAAAGGAACGCTGGTTTTGTCGATTGATAAGCCATTCTCAACCAAATTTAAATGCAAAATGTTGTATAGATAAATGCCCCCAAAGCCATAAGGTAACACCATATAAGCCGTAGCTAAGCCGAAGGTGAGTGTGCAGGCGAGGGCGCGGCGGTCTAACTTTAAGCCATTAGTGATACCTAACAGCGGTGGAATGAGTATAGGAATAAAAGCGATATGTACAGGAATGAGGTTTTGTGATGCCAAAGAGCAAAAAAGAATCACTGAAAGCACCGCAAAAGATAAAAACCGCGAAGAAATATGCTCTTGCCCCATCATTTTCAATAGTCGACGAGCGAGTAAAGAGGTGAGGCCAGATTTCGAGATAGCCACTGCAAAGGCGCCGAGCATAGCATAACTGAGGGCAATTTCAGCGCCGCCTGAGAGGCCATTATTGAACGCTTCTACCGTTGTTTTTAAAGGTAGTCCAGCGATTAATCCGCTGGTCACAGCTGCGACAGTCATCGCAACGATTACGTTCACTCGTAACAGGGTGAGTGCAAGCATCAAAATGACGCCAATTAATACCGAATTCATATTCTAGCCTATTATTTTTATTGCTTTTTTTACCTGTTTTACAAGGTCTTTTTTCTGTGCTTTAGTGAGCGGGCGTTGCTTATAAGCGGCCAATGTATAAAGCTGCTCTATACGTGCAAGTGGCGTTGCCGCACTGGGGCAATGAGTTGCTAATTGTGCCAGCTTTTGCTTGGGTGTGCTATTTTGCGTGCTAAGCAGTGCCTGTTTATCTGCATATAAAAACAGCTTATTCAGCCATTTAGCGCTGAAGCTCATTGACTGCTGTTGTTTGCGACTACCTAATAACAATAACCCAAGCAGAACAAGTGCAACCACGCAAAGGGCCAACACCATACTGTACTGTGCTATTTGATTACCGAGTAAATCTTTAAGCACACTTTTTTGTTTTTGTTGATCAAAACCAAGCACCCACTTTGTCCAGCTGTAATCGAGCTCTTCCAATGTCAATCGCAACCAGTTCAATGCCTCTATGTGGCTGAACTGCAATAAGCCGACATCAAGGTTATCCATAAACTCTTGTTGCAGCTCTTGAACTTGAGAGAGCGAGCCATTTAATCGCTCTGGCGCGACCACACTGGTTGCATCAAAACGCTGCCATTGATTGCCATCATAATACTCAACCCAGGCGTGGGCATCATACTGATATACACGCAGGTAATTACCCTGTTCACTTTGCTCTCCTCCCAAATACCCTGATACCACACGTGCGGGGATCCCGGCAGCACGCATTATAAATGCACTTGTACTGGCATAATGGCCACAAAAGCCTCGCTTAGTTTGGGTGAGAAAGACATCAAGTGAATTGTCATCGGTGATCGGCGTTGGAGTCAACGTGTAGCTAAAGCCTTGTTGTTCATAAAAGCCCATCAGCCGGCTAGCAAACTGGTTTGCAGTGTTTGTACTTTGACTCAACTGCCGGGCTAACGCTCTTGCCTGCGGATTCCCATCAGTTGGCAGTAGGCGGTTAAGACGTGATTGGTAATTAGTCAGGACCCTTGCTTGCACCGGTCGGTAAAGCAATGGGTATTGAAAGCTCGATGCTGCTGACTCTTTGCGCTTAAGTAAACCGCCTCGTAAATTCTCTACTTTTTGACTCGGGCTAACACTGTCTTGCAATGCATATAGCCAGCGGTTTGCGGAGCTTTCTAAGTACAGAGTGGCCTGAGCGCTATAGCTCTGCCAGTCTATATCTGTACGAGGGCGAGGAGGGCGAGGAGGGCGCTGCGCTTTTATCCATGCTTTGCCGTCGAATTCTTCATGATTAAGCGCTCGCCAATAATAGGGGGGCGCAGGAAGTTGCCCTGGAAACTCAGCACGAAACACCAAGTCATCGGATTTCGCCAGATTGGTAATATTGAACGGGTCTATACGTTCATTAAGGCCTGTTTTAGCGCCGCCAGCGCCAGGAAGTTTCCAAAATGCAGGCACTTTAGGAATAAATAACAACAACAACGCAGCAATGGGGATTGCCATAGCGAACGAGCCAAAGGCTTGAAAGTAGGCTCGTTTGGGCGTGCGAGCACCATGTAAGGCGGCTAAAGATGCCAACAAACAAACGTAAAATATGGCCACTAATATTGAGCTATATAAAGACTGTTGATAAAGGAACACAGTCGATAATGAAAAGAAGGTAAGCACAATGACAGTCGATAGCTGCTTGGGCGTTTTCGCTTGTAAGAGCTTTAATATTGCTGCCTGTAACAGCATTGACACGAACAGTAGGACACTTTCATCATAGCTGACCGACACAAACAGCACACCTAAACAAGCCGCTGCCAATAAGTTAGTAGCCAGTGCACCTGGGCGAGTCAATGACTTGTTTGCCAGTAACAAATTCCAAAGACACAGTAACAACAACAGGCTCAGCATTAAGGAAGGGAGTTCTGCGCCTATTAACGTGAAAATACCGATGTAGATGACACTGAGCACCGTGCTAACAAAAGACAGCATCACTTCTCTCCATTTTTAAATAAAGCCAGTGCACGCAATGCATTAGTATAATGGGAGGGGCTGTTATCAGCATCAAACTGAGTACTGCCAATACGCAGCGCAAGCTTTGTTTGGGTGCTTTTCGCCTGCTCGATGGAATAGGCCATTGCACTCAGGCGTTGCTCAACACTGCCTTGTAGTGATGCGTAGTCGAGCATATATTGCGCATCTTGATAGGATACAAACTCTTTCACTAACAACTGCTCACGCTTTGCAAAGTGTTTCCAAGAAATGCGACGGTAGTCAGCGCCCTGTTTATATTCATTCAAGGCATAAAACTCTTCATTTCCTGACTGCGGCTTAAGCGCGTTCACTTCACCTTGATTTTCACTGGCCTCATAGGTCAGTGCAGTATTGTGCGCGTGTGCAGATGGATAAACAAAGTAATGGGCATGTGGCTCTAGATAGCTCCATACTTTAGCGAGGCCAAATGGGAACCCCGTTGAAATCTGGAGTCGTGTTGCTGGATACTTACCACGGGAACATTTACGGCCGCTTACAAGCACAACCTGGGCATCTTGGCTAACGCGTTCAACTTCCTTGCATTGACCTTGCCACGTTAGTTTAACGCCATAGCTGGTACGCGAGTTATTGCACACAGTAATATTCAATACAGGTGTTTGGTTCGCAAAAACATCACTAATATTATTAAATTTGACCTCGAGGCCCTTTAAGTTGGTATAGGCCTGAATTAACGACATCAATACCAACACCAACATCAAATAAGAGACAACTTGCACTAGGTTATTCTGATAATTGGCGGCCAAGATAAAGTTCAACACGGCAATAAGTAAAAATCCCAAGCCCAGCTTAGATGGCAGCACATATAACGTACTGTGACCCAGTGTCAGGTGCTTTTTTTCGTGTTTATCACGCAGCAGTAGGGATTCTATTCGCGTTCGTATGGACAACCACCCCTGTTGCATTGTTGTGAGCATACTAAAGCGGAACCTTGACGCGAGCGAGAATATCGCTGCATACAGAGCCTTGACTGTAAACGTCATGCGGATTTATACGATGCTCACAAATACTGGCGAACACAGCTTGCACATCTTCTGGCATAACAAAGTCACGGCCTTCCATAAATGCCCAAGCCCGTGCACCTTGGGCGAGCGCGATGCTGGCACGAGGAGATAAAGGATGACTGATATCTTTATCATGACGGGTGTGAGTCACGAGTGACAAGATATAATCAACCACGGTATTGGCTATAGTGACCTTATCAACATTGGCCTGCATGGCTTGTAACTGCTCGGCACTGATAATGGCATCAATTGCTTTATCACGCTGAGGAATATGGCCACGAATGAGTTGTTTTTCGGCATCGGCTGGGGGGAATCCTAAGCTTAAGCGCATAAAGAACCGGTCTAGCTGTGACTCTGGCAATGGAAAGGTGCCGGATTGATGCTGTGGGTTTTGCGTTGCAACCACAAAAAATGGAGTAGGGAGCGTATATCGTTCAGAGTCGATACTGACACAGCCTTCTTCCATGGCCTCAAGCAACGCACTCTGTGTTTTAGGGCCCGCGCGGTTTATTTCGTCGGCGAGTACTACTTGGCTAAATACCGGACCTTTATGAAACGAGAAGCGCTGCTCTTGAGTGTTAAAAATGCTTGCACCCAGAATATCTGCTGGTAACAAATCACTGGTAAATTGAATACGTTGATAACTCATCCCCAGGGCTTGTGCCAAACCATGCGACAGGGTTGTTTTACCCATACCTGGAAGATCTTCTAATAATAAATGGCCGCGCGCTAACATTGCACACAGAGCTAACTTTATTTGCTGTTCTTTGCCATAAATAACATCAGCTAGGCCTAGGGTCAGCTGTTTTAATTGTTCTTGCATAAGGGGGCTTATTAATTTAGTTCTAAACGCTTCATAACCATATCAACCTTATTCGCGTTGAATGGTTTGCTAATGTATTCTTGCGCACCGAATTCCCAGCTATGTTCTACGTTTTCCTGGGAGTTATGATCAGCGCAAAGGATAATTCGACTGTGGGGGTGTAAATCTTTTAGGTAACTGACGACGTCGCAACCATCAGTGTCTGGGAGCGCTATATCCACAAATATCACCTCTGGCTCCAGTTGTGATAACAGCGGTTTGGCCTCTGCGACATCTGTAGCAACCGCGACTTGGTCGTAACCCAGCTCGGTGAGGATGGTGGTCAAAGAACTTCGCATGGACTGATCATCATCAATGATCAGAATCGGCTCCAAAGGGCGAACAAACTCCATAATACGTCTTTTTATTCGTGGTTTGGTTACTAATACTATGCGATAAGCGCATATTGCTCAATACAACCATAGACTAAAGCGCAGTAACTAACTAGGAAATTGTATAAATTGGTAAATGAACAACACTTATCACAACATACTAAAAGCCGTAATCACTCTAAAATGTCCGATACCGTCTAGTATTGGACTTTTAGTATCGGTTTCTATGATAGTTATCTGGTTATTATAGAAACCACCTATAAATTAGATTATGTTAAATAAGGTTTAAACCTATTTAACCAACATCAATCGTCTAGTTAATGTATGACACAAACAAGCCTCTTTCGCTTTGAACCCATCAATCTCACTCTCGTACAGAGCAAAGCGTTCATTACGATTCGTCGTTAGAGGCTTATAGCTAGGCATTTACCTTTTAAAACCTTGAGTCACTCTCACAAGGATTGCCATCGTTATCACCATCCATTTTTGTATTCGGACAGTTTCGAATGAAAAACACAGCTTCTTCTCGTGATCTCATTTGGCTACAGTACTGGCGCCCATCACACTTGAATGTTTGTCGTGGCGTGGTGTTAACTGCGGTGTCTGGGATTTGTTGAATAGCCCTTGGACTGCCGAGTTGAATCAATCCCCTAACAATCATTAAGGAAAAGGTTTAGCTATAATTCCTCAGACTTTGTCGGCGCTTGTTTTAAATCGTTACACTTTTTGCGTTGCAAACGAACGCTTTGAATATAAAAATTACCTGAGTTACCGTACGTATACTCAAAATTTTAACAGTGTGGCATTAAGGAGAAGTCAATGAAGTACGCAATCATCATCTTAACAGCAGCACTGGCAGGCTGCGCATCCCCTGAACAACAGCAGTCATTTGAACAAGCTATGCTAGAGCAAGCAAACTGCTCTGGTGAGGTTGAGCAAAGTTATCGTATGACCTTTTATAGCTTAGACAAGCCAGAGAATGTGGGTAAAACCGAGCTGCAAAAAAAATGCAACCCGATCCCTACCCATGGTGATTTTGAGAAAAAGAAATAGCCATTTTCGTTAGGTTAAAATAACAAAATAATCAAGGCTTTATAAATAAAGCCCTAACGTCGCATCGAGCAGTAAGCTAATCGCCAATAAAACGATGACAGAGAATGTCAGCACCATGCTCACCACGCGAATCTTCAGCTGCTCATTGCTTTGGGCGATATTGCTTGCGTGCAGCAACCGCCCTAATACTAAGGCGGCACCAAATAGGTGACAATAATGACTCGCTAAGCCTTGATACTCATTGAGGAAAAGTAAAATCAGTGCAAATGGCACATACTCAATGAAGTTTCCGTGTGCGCGAATAGCGCGTATTAAGCCTTCATCTTCGCCTGTACCTATGGATTGTTGAGCTTTGCGCCGTGCTTTAACAACATACATACTCAACTGCACGTAAACCAGCGCTAAAATTGCAGCGTAAATTGAGACTATCACCCTAACCCCTTAACAAATCAAAATTTGAGTAAGAACTTACAGGGCTTGGAGTAAAAAGAAAAGTGCCGACGGTAAACAAAATGCGTTTAGCCGCCGGCAGTTGGAGAGGTCGTTTCGATATCATGACTACATCATGATAATTTCTATACCCTTAGTCCTCGAGCAAAAACACTGCGTTGACCTTCGCAGTGACTTTGATTTCACCGATGTCATAAGCATCTTCCACTTTCGCGCTACCGGCGCTATCAGCTCGTACCATCATGGCCTCGACCTGCGGCATTGGGCGCGCGTAATCTTGTTGGGCGCTGATACTATAAACCTTTTCAATGCGGGCGTTGAAACCTTCTGCGTAGGTACTAGCTTTGGCGTTTGCATCTTTGAATGCTTTTTGCTGCGCTTGGCTAAAAAGCTCATCATGATTGGTTAAACCAAATTGCGACTGCCCTACTTGATTTGCTCCTTGCTGAATAAGGCCTTGCAGAGTTTGCGCATAGCTATCAATATTGCGCAAAATAATGCTGAGGTTACGACTGACTTCATAACCGTCAAACTCGTTGGTTTGAGTATCGCGGTTGTAACGCGTTTTGCTGCGCACATTCAGTTGGCTAGCGTGGATGTCTTTGCTGGCAACGCCCTGCTCTTTTAACGCCAGAATCATGGCCGCAAGTTTGTCATCGGCCGCTTTCTTTGCCGCGACAACATCCTTACTGTGTTCATTGACACTGACATTTAACGTGACCTTGTCGGGAGTGGCCCACACTTCCCCTACACCAGTAACTTGAACGTGAGGTTCATCAGGGATACTGGCGGCATGAGCGCCGAATGCGATGCCTGATGTAAGTATTAGAGAAATAAGCTTTTTCATGTTTTTACCCATTAGCAAATAATGCTATCCAGTTTAGGGCGAAAACGTTAATTGTGCCTGAATAAAAAGACCAGCATGACGCTGGCCTGTTATTAAATGTTATCCGAGTTTATCGGAAGCAACCCGGTATTTGGGGTCTTCAATAACATTGATCTCGACTAAATCGCGCGCTTTATGCAGTAGTTGCTTACAGTCAGGGCTAACATGACGTAGGTGTAAGGTTTTACCTTGCTTGGTGTATTTCTCAGCGAGGTTATCTATAGCTTCAATGGCACTGTGATCGGCAACTCGGCTATGCTTGAACTCTACAATGACATCTTTAGGGTCATTCTTAACATCAAATAACTCAATAAAGTTTTTCACTGAGCCAAAGAACAAAGGTCCATGTAACTCATATACTTTTGACCCTTCTTCATCAATGTAGCTTTCGGTGTAAATATGTTTAGCATGCTGCCAAGCAAACACTAGCGCAGAGACAATAATACCCACGCAGACCGCAATGGCTAAGTCTGTGGCCACAGTTACGGCACTGACCAAAAAGATAACGAAGGCGTCAGATTTAGGTACTTTGCGCATAATGCGGAAACTTGACCATTCAAAAGTGCCTATAACCACCATAAACATAACGCCAACCAGTGCCGCCAGAGGCACCATCTCAATATAGCTTGCGGCAAACAAAATGAAGGCCAGAAGCATCAGAGCAGCTGTCACACCAGATAAACGACTGCGGCCACCTGAGTTGATATTAATCATTGATTGGCCAATCATGGCACAGCCACCCATCGCGCCAAAGAAACCACAAGTTAAGTTAGCTGCGCCCTGGCCCATGCATTCTTTATTACTTTGACCACGGGTGTCTGTGATTTCGTCAATTAGCGTAAGCGTCAGTAACGACTCGATCAGACCAATGGCGGAAAGAATCACGGCGTATGGCAGGATGATTTGGAATGTTTCCCAGTTGAGCGGCACTTGAGGAATATGGAATTCAGGCAAACCACCGGCGATTGTGGCGCTGGCATCACCAGTCATATCTTTAACAAAGTCGATAACCGTGCGGGCTTCTAAATCTAACCCTAAAACTAAACCCGTCACCACGACAATCGCTGCCAAACTTGAAGGAATAGCAGTGGTTAGTTTTGGTAAAAAGTGAATGATAGCCATGGTCAAAGCAACCAGACCCAGCATGGTAGCCATCATCTCGCCTTGCATCCACTGCATTTGGCCATCGTCGCCAAGTACTTTAAATTGGCCAAGTTGAGCGAGAAAGATAACAATGGCCAAGCCGTTTACAAACCCCAACATCACAGGGTGCGGCACCATACGAATAAACTTACCAAGTTTAAAGACCCCAGCGAGAATTTGCAGTATGCCCATCAACACCACCGTGGCAAACAGGTACTCTACCCCGTGGGTCACGACGAGGGAGGTCATGACAACAGCAAGGGCACCGGTGGCGCCAGATATCATGCCCGGGCGACCGCCTAATAAAGAAGTTATTAAGCCAACAATAAAGGCAGCGTATAAACCAACCAGAGGGTCTACTTGGGCTACAAAAGCAAAGGCAACGGCTTCGGGTACCAGCGCTAGGGCCACCGTCAATCCAGACAATATATCGTTTTTAGCAGAGCTTGGGGCTTTGCTTAATAAGTTAAACATTCATTCCTCGTGTACGTTAGGCAGAGCTCTTCGAAAAGGCCGCAGAGTCTAGCAAAATACCGAGAAATTAACAATTGAGTAAAAAGCTGAAGGCAGGCTTACTGCCACTTTTACAGTGGCAGTGCGGTGGAGCGCTTAACACAGGTCATAGTCACATTCGAATGTACTTCTTGCACATAGGGAAGGCTTAATAAGTGGTCGCGAACAAACTGTTCATAGCCTTCAATACCTTTGGAGATAATACGCAGCATAAAGTCCATGGTACCCGCCATAGTGTAGCATTCTGTGACTTCATCATAGCTCATAATCAGCTTTTCAAAATCTGCGAGCTGGTCTCGGCCGTGGTTAGACAAACGTACATGGGCGTATACCAGCATATCGAAGCCTAGCTGCTTTTCATCTAGCAAGGCCACTTTGCCTTTGATATAGCCCTCCTGCTCAAGACGTGCAATACGGCGCCAACATGGTGATTGGGAAAGGCCGACTTGATCGGCTATTTCGGCGGTCGATAAACTGGCATCCTGTTGCAGCAATGCCAAGATCTGACGGTCAACTTGGTTTAATGACATTGATTTTTCTTTTTTAATTGTGAATTAGGTAAAATTATACATAACGCAAGGGTTTTCGTCTGTACTTTTTAACCGAATTTTCCGCTAATAAACGGGTTTTTATGGCGCTCTTGCCCTACCGAGGTCTCTTCACCATGACCGCTAAGCAATCGATAGTCGTCATCTAGGCTAAGCACTTCTCGTTTGATAGAAGCGATTAATGTTGGGCCATCGCCTTTAGGAAAGTCCGTCCGCCCTATTGAACCTTTAAAAATCACATCGCCAACAACGGCAAGCTTATGACTATGACAAACAAAAATCACGTGCCCTGGCGTATGTCCTGGGCAATGGCGTACTTCAAATTGCTGCTCACCTAAACTTATTGTTTGCCCATGCTCGAGCCAGGTGTCGGGCAAAAAAGGCACTTGCGGCGCAAAGCCAAACATCTGAGCCTGCTGCGCCAAGGCATCAAACCAAAATTGCTCATCTCGTTGCGGCCCAACAATGTCGATTTGGTAATGTTTGCGCAATGTATCCGCTGCACCAACATGATCTAAATGGCCATGAGTTAACCAAATTACACTAGGCTCAATGCCGCGCTGTGTTAATGCACGGATAATTTTATCACTATCGCCACCGGGGTCGATAATAGCGGCCTGAGCACTTTGTGCGCATTGCAATATGCGGCAATTTTGCATAAAGGGTGTAACAGGAATGGTGGTAATTTTCATAAGTTAAAACTGCATTAATATTGGGTAGTGCAAATAATGTTGATCATAATACGGTGTTTGCGTATAAAGCCAAGCTCTGCGAGCATCACTGTCGTTTGCAAAGTCTTCATCTTCAAGTTTGGCGTTGTAACGCTCGGCGATATCCGGGTTTGACTCAAGCATTTGCTGCGCATATGGAGCGAGTGCATAGTTCTCAACATATTCAGTGCGCTGAAAAACACTGTGGAAGAAGCCCCACTGGAACAATGAGTCTGGCGCCTCTGGGTGCAGCATATGTGTAGCCAAAAGCCCTAAGGGTTGTGTCGTGCTAACCTTCAGCCACTGCTGATTTATTATCGTTTTCGCCGTGCTGTAATCAAACTCTGCACTAACGCGAAAGCGCCCCTCAAATGGTGCTTGAGCAAATTGATGATTAACAATACGTGCTTGTGCCAATGGCAACTCGATGTCTGCTGTAACAGCCTCTATTTCAACCCCCTGCGTTTTTAAGGTCGCGATCACATCAGCATATTGGCGTGGAATATAGAAAGCCTTGGGCACATCAACCTCGGTTTTTACCTCCTTTTGCCAGAATATGGGTAACGCATCGTAATGCTTAGGCTTGCCTAAATAACGTACTTCTTTAGCACCCGTGGCAGTGCTTTCATAGTAATCATAGGCAATCCCCTTAAAGGCAATGGTATCAGGCTCTTTGGCATAGCTGCGTTCGACTACGAGGCGTTCTTGCTGCTGCGCTTTAGACTGTGCCACGGCCGCGTTTATATCATCACCATGGCGGGTCAAGGCCGTGATAGCGCCGTCAATGAGCACATAAGTCCCCAATACCCGTTGTTTATAGGGCTTAAGCGAATGGTTTTCTACCAAAATGGTGGGTAAATGGCGTAACTCGCCCCAACCATTTGAATAGCGAGGTCCAGCTACCCACCCAGCAAGACCTTTAGCAAAATCCATTTTATCCATGACGAACACTAAAGGCCCTGGAATATGGCCCATTTTTTCAAGTTTCTGGTCAATAACAGGCGCAATCCATTGATCCATCGCGGCTGTCACTTTTGGTGTGGCGCTGGCGAACGTTGGCGCATAGCCATAGGTAATATCGTATTGGTAATCGGCGCCATCGGTAACATGAATATCGAGGTACAAACTGGGTTGATACTGATTAACAACCTCAGCTAATGCGCGCACACCTGGGGTATCAAGCTTAGTGAAATCACGGTTTAAGTTGAGGTTTTGACCATTGGTTCGAAAACCCATAACAGCAGGACCGCGCTGGTTGATGCGATTATAGGCACTGGCACGCTCGTGACCGTCGACGTTTAAAATCGGTATAAACAGTAGGTTAACGCTTTTTAAGATATCCAATCGCTTACCGGTGGCAATGTCTCGTAACAACATAAAGCCTGCGTCTTTACCGTCAATTTCACCACTGTGAATACCTGCTTGAATCAATAACGTGGGTTTGTCGCTATTAGCAATGTGCGCCGCGCTATTATTTCCTTGCTCGCTGGCAACCAGCATATTGATATCACGGCCAGCGTCACTTTGGCCTATTTTAACTAGGCTGAACTGCGTCGGGTTAGCCTGTTGTAAACGCTTTAAATAGGCCATCGTCGCTTGATAGTCGGGAGAGATCATTCCCCCAGAGTGTTCAAACGCCGTGGTTAACACGCCTTGTTGCTGCATCAACGCTTCGCTTTGGCCTTGCCAAGAGATCAGTTTGGGCAAGTGGGCATCAGCGGCTAGGGCCGTGGCTAATAACAAGCTGGTAAACATAATACGCTCTTTTTGTTGTTGTTTTGCTGTATTTGAGTATAACAAGGGGGCTTTAAAGGTGGCCAGGATTGCGACGAAATGGTAGTTTTTCGCTATGACGTTGGCACTGAGTGCAAATTATGAAAACCATTCTTATCACTGGCTGCTCTAGCGGTATAGGCTATTACTGCGCTAAACAACTGCAAAAGCGCGGTTACCAAGTGATCGCTAGTTGTCGCAATGTAGACGACGTACGTGCTCTCAACGAGCAAGGCATCACCTGTGTGCAGCTTGATTACACCGATACTGACTCCATTGAACAAGGGCTAGCCGATGCCTTGGCTTTTAGCGGCGGTAAACTAGACGCCTTGTTCAATAATGGCGCTTATGGCCAACCTGGCGCTGTGGAAGATTTACCCGTGGCAGCACTGCGCCGGCAATTTGAAACCAATGTTTTCGGCTGGCATCACCTTACTCAATTAGTATGTCAAAAGATGCGCCAACAAGGTCATGGCCGTATCATCCAAAATTCATCGGTGTTGGGGTTAGTCACCTTACCCTATCGCGGCGCTTATAATGCCAGTAAATTTGCTTTGGAGGGATTAACAGATACCTTGCGCTTAGAGCTACAAGGCTCCGGCGTATATATCTCTTTGATTGAGCCTGGGCCAATCAGTTCGCGTTTTCGTGATAACGCACTGCACGCATTTTTAACCTCAGGCATTGATATCGAAAAAAGTGCACACCGAGATAATTATTTAGCGCAGCAGCGGCGGTTGGAATCCACCAGTGGCCCTCAGCCTTTTACCCTGGGACCTGAAGCGGTTTATAAACGCTTGGTGCATGCGTTAGAATCGCAGCGCCCGCAGGCTCGTTACTATGTTACAACGCCCACCTATCTATTCGGTTTCCTTAAACGTATTTTACCAAGCAGCTGGCTTGACTGGGTGCTTACCAAGTCGCGCTAATGGCTATAGACGTGATTTTCAGACATTAAAAAAGGAGCCAAAAGGCTCCTTTCTTCTGCTAACACAGGTAGATTAAGCTGAAAGACCTTCTTTCGCTTTAGCTACTAATGCTGCGAATGCAGTTTGGTCATAAACAGCGATATCTGCAAGGATCTTACGATCGATTTCTACAGAAGTCTTCTTAAGACCGTTGATGAAACGGCTGTAAGACAAACCATTTTGACGAGCTGCTGCGTTGATACGTGCAATCCATAGTTGACGGAAAGTACGTTTCTTCGCACGACGGTCACGGTAAGCGTATTGACCCGCTTTAGTAACCGCTTGGAAAGCTACGCGGTAAACACGTGAACGTGCACCGTAGTAACCTTTAGCTTGCTTTAAAACTTTCTTGTGACGTGCGCGCGCGATAGTACCGCGTTTTACTCTTGCCATTATTCTATACCCCTATTAAGCGAATGGTAACATACGAGAAACTAAGCCGTGATCGTTCTTGTGAACCATTAGCTTAGGACGTAGGTGAAGCTTACGCTTAGAGGTTTTCTTGGTCAGAATGTGACGAAGGTGCGCTTGTTTACGCTTGAAACCACCAGAAGCAGTTTTCTTGAAGCGCTTAGCGGCGCCACGGTGTGTTTTTAGCTTATAAGCCATTGCAATAACTCCAATTGATATTGCTTAAATTTAGCAAGCAGGCGGTTTGAGTTCACAAACACTTTTTTGGCCCAACTTACTCCCAAAACCGGTGAGAGCGCTTAAAAAAGCGCCCTACTTCAACCGGATAGATACAGGTGCCACTGCCTTAGAAAATAAGTCATGTGGCTTGTAAACCTGCACTAATTCGTTAAACGCGCGGAGTATACTATTTTTTAGCCACCGGCGCTAGCATCATGATCATTTGGCGGCCTTCCACTTTTTTCGGGAATGACTCGACCTGTGCCAACTCTTGCAGATCATCTTTAATGCGATTCAAAAGCTCGATACCAATTTCTTGGTGGGCCATTTCACGACCACGGAAACGGATCGTTACTTTTGCCTTATCGCCAGCTTCTAAGAACTTGGTTAGATTGCGAAGCTTAACTTGGTAGTCACCAATGTCTGTACCAGGGCGGAACTTAACTTCCTTAACCTGAATTTGCTTTTGCTTCTTCTTCTGTTCTTTTTGCGCTTTGCTTTTTTCAAAAAGGAACTTACCGTAGTCCATTACCTTACAAACGGGGGGTTCAGCATTTGGGCTGATCTCTACTAGATCGACACCCGCCTCATCCGCCATTGACTGAGCTTCACTCAGGGACACGATGCCTGCTTGTTCACCTTCAAAGTCAATTAGTCGAACTTCTTTTGCCGTAATATCTTCGTTAATACGATTTTTTTGGACCTGTTGTTGGCCCTTTTTTCCGCCTCTAATGGTACGTTCCTCCAAGAATATTAAAAACTAAAAGGGTGTATTCGATACTTTTTGATACACCCTTTCGATCACAAATTACTGTCTTGTTTTAATTTCATTTGTGATTTTAGTGATAAAGTCATCGACTTTAAATTTACCTAGGTCTTCACCTGTACGTGTTCTTACTGCCACTTCTTGCTGCTCTACTTCTTTGTCACCAACAACTAGTAAGTAAGGAATACGTTTTAAAGTATGTTCGCGAATTTTAAAGCCAATTTTCTCATTTCTCAAGTCGGCTGCGGCGCGAATACCCAGTTTATTCAATTTTTGTACAACTTCGTGCACATAATCAGACTGTTTGTCAGTGATATTCATAATCACCACCTGCTTAGGAGCAAGCCAGGTTGGGAACAGCCCTGCGTATTCTTCGGTCAAAATACCGATAAAGCGTTCGATTGAACCCAGAATAGCGCGGTGAATCATCACCGGAGTGCGACGCTCGTTGTTCTCAGCCACATAAGTTGCGCCAAGACGTCCTGGTAACATAAAGTCTAGCTGTACTGTACCACACTGCCACGCTCGCTCTAAGCAATCATACAAAGTAAATTCAATTTTCGGACCATAGAAGGCACCTTCACCTGGTAGGTACTCGAATTCAATGTCTTTATCGCTCAATGCTTGCGCCAAGGCTTTCTCGGCTTTATCCCACAGTTCATCTTCACCGATGCGCTTTTCTGGGCGTGTAGAAAGCTTTACAACAATCTTTTCAAAACCGAAGGTCGAATAAGTGTCGTAAACCATATCGATACACGCCGTCACCTCTTGCAAGATTTGCTCTTCTGTGCAGAAAACATGAGCATCGTCTTGAGTAAAGCCACGTACGCGCATCAAACCGTGCAACGCACCCGATGGCTCGTTACGGTGACAACAACCAAATTCGGCCATACGCAAAGGTAAATCACGGTAAGATTTCAAACCTTGGTTGAAAATCTGCACGTGACCAGGACAGTTCATTGGTTTAATAGCATACTCACGTTTCTCTGACTCCGTGGTGAACATGGCATCGCCGTATTTGTCCCAGTGGCCTGATTTTTCCCACAGTCCACGGTCCATCATTAGCGGCCCTTTTACCTCTTCATAGTCATATTCGCGCAGTTTTTCGCGAACAAACTCTTCGAGCTCGCGGTAAATGCTCCAACCATCATTGTGCCAAAACACCATACCTGGCGCTTCTTCTTGCCAGTGCCATAAATCTAGGGCTTTACCAATTTTACGGTGATCGCGTTTTTCCGCTTCTTCTAAGCGCTGCAAGTAGCCTTTAAGTTGCTTTTTATCACCCCATGCGGTGCCATAAATACGCTGCAACATTTTATTGTCAGAGTCGCCACGCCAGTATGCACCTGCTACTTTCATCAATTTAAAGTGCTGACAAAAGCTCATATTAGGTACGTGTGGGCCACGACACATATCCACGTACTCTTCGTGGTGGTATAAACCAGGACGGTCATCTTTAGCGATATTCTCGTCCAAGATTTCAACTTTATAAGGTTCGCCACGTTGTTCAAACGTGTCGCGGGCCTGTTGCCAGCTCACGGTCTTCTTAACCACGTCGTATTTGGTTTTCGCAAGTTCTTTCATACGCTTTTCAAGCGCTTCTAAATCTTCTTGCGTCAGCGAGTGCTCCATATCGACATCATAATAAAAGCCGTTGTCGATAGTTGGACCAATGGCCATTTTTGCATCAGGATACAATTGCTTAATGGCGTGGCCGATAAGGTGCGCACAGGAGTGACGGATAATTTCTAAACCGTCTTCATCTTTTGCGGTGATGATCTCTAACCGTGCGTCTTCGCTGATTAAATCACAGGCGTCAACACGCTCACCGTTAACACGCCCAGCGATGGTCGCTTTGGCAAGGCCTGGGCCGATGTCTTGTGCTACGTCTAACGTGGAAACAGGGTTTTCAAATGAACGCTGACTGCCGTCAGGAAGAGTAATTACTGGCATGTTTAATCCTTGTACAGTGGTGACACCTACGCCGCGCCACGTGTATTTATTTGTCTATTTAATAAGTCTAATCAACGCTTATACCAACAAGCATTGCGATGATACTGCCGCCCACACAGCGTGAGCAAGGCGCTATTTTGGCGCGCTATAGAGGTAAATACAAGGCTCGTCGGCTAATTTTCTTAACAAATTTTGTATGCGCTTCTGATATACTAATGCCATTGATAAAAAAGGTGATATTTGACTATGCATACTTGCGGCGTAGAAATAAAAGGCAGTGAAGTTTTACTATGCCTTCTAAGTAAAGAAAATGATGTGTTTGACATCCGTGATGTGCGCCAAACACGTTTTGTTTTAAGCGATGCCAACGATACTGAAGAAATCCAAAAGTTTCATCGCGACTTTAAAAAGCTGATGGAAGATTACCAAGTGGATGCTATCGCCATCAAAGCGCGACCTCATAAAGGTAAGTTCGCTGGCGGCGCGGTTGGCTTTAAAATGGAAGCGGCACTGCAGCTGATAACTAACTTAGATGTGCACATTATTAGTGCCACAGAGATGAAAGAACAGCTTAAGCGCAACCCATTACCTATTGAGTTCGCTGATACGGGACTCAAGAAGTTTCAAGAGCAAGCCTTTATGACGGCGTATGTCGATATTATGCTGCGCACTTACGCTAAGCAGTAATCCCCCCGACAGTAACAGGCCGCAGAAATGGCCTGTTACGTCATCGCCCGGCAATGATCGCTAACGCATGCCTCTCATCCATGTCTAACTCCCCGGCTAAAGAGCGCGGTGTCACATCAAAATGCGCAAACGGGTGTTCATTTTCATAGTGTTCGCTGAGGTGTTCTAACACCTTCGGATGAATATAGTACTGTTCGCAAATGTTCGCGGTATTGCCTAATTGTTTGGCAACGAGTTTAACCAGCTGAGACTTAAATTTGCGCCTTGGGTGCGCCTGTACCTGCTCTGCGGCTACGTGGGCAAAGCGTACCGCCATTCGCGTCCCCGCCCAGGTACGATAATCTTTGGCACTAAAGTGGCCGCCAAAAACACGGTGGATAAATTCGTTAATATCATCACTTTGCAGGTCATGCCATTGGCCTTGTTGATAATAACGTAGCAAGCTATACCCTTGTTGCTCTGCACTTGAAGCCACTAATTCAGCAAGCTCAGTATCGTCAATGCGCACCTCTCGGTGTTTTGCGTGTTTACCTTTAAAGCTAAATTGTACATGGTCGTCTTTAATATCCACATGCTTGCGTCGAAGCGTGGTTAACCCGCAAGTTTCATTGGCTTTGTAATAATTATTATTGCCTACACGAATCGCGGTAAGGTCTAAGATTGCGCACCCAAGCGCGCACACTTTGTCTTTCGTCCAATCAGGTTCTGCCAATAAAGATAAGCATTGCCCTCGCGCATCTGGAAGCTGAGCAGCGAATTCACCTAACTTGGCAAATTTTTTTTGCTGTTGCGCCAATTGCCAATGGGCGTGGTAAATGTATTGTCGCTTTCCTTTGCCATCAACGCCAACGGCCTGCACCTTACTGTACTGGCAAGCGCTAATACGTACATCACGCCACATAGGAGGCACAACCAACTCTCGCATTCGTTTTAAGTAAGCACGACTGGTTATCTTTTCCTTATCAAGATGGAAGTATTCAAATCCTTTTCCCCGTTTACGACGCGTTGTCGTAAGGGTATTACACTCGTGGTAGGTTGTGCTTGGGGCAACGTTACAATCCATTCTTCTTCCTTCTTTTTCCGATAATAGCTACTACGCAGCACATCTTCACCTGGCGCATTGTGAAAGGTAAAAAATAATACGTTTTGTTGGTTGTACGACTATGACGTTTTTACCGCCTGCAATTGAAAAGCTTTCATAGTTGCCCATGAAAAAGGCGTTGGCTTACACATTTCAAGCGTTCGAAGATAAAGATAAAACATTGTTTAATAATGTTTTTTATGCATTCCCTCGATTTGGCACAAGCATTGCTCCTATTAAATCGAATTCAAAATTGAAGGAGCACAATTATGACAATGCAACGTTCAGAGAAAATCACAGACATTATCAAAGTACTAAAGGGTGGCATTGATTTTTACTCCGATGCCAAAGACAACATTGATAGCAATGATGTACGTACCGTGTTCCAAAACATGATCGATGAAAAGCACAAAGCGGTGACCGACTTGCAACCCTTTGCCATTGAAGAGCAAGGCGAAATTGAAACCGGCTCAGACACCCTGGTTGATGTACGTAAAACCTACACTAAGGTGATGAGCGCGATTAAGAGCAACGAGGAGCACACGTACATCAAGCACCTTGAAGAGGTTGAAGATAAAGTGCTTGAAGAGTTCGACGATGCACTAGAAGAGTCGCAGCCACCTCAGTGCGCACAAGTTCTTTCTCAGCTTCGTGAACGCATGCAAATTTGCCACGATAAAATGAAGGCACTGCAAGAAGCAACGAGCTAAATTATTTCTCTCCCCAAGACGATTTAGCGGGCCCATGGCCCGCTTTTTTATGTCGACAAAAACTAAACCTTTAGTCTAATTCCAATAGAAACCACCTCAAAATAATGGAAAGTGTCGACACTCTATGCTTGATTAGGTGTTGAAGAACCTAAAATGACAACATCTATCCGGGCAAGGAGGCAGTCAATGCCGCAACAACAAGACAATCACTCCCCTTCACGTTGAGCCAGTACCACGGCTCATCTTCAACGCCGCTTAGCGAGCGAACCATCGCCGAGCATCTTGATTATATTGTCGACAAACACCCAGACAATGAGGCGATTGTCGTTCGCCATCAAGGGATCCGTTGGACTTACCGCCAGTATTTACGGGAAATAGAGCGCCTCGCTGCGGGCTTACTCGCTCTGGGTGTGCAGCCAGGGGATCGGGTTGGCATTTGGTCACCCAACAATATTGAATGGTCCTTAGTGCAATTCGCAAGCGCCAAAATTGGCGCCATTATGGTGTGCATTAACCCCGCCTATCGCCCTCATGAGTTGGCCTTTGCCATTAACAACGTGGGTGTAAAGTATTTGGTGATGGCCGAGCAATTTAAAGCCTCAAACTACGTTGACATGATCTACCAGCTTGCACCGGAATTAAAAGACGGTAGCAAAACCACCCTGCAAGCGCTGCCCACTCTAGAGCAGGTAATTATTCTCTCAGAGCAACCTTTTGCTGGCATGACATCATTTGCGGCGGTTCAACAACTGGGCGAGGATGCGCACTACCAGCAAATGCGGGTTATTGAAGCGCAACTTCGACCCGATGACGCCATTAATATTCAATTTACCTCGGGCACAACCGGGAACCCAAAAGGCGCCACCCTCTCGCACCGCAATATTTTGAATAATGGTTTGCTGGTTGCCAAAGCGATGCACTTTAACGACAAAGACAGACTGTGTATTCCGGTGCCCTTGTACCATTGCTTCGGCATGGTGCTGGGCAATCTAGTGTGTTTGGCCAGCGGCGCCTGCGCGATATTTCCAGCCCCCTCGTTCGATGCAGTCAGCACCCTAAGTTGCGTTGAGCAAGAACGCTGTACGGCGCTCCATGGCGTACCGACGATGTTTATTGCGCAATTAGAACACCCCGACTTTCAGCAGTACGATCTCAGTACCTTGCGCACCGGAGTCATGGCTGGCAGCACTTGCCCGCAAGAATTGATGCGCAAAGTACACAGTGATTTTCATATGCGCGAAGTGGTGATTGGTTACGGCCAAACCGAGTGCAGCCCCATCAACCATATTACCCAAACCGACGCACCAATTGACAAACAAGTGCAAACCGTGGGCCGAGCAATGGCGCACACAGAAATTAAAATTATTGATGAACGCGGTCAAATCGCTGCCATTGGTAGCCCGGGTGAAATTTGTGCTCGCGGCTACTGTGTGATGCAAGGCTATTGGGGCGATGAAGCGAAAACTAACGCCACTATCGACGCTGAGGGCTGGCTACACTCTGGCGATTTAGGGGTCATGGATGAGCAAGGTTACGTGACCATCGTTGGCCGAATTAAAGATATGATCATTCGCGGTGGCGAGAACATTTATCCGCGCGAAATAGAAGAAGTGCTGTATTTGCACGACGCTGTCAGTGATGCGGCGGTCTTTGGTATCCCCGATGATAAATTTGGCGAGCAAGTATGTTTGTGGCTCAAAGCAAAGGACAACCGCGATATCGATGAGCCGCAAATTCGGGCCTACCTAAAAGATCAACTCGCCTATTTTAAAGTGCCTAAGTATATTCGTATCGTCGAGGAATATCCGATGACGGTCACCGGGAAATTACAAAAGTTTAAAATGCGCGAAATGATGCTTGCAGAGCTCAATGAGCAAGCACAAAGCGCGTAGTTAGGAGTCGGCATAGTCACCACAGTGGTGCAAAATTAGCACACTCGTTGCGCTAGGTTTTACGCCGCAAAATCGCTACACTGACGCCTTAAATCAGTTAGTTATGTGTGGTGCTATGCTTTCCTTTTTCGAGAAGTTAACCGCCCCTTTTCCCGAGCGCACAACAACCGCGCCACCCAAGGGATTATGGGCTTTTTGTCGTTATTACACCCAAGGCATGGGCGGGCCGCTGGCGGTGATGTCAATCAGCGCTGCCTTATTAGCCATTGTTGAAGTTTCGCTATTTAGCTTTATGGGTCAACTCGTTGACTGGCTTGGACAGACAACCCCGGAACAGCTGTTAAGCACCGAAACCGATACGCTTTGGTTTATGGGCTTGGTCACTATCGTGCTGTTGCCTATTTTAGTGTTTGTTCACTCAGCCGTTCTCCATCAAAGCTTGCTCGGTAATTACCCCATGGCCATTCGCTGGTTGGCGCACCGTTACCTACTGCGCCAAAGTGTGAGCTTTTATGCCGATGACTTTGCTGGGCGCATTGCCACTAAGGTGATGCAAACGTCGTTGGCGGTAAGGGAAACCGTCATCAAGCTACTTGATGTCGCGGTGTATATTGTGGTGTATTTTTCCGCCATGCTATTCTTTGTTGGCCAGGCAGATTGGCGCTTAATGATGCCAATTTTAGGCTGGCTTGTAGGTTATATTGCAGTGCAACGTTATTTTATACCCCGCCTGAAAGCGGTCGCCGAGCAACAAGCCGAAGCCCGCTCGCAAATGACAGGCCGTATTGTTGATAGCTACACCAATATCGCCACTATCAAACTCTTCTCTCATTCATCGCGGGAGGAGCAATATGCCCGTGAATCGATGGAGCTGTTTTTAGACCCGGTATATCGGCAAATGCGTCTGGTCACTAAGTTACAAGTGAGCGTGCAGCTGCTTAACTACGGCTTGGTGGCGGTGATTGCGGCGTTATCGATTTACCTTTGGTCTATTAGTTTAATCAGCGTCGGCGCCATTGCCATCGCCGTTAGTTTAGCACTTCGCCTTAACGGCATGGCGCAGTGGATCATGTGGGAAGTCAGCGCCCTGTTTGAAAATATCGGCACCGTTGCCGATGGCATGAACACCTTAACGAAACCCATAACCATAACCGACGCTGAGGATGCCAACACGCTGAAGGTGACCCATGGGCGCATTGACTTTAATAACATCACCTTTAATTATGCCAAGCCAATTACCCCGTCACACCCGCCGGTGCTCGATGGGCTATCTCTAAACATTGCCGCAGGTGAAAAAGTGGGGGTTGTTGGTCGCTCTGGCGCCGGTAAATCAACCTTAGTTAATCTCTTACTGCGCTTTTATGATGTCGAGCAAGGACACATTCGTATTGATGATGCGCCGATAAACCGAGTGACTCAGGAAAGCCTACGCCAACATATTGCTATGGTGTCGCAAGATACCGCGCTGCTGCATCGTAGCGTACGCGAAAATATCGGTTATGGCTTAGCCGATGCCACGGATGAGCAAATCATCGCCGCTGCGAAAAAGGCTGAGGCATGGGACTTTGTTAGTGAACTGGAAGACAGTCATGGCAACAAAGGGCTGGATGCGCAAGTGGGTGAGCGCGGCGTCAAGCTATCAGGTGGGCAGCGTCAGCGTATCGCGATTGCTCGCGTACTGTTAAAAGATGCGCCTATTTTAGTGCTCGATGAAGCCACATCAGCTTTAGACTCTGAGGTAGAAGCAGCGATTCAAGCGAGCCTCGATACCTTAATGGAAAATAAAACCGTTATTGCCATTGCCCACCGCTTATCAACCATAGCGCAAATGGACCGCTTGGTGGTGATGGACAAAGGCCATATTGTTGAGCAAGGCACACACCAAGAGCTTATCGCCCAAGGGGGGATCTACGCCCAACTGTGGGCCCATCAAACCGGTGGGTTTATAGGAACAGACTAATAAAAAAGGGCCATACAAGGCCCCTTTTTCTCGGTTTGAATACATTAAGGAATAAGATTCATACATTAACTCTCGTTTACTAACTTTGCCTCAACTAGAAAATCATAAAGCCCTTTAGTTATAAATCGACCATAACTATCCTGAGTGAAACTTTCACCATCATAAACCCGATCTACAACAAAAAAATACATATCATCTTTCTTCGTAAGTGGAACCATAAGGTTCAAACCTATGCTCTCGTCCTTTGTTTTAATTTTGATATATAGTTTGATGTGTTTAGGTGGTTTCGCAATTGATGATTGCTCTGCACTAGCAATAGCATGAATTAATAGTTCTTTTGCTTGAGCAGAATTCAATGCTAGATTTGTCATATTGATATAATCAGAATTTATCGCTTCGATTGAGACTATGTCTTCAACGGTTAGATTACTAAATTTTTCTAGCTTATTTGCCCCTTCTGATTTATCCCAAAAAGAGCCAAACCATCCATAAGCAATATAAGCGACTATTAAAACAGCTAAAACTTTCCTCAACGGCGAGCCCTTACTTTAAAGAGTGGTCTTCCCCAGGTTATTTCCCAAACCGTTGTTCATACTCCAGCGGGCTGAGATAACCCAACGCTGAGTGGCGACGTTTGCGATTGGTAAAATATTGCGATGCATTCAAACATACAGGATTTAACATGCTGTATCGAGTAGAATTTCTCAGCATAAACCAGCTCAGCTTTGAAGCGGCTGAAAAACGATTCCATCACCGCATTATCCCAGCAATTGCTCTTTCGGCTCATGTTGATTATCGCGCCCGAGGAGCGGCACTAAATCCTGATAGGCCACCGCATGGTACTGCACTGCACATATCTATCTGAGTGGAGCATCAAACCCGGTTTAACCTCCCTGCGGACCAGTAGTGCCATGTTGAAGGCGTCGGAAATCAGTTTACCCATATGGCCAACCGACAACGCCCTTGAGAACAGGTCCATCACAGCGATTAGGTAAAGCCACTTACCGCGAATACGGATATAGTTGATATCTGATACCCATTTCCTGTTTATACGCTCGGTGTTGAACTGCTGGGTAAGCGCATTTCCTTCTACATTCGAGTTTGAATAGCTGCTGCGCCCGTAACGGAATGCCTTGCCATTTCTTGCCTTGAGAGCCAGCTCTTCGGTATAGACCTGGGTTCTTTTCTTTCTAACCATAGAAACACCTCTTTTCTAACTATAGAAGGTGTCTACTTTTTTTGGGTAAGTCCTTTACCTAACGCCCCAATTTGGCGAAGTTTCGAATGTTTTGCCACGAAGTGGCAGCGAGTAATTTTCCCAAGCCAGCTTGCTGGCTGAACACCAAATTGGCTTGTTAGGAGCCACGTTTGTTACTACCATATTTAAGCTCTTGTTTTACTTTATGAATAAATGCTTCGATTAATTCGTAAGGCAAAGGACTTTTGTGGAAATGAATCTTGGCTTTTCTATCGGTATAACTCACCAATTCAGCTTCTAACAGTAACCCTTGTTCATTCGTACATTCCAAACTCAAATGCTCAAAGTCGTTTGCACTGGTCATTACAAGGTTGTACTCAATTCCGTTGACTTTCATGTGGCTCCTAACAGATTATTAGTGAGACCTCACGAGGTAAGCTATCGTGTAAGGTCGGAGGTGGCCCATAAATGGAGCAACTATTAAAGCTTTAAAAATTACAGTAAATCATACACTAATCGAAATAATAACACTCCACAACAAGAAGGTTATTTTCTTCCCCCAGATATCACGACACTTAGAAGATGATTGAAAGTCATAAATTTCGATAGTCGAAAGCCTGCAATACATAAGCTGGTGTTGTTTAAAACTAACCGAATTGATTGCTATAAAGTCTTTATAGATGGCAAGCTTTGGAAGGAGCGCATTGGCTGGAACAACACCCTTGCTGGTGTTAGGAAAGCACTACCCAAAACAGGTTAGAGACTAAAAGCCGGTAACTAAGGAAAAGTGGCTTATATTAGTTCGAATTTGCCACTGCCCCCAAACCGTTCTAATAAAAAAGCGAGTGAGTTCACCCCACCCGCTTTCAGTATGCCTCTACCTCTAAAACATTTCACCCGCTTCAAGCTCGTAGATTCTACTGCTCACAGCATTTACAATTAAATACACCCCACACTGGCAAGATTAAAAGAATAAGATTTCCAGTGTGAGTAGCACGAGCATCACGATATTCGCGAGCCAGCCGATCATGAAGAAATAACTCCGGGGGCTGGGGTTGGATTCGGTGGCAATCACATAGTAAAGCAGCATATGAATGACTCTAGCGGCGACAAACACCGCGCTGGCTATAGCGAAGATGGGCCCTGACACCCCCAAGTGCAGACCGACCAAAGCACAAACAATATAAAGTGGCGCGTTTTCTAATGTATTTTGAAACGTTCGGTGGGCACGAAAAATAAATGAGTCGTGAGACAGGTTATCATCAATTTTTCCAGGCACGGCGTTATCGGCCCTCGCCTTTGCAGTTGATGCCACAAACCACTGCGCTACCAACATCCAGGCAAACAACACCAATGACACCAAAATAACCGCAGAATAATCCATACGTTCTCCTTGTAACTTGCTTTGTATTAGCTACGGTCAAGGCGTATGGTACGATCAAAAAAGGCCGCTAAAAATGCGGCCTTTTCAATAAGCTACTGATAATTACGCAGCACTGATACGCTCTAACCCACCCATGTAAGGGCGCAGCGCCTGTGGCACTTCAATACTGCCATCGGCCTGTTGGTAATTCTCCAAAATAGCCACTAACGTACGGCCCACGGCTAACCCTGAACCATTGAGTGTATGCAACAGCTCTGGTTTTTTCTCGCCGGCGCGGCGGAAACGCGCTTGCATACGGCGCGCTTGGAAGTCGCCCATATTTGAACAAGACGAAATTTCGCGATAGGTGTCTTGTGCTGGCAACCACACTTCTAAGTCATAGGTTTTCATTGCACCAAAGCCCATATCGCCGGTACACAACACCACTTTACGATACGGCAACTCAAGCGCCTGCAAGATTTGCTCGGCATGAGAAGTTAGATCTTCCAGTGCCTGCATTGAGTCTTCAGGTTTAACCAATTGCACTAACTCAACTTTATCGAACTGGTGCTGACGAATTAAGCCCCGCGTATCGCGGCCATAGCTGCCCGCTTCACTACGAAAACACGGAGTATGGGCAGTCATTCGTACTGGCAGCTCTTTTTCTTCAAAGATTTCATCACGCGCACAGTTCGTCAGTGGCACTTCAGCGGTAGGGATCAGGCTGAAGCCATCATCGTGCTCACCCAGTTTCTCTGTGTGGAATAAGTCTTCTGCAAATTTAGGTAGCTGACCTGTGCCTAACAAGCTGTCTTTATTCACTAAATAAGGCACATACATTTCGGTATAGCCGTTTTTATCGGTGTGCGTATCGAGCATAAATTGCACCAACGCGCGATGCATGCGCGCGATTTGCCCACGCATTACTGTAAAGCGGGCACCCGAGAGCTTCACCCCGGCTTCAAAATCCAACCCTTTATCCAGCGCTTCGCCTAAATCAACGTGGTCTTTAACCTCAAAGTCATAGCTTTTTGGCTCACCCCAGCGGCTCACCTCGACGTTATCGTCTTCATCATTGCCTGCTGGAACATCCTCTGCTGGCAAATTAGGTAGGCCTAAGGCAATGTCTTTTAATTCATTGAGTACGGCATCTTGTTCTTTTTTGGCATTTTCGAGCTCATCACCTAAGTTGGCAACGGCATCCAATAAAGGTTGAATATCTTCACCCTTCGCCTTCGCTTGACCAATGGCTTTGGAACGGGAGTTACGCTCGCTTTGTAATTCTTGCGTTTTAGTCTGTAGCGCTTTACGTTGTTCTTCGAGTTGTGCCAGTTTCGCTACGTCTAATTCAAAGCCACGTGCCTTTAAACGGGCTGCTGTTTGCTCTACGTCCTGACGAAGATACTTTGAGTCTAACATGTGAGTTTTTAACCTTTTTGCGTTGTTAGCATGAGGCCTATCCAAGCCATAAATATACACATCCCCACATTAAGGAGGACGTTTAACGCCACTTTCAACCACTGCCCTTGCTGAAGCAACAACAGCGTATCCATGGAAAATGTAGAAAATGTTGTCAGCGCGCCCAAGAACCCGACTCCGAGTGTGACGCGGTGCGGATGCGATAGCATTTCGCGATCCAACAGGCCATATAATATGCCCATTAACAATGAACCGAGAATATTAACCGCCAGCGTGCCAAAAGGGAATCCCTTAGGCAGCAGTTTTAGTGCTAATTCACTTATACCAAAGCGGGCGCAGGCACCCAAGGCCCCGCCAATGGCAATAAAAAAGTAGGTACTAAGAGCGCTCATAGCGCTTCCTGTCGCTTTGCGCATCACGCTCTTGCAAATAAGCAAGCTTATCACTAATGCGTTTTTCTAAACCGCGATCGCTCGGGTGATAATAGCGGCTGTCGGCAATCTCCTCGGGAAAGAAGTTCTCGCCCGCTGCATAGGCTCCCGGCTCGTTGTGGGCATAGCGATAATCCTCGCCGAAGCCCTGCTCTTTCATTAATTGCGTGGGCGCATTGCGGATGTGATAAGGCACATCGAGATGGGCGGTCTCCTTAGCATGACGTTTGGCCTCATTAAAGGCCATATATACGGCATTACTTTTCGGCGCACTGGCTAGGTATAAGGTGGCTTGAGCTATGGCTCGTTCACCTTCACTGGGGCCAACCCGGTGAAAGATATCCCAGGCATTCAGTGCCACCTCCATGGCTTTGGGGTCTGCATTGCCGATGTCTTCGGTGGCAATTGCTAGTAGCCGCCGCGCCACATACAAGGGATCGCCTCCGGCGGTAAGAATACGGCAATACCAATACAATGCCGCGTCCGGAGCGGAGCCGCGCACTGATTTATGGAAAGCAGAAATCAAATCGTAGTAATGATCGCCCCCCTTATCGTATTGAGCAACCATATGCGGTGCCACCTGCTTGAGCACCGCCTGATTAATACAGCCTTGGTGTTGCTGCGCCAGATTTGCCGCCACTTCCAATAGGTTAAGCACACTGCGAGCATCGCCATTGGCGCTGTGGCACAACTGCTCAAGGCTATCGGGCTCGATGATCACACCTTGCTGGCGAAGAATGTCATCCTGTTGCAGGGCCTGATTCACTACTGCCTGCAAATCTTCTGCTGACAGCTTTTTTAGCGTGTACACTCTGGCGCGCGACAGCACGGCGTTATTCAGTGCAAAAGAGGGGTTCTCTGTGGTGGCGCCAATAAAGATGAAGGTGCCGTTTTCAACATGCGGCAATAGTGCATCTTGCTGCGACTTATTAAAGCGGTGTACTTCATCCACAAACAATAAGCTGCGTTTGCCTTGTTGTTGCAGCAAGTCGCTGGCACTGGCAACGGCCTCACGGATATCTTTCACCCCTGCGCTGACCGCTGACAACTCCAAAAACTGGGCATCACTGTGGTGCGCAATAATATGCGCCAGCGTGGTCTTACCGACTCCAGGTGGCCCCCACAAAATTAAGCTGTGACAGTGGCCACTTTTAATGGCTTGGTACAAGGGTTGCTCTGTGCCTAATATATGGCTTTGGCCGATGTACTGATCCAATGTGTGTGGGCGCATGCGCGCCGCCAACGGGCGCACATCGGGGGCAAAATCTAGGGAGAAATTATTCGCCACGGTCTATCTCGGCTTGAGGCGCACGCTGATCGTCAACAAACACGTGCTCAGGAATGGTAAATTCAAACACGCTGTCATCAATATCAACATTGCGCTTGGGCGCATCAAAATGAAAGTGTGAACGCTGACCTGATTGGTCAAGCACCTCAAGCGCCGCAACTTGTTGCTGCTCATCAAAATGCAACGTCAGCTTCTCTACTTGCGCATCTTCAGTATTTTTCGGGGTAATCTCAAAGCCGGCTTCGATTTGCTTGATACTAAACTGCTGCCACAGCTCGTCATCTTCTGTGGTGAGCAGAATAAACGGCGTGTTATCAATTAGCTTTGAGGTATCCAGTACCGTCACTTGCTCGGCGAAAGGGTCAAAGTAATAGCTATCAACCCCGTTGGACACAAACAAGGTTTCGTCTGGTTGTTGTTGCTCCCAACGAATTTTCCGTGGTTGTTCTAGTTGCAACTTGCCTTTACTTTCACTCACCAGCTGCCCCTGCGGGTCAAATACTTGCTGTGAAAAAGCCGAGCTGAGTGAGTCCAAACCCTGCAGCTGTTGTTGCAGCATCTGTGCGTCGTCGGCAAAAACCGTTGATGAAAACAGGGCGGCACTTGCCACTGCGCTATATAAAAATTGTTTCATATTACTTCCTTAGCCAGCGTTATTCTTAACTAGCACTTCGCGGGCGCCATTATGGCCGGGCGAACTGACTAAACCGGAGTGCTCCATTTGTTCAACCAATCGTGCAGCACGGTTATAACCAACACGTAGTTTACGCTGTACACTTGATACCGACACACGACCACTTTCAATCACAAAAGCGCAGGCTTCGTCATACAATGGGTCTGATTCATCATCGCCATCTTCGGATGTTTCCCCTGGCAACAACACGTCTTCGACGGCGTCACCATTGAGTATTTCATCCACATAATCAGGTTTACCTCGGGCTTTCCAATCACTCACAACCGCATGAACCTCATGGTCGTCAACAAAGGCACCATGAACACGGATTGGCACACTGGTCCCAGGTGGCAAATACAGCATGTCACCCATGCCTAAAAGATGCTCGGCCCCTTGTTGGTCAAGGATAGTGCGCGAGTCTATTTTCGAGGACACCTGAAACGCCATACGTGTAGGGATATTGGCTTTAATCAGGCCGGTGATCACATCCACCGATGGACGCTGTGTAGCCAATACCAAATGAATGCCTGCAGCCCGCGCTTTTTGTGCGATTCGGGCAATGAGCTCTTCCACTTTTTTACCAACAATCATCATCATATCGGCGAATTCATCAATCACCACGACAATGCTGGGTAACTTGTCTAGCTCTTGCGGCCCATCAGCCATGCCATCTGTATCTTTGAACAAAGGATCTAAAATAGGTTCCCCTGCGGCTTTAGCATCAAGCACTTTTTGGTTGTAGCCCTTCAGGTTACGCACCCCTAAAGCCGACATCAGTTTATAGCGGCGCTCCATTTCACCGACACACCAACGCAGTGCATTGGCCGCTTCTTTCATATCAGTAACCACTTCACACAGTAGGTGTGGGATCCCCTCGTACACCGATAACTCCAGCATTTTCGGGTCGATCATGATCATGCGCACATCTTCTGGTGGCGATTTATATAGCAAGCTTAAAATCATCACATTAACGCCCACTGACTTACCCGAGCCGGTGGTACCTGCTACCAACAAGTGCGGCATTTTAGCTAAGTCTGCAACCACAGGTTGCCCGGCAATGTCTTTACCTAACACCATGGTTAGTGGCGATTTATTTTGCTCAAACTTAGGGGCATTGATCACTTCTGATAAGCGCACGATTTCGCGGTGTTTATTAGGCAGCTCAAGGCCGACATAGGTTTTCCCCGGGATCACCTCAACCACACGCACACTGACCGCAGATAACGAGCGCGCCAAGTCTTTCGATAAACCAGAGATTTTCGCAACTTTTACACCCGGTGCTAAATCGAGTTCAAAGCGTGTAACTACCGGACCAGGATAAACCCCAACAACCGACGCTTGCACGCCAAAATCTTGCAGTTTGCTCTCAACTAACCGAGAGACTGCCTCGAGCTCTTCTTCAGAAATGGGGTTTTTCTGTTTATCCGGCCTATCAAGTAAATCCAACGAAGGTAGCGGCTCCATGGGCGGCTTTTCTTCTAATAGCTGCTCGAATTTCTCTTTGGCTGTTGGCGCTTTTTTGTGTGCCACAGTGGTTGTTGCCACTGAATTGTTGGTCTCTTTGTGCGCTGATGCATCAGCCGTATTTGCCCCTTTATTTTGGGGCTGTGTACTTGGGGTTGCCTCGGTGGGCGCTTGGTCTAGCTCGTTGAGCGCACTGACGGTATCAAAGCCCTCATCATCAATGGCGCTAAAATTCATTTCATCGCCGAGCATGGCATCAATATCATCAAATGCCGGATGTTGTTTAGGCGCCTCTTTAGTAGCGGGTTGCGTATCACTGTCACTGCTTGGTTCCTGCCAAGGCTCTTTTTTAGGTTCGGGCGCAAACATAGCCGCAGCTTTATCTAACAATGATTTGTCTTTATCGGCTTCAACTTCTGTGTCGGCGTTATCGCTTTGGATTTCTAGCTTTGGCTCGTGAGCGCTCTGCGTCGCTTCCACTTGCGGGTTTGGCTCATTGGCCAAGCTGCGCTGCTCTGCTTCAGCAAACTCACTTTGGTATTGCCCACGTTTGCTTTGCAACCACTGCCAGACAAACAAGGCCGCTTTCATAACATACGCGCCCAAGGTATCAACAAATTGAACCCAAGAAACACCTGTAAGTAAGGTCATGCCGGCAAAGAAAAAGCATAACAATAGGATAGAGGTACCCGTGAAATTAAATGCTGGCATCATCGCACCGGCAATAACATCCCCCACTACCCCACCGGAAGAAAAATAAAAAATATCGTCAAAATTAATGGAGCTAATAGCGCAAGCGCTCAATGTGAACAGCACTAAGCCGATGAGGCGCAGCGCCAAGGTAACATAATCTAAGCTAAGCACTCTGTGGGGGCGTTTAAAAACGAGATACCCAAACAGTTGAATGGCTGCGGGAACTAAAAACGCCAACCAACCAAAACTAAATAATAAAATATCCGCTACCCACGCACCCGCTGTGCCGGTGATATTTTTAACATCGACAAACTCACCTGTTTGCGACCAGGACGGATCGGCTGGGTCAAAACTCACCAGCGCACACAAAATAAAAATGGCTAGCGCGGTGCTGACTATTAAGCCAGTTTCAAGCAGTCTTTGGACACCATTTAGGCGCATATTCCATTATCCTTATTCTTTCTTTCGATACTACAGCGCATTACTCTTACCTTATCAATTCTCAGCTGAATATGCACTGGGTTTATAATCAGTAATTGTAATCGGCACGAGCATTAACGGGCCCTTAAGGAACTTGTGGACGGATAATTAATGCCTCTTCACCTTTTACTTCTTCCATCACCACATAAGTACGGCTTTCGCTGATATTGGGTAGCTTCAGCAAAATGTCGCCAAGCACCTGACGATACTCAGACATATCGGTCACTCGTGTTTTCAGCAAAAAGTCGAAATTCCCTGATACTAAGTGGCATTCCACAATCTCATCGTGCTTTTTTACCGCTTGGTTAAATTCGTCAAACACATCGGGAGATGTTTTGGTAATGGTCACCTCCACATACACCAACAGCGCCTGACCGAGCTTGGCGGGGTCGACCACCGCTTTATAACCACGAATATACCCTTCACGCTCAAGTTTTTTCACGCGTTCCAAACAAGGAGTCGCACTAAGGCCAATTCGTTTTGCCAATTCAACGTTGGAAATACGGCCATCCCGTTGCAATTCGACTAAAATTTTACGGTCGATGCGGTCTAGTTGTGTATACATAGTTAATGAAAGTGGATTCATCTAATTTTACTTTGATTTAAGTGTATTCAACTGGCCTGAAAATGTAAAACAGTGAGACACACTATTTAGGCATAAGTACAATAGTGAAAAATTTTCCTGTTCACAAAAGGTATAGTAACTATGATTATTGGTGTACCAAAAGAGATAAAAAACCATGAGTACCGTGTTGGTATGATCCCAGCCAGCGCGCGTGAACTTATCAACCATGGTCACGAAGTCATTGTTGAAACGAATGCTGGTTTAGGCATTGGTTTTACTGACGAAGATTACATCGAAGTAGGCGCAAAAATCTTACCAAACGCGGCAGATGTGTTCGCCCAAGCAGAGATGATCATCAAAGTAAAAGAGCCGCAAGCTGTTGAGCGTGCGATGCTACGCCAAGATCAAATCTTGTTTACTTACCTTCACCTAGCGCCCGATTTACCACAAACTGAAGACCTAGTGAAAAGCGGCGCTATCTGTATCGCATACGAGACCGTAACCGATGCTAAAGGCGGTTTACCGCTACTTGCGCCAATGTCAGAAGTGGCGGGTCGTATGTCTATCCAAGCTGGTGCTCAGGCACTTGAAAAGTCTAAGCAAGGCCTTGGCATGTTGCTTGGTGGCGTACCGGGTGTTGAGCCTGCTAAAGTTGTGGTTATCGGCGGTGGTATGGTTGGCCGTAACGCAGCCCAAATGGCTGTCGGCCTAGGCGCTGATGTGACCATTTTAGACCGTAACGTTGATGTACTACGTAGCCTTAACGCACAGTTTGGCTCGCTTGCAAAAGTAGTGTATTCAACTGCCGACGCGCTAGAGAAGCACGTACTGGATGCTGACTTAGTGATTGGTGGTGTACTTATCCCAGGTGCTGCTGCGCCTAAGCTTGTGACTGCTGAGCACATCAAAGCAATGAAGCCTGGTGCAGCGATTGTTGACGTAGCTATCGACCAAGGTGGTTGTATTGCCACTTCAAAGCCAACCACTCATGACGAGCCAACATACATTGTTGATGACGTAGTTCACTACTGCGTAGCGAATATGCCAGGTGCAGTACCACGTACATCAACTTTCGCGCTTAACAACGCGACATTGCCGTACATCATCAAGCTGGCAAACAAAGGCTACAAGCAAGCGCTTCTTGAAGACGAGCACTTCCTAGAAGGCCTTAACGTCATCAAAGGTAAAGTAACTTACAAAGAAGTCGCTGAAGCATTTGATATGGAATACCTTGACCCACGCACTGCGGTTGAGAGCCTATAACGACTAGTTATAAGTAACTAAATATAAAGGGCAGATACACTATCTGCCCTTTTTTATTGCCGATTAACAACTGTTCCCGATTATCTACGACCCTACCCCGAATAACGCGAAGCTTGTAAGCCATTAATCATAAAGCTCTATACTCAGTGACTGTTAATGAAGAAAAAGATGAGACGGTCGGACACACTCGATTTTGGACAAAAACACATTAGAGTATTTATTAGGTAACGCCCTACTCGGCCGAGCCGTTGTTTGGCGTCGGCTGCATTTGATTGTTAGGTAAGGTTGCATGCCCAGCTTTAACTTGGTCTGCTATGTACTTATCTATAGCATTTTTTAAATTGCTGCTTGGGTTAGTGTTACAATATGAACCGGTGCTCAAAATAAAATTTTGACCTTCTGGCATTTTGTCAGGTGACTTACCTTGTTTAAAAACAACACCCGTTCCTGTTAAGTATCCAGCCCACCAATTTTTATAGCCATATTGCCAATTGGGTTCATTTTTCTTTTTATTATATTGAGAGCACTCGACGCTACCGAATAAAGTATTGTTTTCTGTTGCGTTTAATTGCTCAGAAATAATTAATGCAAATACGAGTGTAATCAGTTGCGAGAATCTCATTTATTTACCTAACGCCCAACTTAGGGGCAATAACACGCAGGTTAAAATTGGAGCGAAGCGACTGAGCCTACGTGTTATTGTCCCAGTGAGCGCCAGCGAACGACTACAGTTGTTTGTTATACCCGTTCTTCAAAATCCCTTACCAAATCAGCTAATAAAGTCCGTTGCTCTTGAGGAATACCATTATCTAATTCACATTCAAGCCCTCGGATTAGATAATATTCTGTCTCATTTTTTATTTTGCCGCGCTTTAAGATAGATTTGTACTTTGACCAATATCTGATTCTTAGCGTTGATAAAGTGATTGTACCGTTGTCTCGCAATTGTTCATCTAATTTACTTACAGTATTTGAGTCCCAGCTAGCAGTTTCTTCAAGCGTATCGTTGATGGCCTATTTGAGGCCTTGGAGAGCTTTTGATTTCCCAAATTTATCGACGATTTCAACCAAACAATTTGAAGGATGGATGGGATCTTCCCTCTGAATGCCAGATACATTTGTTGAATAGAATTCTAAGAATGAAGATAGCTCCTCAAATTCTAATTCTTTTTCTCTAGACATCTTCCGTGGCATCTTTTCCTCCCAGGATATAACGCCTTACTAATGGGCGCATAAATGCTTGGCTAAAATTAGCGAGGAACGAGCGCCAGCCAAGCTTAAGACGTCCATTCATTAATGCGCTTGTTATATACCGCTACTTCCAGTGAACAATATCTATAATGGTTTGGCTCGATATGTCGTACGTTAATGTTACGCATATCTGTATAGGACAACCTCTAAAAGACCTGTACTTTTCTGAATCCAACTGCTTTGGGTAAACTAAAATTTCGCAACTTTTTAGATCACAATTCGATTTTATTACAAAGCTTGAGGGTTCATAACCCTTTGCTTCTACCCAAACCGATGCTAATTTTTTTGATTCACTTTCATACCTAGCATCGCCAAAAACTAAACAGGAAAAGATGCTTAAAATAATCACAAAAATTGACTTAGTCACCCGGTCCTCTAGGTATATAACGCCCGCATAAAGTGCGGATAACAGTTGGCTAAAATTAGCGAAAAATGAGCGCCAGCCAACTGTTAGACGTCCATTTTGATGCGTTTGTTATATTTCACTGAACTCTGATCTTATAAGCCCAAAGCATTTAAGGTCGTGAAACTGATTTTTCCAGTAACCACTTTGACGTCGTAGACCTTCTTCTTTAAAGCCTATTTTTCTTAAAACAGATTCTGAAGCATCATTTCCAGGGACGGTATCACCTTGAATACGGTTAAGCTCACCACATGCAAGCTTTCCAGAAAATGCAGCATTGATAATTTTATGGACAGCCTCAGTTGTATAACCATTACCCCAAAAGTTAGGCATCAAGTCATAACCAAGCACTGCATTTTTCATTCTAGGGTTCCACGAATTAAAGCCGCAAGTCCCTATCAGTTGGTTGGTTTCTCTTAAGCGGATTGCCCAGCGGATACCTGAACCTTCCTCAAACCGTGATTGAAAAAACTCGATCAGCTTTAGTGCTTGTGATAACTCACTAAACGGTTCTAGATCATAATAATGAGTAACTAATGGGTCAGAAAATAACTCAAATACTGCTTTGCCATCACTATCGTTTAAAGCTGATAACTTTAAACGCGATGTTTCAAGTTCTGGGAATTGCACTAAATCCTCCGTGAAATATAACGCTTGCCGTAAACGGCACAAAATAGCAGACTAAAATTTGCGACGAAGGAGCACAGCCTGCTGTTTTGTGTCCTTTGTTTAACGGCCTTGTTAGCTGCGCTTACTCTATTCTGCTAATGACCTCAACTCTTGAATTGTTTGGGCAGTAAATTTCAAGTGTTTCAGAATGAGAGTTTGTTTTACCCCAAGTACGTTCTATATGCCATGCAGGCAATTCCTCAGAATCTTCGTCCGAAGGGCTAACTGCGAAGGACCAATGACCACTGTAAAAGCAATGAATGAGAACTCCTTGAGATTCATTAGGCGCACTAATCTCCAGAGTGCAAACGTAGCCTATTTCACTTAGTTTAGGGTTAGAAGTGACATTAAACTCGTTCACCTCACAATCAATGCCCTCGCAACAAACCATTCTGTCACTAGCTCCCCAAAATATTGCTTTCTTGCCTAGAGGCTGTAGATCTTTAGCTTGCTCTTTGCTCTTTGCTCTTTGCTCTTTTTCTTAAAAAACACCTCGGGACTCCATGTGCAGCTAACGCTTGCCTAATCGGCGCGAAATAGCAGGCTAAAATTAGCGACGAAGGAGCGCAAGCCTGCTGTTTTGCGTCCTTGGTTTAGGCACTTGTTAGTTGCTGTTTTGAACCCAAACAGGAATACGTAAGTTTTTTGAGTTACTCACAACTGTTTTTTCAAAAGAGCTAAGTTCTTGCCCCTCAACGTTTACGGTTAAAGTCAGTGCAACGAAACCTTCGGGCATATATCCTGAAACAAAAAATTTGGTGCCAGCCGGAAAGTTTATGCCTGATTGAGTGCTAAGGTGCCTGTTTGACTCCCATACTTCCGCAGAGTCATTTGAGAAAAGCAAATAAGCAAAAACAGATATTGCTCCAATTACAATTCCTAAAATAAGAGTTAATAGTGACTTCATACTTTCCTTAGTAACTAACGCCTAAATAACAGGCTAAGTAATGGTTGGCTAAAATGTGTAGCGAAGCGAAACGTAGCCAACTGTTACGTGTCCTTGTTGATTTTCTTGTTAGGCAGTTTTTCACACTCTACCAGTAACTTATCTGTGAATAATTTCATAGCGTCAACAAGGTTGAACACGTATTTTTTGTCGATATTTAAATGTGTACGGGCATAATGTTCTGCCTCTAGATTATCATTACAATCAATTATATTTAACTGTTTTGAGTGAGCCTTTTTATCAATATGTCCCGCTGCATGAGCAATAACATTACGTATGGCTTGAGCATCCTTTATTTGCTTCCATTCTGTTCCACTAACAGGAAGAGAAAGCGAGCTTAATTTTGATAAGTATTGCTTTGCTCTTTCAATACCTGTGCCAGTAAAATCAGTAAAAGAAGCCTTAATATTTAAATCTGCTTCAACACTTCTACATAATTGATTCATAAAATCCTCAAATATAGACACCAACATAATTAAATACGATTTTCGTTGGTATTGAGGAAAATCATCGCTTAACTTTGCGCTTAAGTCATTACGATAGTTAAACCGATGAAGTGTTGGTTCGTGATCTTCAAGTATTGATGATGTATATCGCTCTAACTCTTCAAGCCAATTGCGCTCAGACATTTCTATAAATAACTTGTATGAATCTAGTTCAACCGAGAAATATGCTACGACTTGATACGGGACTTGCATGACTCCTCCTTGACTGCCTAACGCCTAGCTTAACCGGCGTAAAATAGCAGGCTAAAATTAGCGACGAAGGAGCGCAAGCCTGCTGTTTTGCGTCCTTTGGTTAAAACGTTTGTTAGGTGAAATTACGGCACTAATTTGAACTTTTTGGGCTCTATAGGAATTAGCTCCATTTTAGGTGTCTGGCGATTTGGCCAATTCAATGTTCTATACTTCAAAAGCCAGTTTTTAATCACTGGCTCATCTTTACTTTCCCTAAATTCTGGGCACTCATTCCAAAACCCATCAGTTAGTTTAAATGTATATTCTTGACCATCTAAAACTACGATTATTGTTTCCCATGCAGGGTCAAAATAGTTTTCTCTATTTTTAGACCCTACTCTGACCCCATATATTCCAGAGCCATACCAGGTGCTAACTTTCACTGAAACCTCCTCACACCTAACGCCCTGTTAAGGGGCTGATAATGTTTGGCTAAAATGTGTAGCGAAGCGAAACTGAGCCAAACTTTAGCAGTCCCGTCTTGAACAGCTTGTATGGATAATAACTCCATATTTTTATTCTTTTAAACCAGTTTAGGGTAATGTGAGACCCAGGCTTAAGCTGCAACTTAAGCTTTACATGCGGCAGTTCGATTGAGCGCTGGCTCCTCAGTTGAGAGACCGATAACAAGAACGAACGCCGCATAGGACTCCAAGCACCACACTCGAATAGTCTACTGGGTCTCGAGCCCGCATTGTGCAAGCAAGAGTTAGCTTATTATGAATACTAAAACGGATCAAAACATAAACGTCGGTGTCGATACTGGTAAATCCCAACTCGACATCTATATTCGCCCGCTGGATATCTATTTTACCGTTTCAAATGACGGTAAAGGGATCCGCGAGGCCATCATCAAACTGAAGAAATTTAACCCTGTTCGTATCGTGATTGAGGCCACAGGACGACTTGAGTTCAACTTCATAGTTGCCTGCGCGAAGGCTGATTTACCCTTCGTTGTCGCCAACCCGATTCATGTAAAACGCTTTGCCGGTGCCATCGGCCAACGCGCTAAAACCGACAAGCTCGATGCCAAGTTGATTGCCCATTACGGCGAAACCATTCAACCCAATTTGTCAGCACTCAAGCCAGAGACCATGCAGGCTATGAGTGACTTGGTGACACGGCGAAACCAACTACTGACCATGCAAACGATGGAAAAGAACCGCCTGAGCATCATGCCTAAATATCTGGCGATGACCATCAAACCTATCCTGACAGCGTTTAAAAATCAGATTGAAAAAATAGAAAATAAAATTGCCGCGCTGATCACAAGCTGTCCTGACTATCAGGCAAAAAGCGACATTTTACAGAGCATGCCCGGCATAGGTAAAATCGCTGCTGCGTCCATCATAAGTAACCTGCCTGAACTCGGTTACATTAACAACAAACAGGCCGCATCTCTGGTCGGTGTTGCACCCATGAACCGGGAAAGCGGTCGCTATAAGGGCCTCAGAACCATCCAGGGCGGCAGACCCCAGGTGAGGACTGTGCTGTACATGGCAATGATGTCTGCGATGCAGTGT